>NZ_JBSGHN010000004.1:0-288229 GCF_053604425.1 Microbispora sp. NPDC004025 | reverse complement strand
AACTCGGTGTATGCAGTGGCGATTGCCCCCGACGACTCCTGGCTAGCCAGCGGCTCAGCTGACGAAACAGTGCGCCTTTGGAATGCAGACGGCAGCCAGCGTGCGGTTCTGCAAGGCCACACCGGGTGGGTGCGTGGGGTAGCCATTGCCCCCGACGGATCGTGGCTGGCCAGTACCTCGGACGATGGGACAGTGCGTTTGTGGGACCTCGGCGGCGCAAGCAGATGCGTTGCAGCGGTGCGCCTTGCGGCCAATATGCGAGATGTGAAAATTCTCCATCCCGATACGGTTTTCGCTTGTGGGTTCTCGGGCTTGTATAGATTTTCCATCCTCCCCTAAATTGATAAGAGCGATTTTGGGAGCGGCATAACACTTGCGATTCGGGCTCTGGAACGCTCGATGAGACTAATGAAGTTTCTGGTTCGAACCATCCATGCCATGCTCGAATATCTGGAAGGCCCTACTGTGCCCGGCAGGCTTCGCACCCTCTGAGTGCGGCGGGCCGGGGCTGAGGCACGAAGCCCCGGACCTTCGATCGCCCTTAACCCTGCACAGTGACCAGCCACAGCGCGATCGCAACCTGGATAGGTCCGACGGCCCGAGCCTTGATGACGGGAACCTGGCCGGGAGCCATTCCGGCGAGGGCAAGTTCAACGAGGCGCAACCCCGCCTGGACTCGACAAATTTCGACGTGATCGATCGCCGTGGCCAGCGGCGAGCCGCACCCATACGACGACACCAGATGAGCGCTTGTGTCGGTTTGGTAGCCGTGCTGCTGGTTGAAGGGCGCGCGGGCGGTGCGTGCCCGGACCGGCCGAAGAGCCGCAGCCGGGCACGCTTGGAGACCGGGGCGCCCGGCGGGCCGCAGAGCGGGCCGCCCTTGATAGCGAGAAGAAAAGTAGCTTTCGATCTTGGGGGCGAGGCCGAACATCGCCGTAGCAGCGGCCAGAGGCCGGCTGCTCGCTGATCGCGGAGTCCGTACGCTACGGCCTATGTCTACTGATGGTCCGGGTTGTCGCTGCATCGTCTGCCATGACTACGGGGACCGCGATGAGTGGGATGTCATGGATCGGCACACTGTGGAGCACGTCCGGAGTCGCGGCTGGAGCGTGACGATGATTCCGGAGGACGATCTGGGGCCCGGCTTCGCCTACACCGTCGGCCTGTGGCACACCTACCGGTCGCCCGAACTAACCATGTTCGGTCTGGACATCCATCTCATGCACGAGCTGCTGAACCGCCTCGGAGACGGTGTCGCTACGGGGAGCCTGTCGAAGCGGAGCAGGAGCGGCATGACCTCATCGCGCGGCACTCGGTCGTCCTCAAGCAAGTCGACTTGCGGTGGTATCGAGAGTTTTTCGGGCAGGCGATCGCGTTCTATCGGCGTCCACCATTTCCGGTGCTGGAGGTGGTGTGGCCTGACCCCGATGGCCGGTTCCCCTGGCACCCGGACTACGCCGAGCAGTATCGGGAGCTACAGCCCTCGCTGTGGCTCTGGCCCGGCGACCAACGAGATCTTTCTTCGTCTCACTGAAGGTAAGACGCCGCGCTGGGGACGACTTGCTCCTCGGAGGGATTTCTAGGACGTCTTGACGGCGTCCCATCGGGTGGTCCCCTTGACCTTGCTGCTGGCTGCACCCTTGATCCTGTCCATTGACAGAGGGGAGGAGAAGGGAGGCAGCGTATGCAGCGAGGGGAGGATCCGGTAGAGCGGCGCCGTGTGGTGGCGGCGAGTGCGGGCGCCGGTCGGGGTGAGTGAATGACGAGATGCGGGCGCGAGTGGCGGCATCTCGGGCGGCTCAGGGGCTGCCGCCAGTGGTTGAGGATCTGGCGGTGTTGGAACGGGTGGCGTCGGTGTTCCGGCTCGTTGGTGAGGACGGGCTGGAACACCTGCGCCAGGTGGCCTAAGCGAGCCAGTCGAAGGTGAACCTGTCGGGGTCCCACTTCTTGCGCGGGTCGGCGGGCGCGACGGTGATGGTGCGGAGGACCGCGGCGACGATCGCGCGTTGCTGGGAGACGTTCATGGCCTCCCACCGGGTGAGCATCTCCTGAGCGGTGCCGATGAAGGGGATCAGGGGCGAGGTGCGCGACAGGCTCGCCAGCTGGGCGCGGTTCTTGTCCAGTCGCAGTTCGATCGGGGCGCGGGCGGCCATCCATTCCTTGCGGCTGATTTCACGGCTGGCCCAGGCTTGGGCGAGTTCTTCCAGCAGTTCCTCGTCAGCGCGTACGGCGTCGGCGAGGTTGTCGTCATCGCCGCCGTCATGGTGAATGCGTTCGGCGAGGGCAGGAGAGTCGAGCGCGGTCAGCAGCATGTCGCGGACGTAGTCGTCGGTACGGGCGGCGTTGGTGGCGACACCGCCGCATGAGCCGCTGCCGGGAACGTTCGGACACACATAGCGGGGGACTCCTGCGCGGGGGCGGCCGTTCATCCGGTGCCCGCAACGGCCGCAGCGTAGGATCCCGGACAGGAGGTAGGTGCGCCCGGTGGCGGCCTGGCGGCGGTAGTCACGGGTGGAATCGCTGAGTAATGCGCGCAGCCGGTCGGAGTCGACGGGAGTGATGATCGCGGGCCAGACGGCGTCGGCGACGATCTCACCCAGCAAGGGGCGGGTGGTCTGGAAGCTGCTGCGTGGAATGTGTCCCCTTCGCCCACTGATGCGAGCTGAGGCGAGTAGACGCCGCAGCGTCGTCGGGACCCAGTGACGCCCGGAAGGGGTCTTCACGTCCCGCCGCTGGAAGTCCTTGCACACGCTCGCCAAGGATTCGCCGGCCAGCACGCGCCGGGCGGCCTCGCGGATGATGTCGGCCTCATCGTCGATGACGGTGATGCGGTCCTCCGCGTAGCCGTAAGGGCGCATCCCGCCGCCGGAGACCTTGCCCGCCTCGGCGTTCTGGCGTCGCTGGCGCTTTTGTCGTTCGGCCTTGTGCTCCGCCTCGTGGCGGGCTGCTGCCCCGAGCATGCGCGCGATCAGTCGCCCGGTGGGTGTGGCCAGGTCGATTTCCCCGGTGACCGTGGCGAGTTCGATGCCGCGCCGGTCGGCCAGGTCGATGACGTCTTCCAGCTCGCGCGGGGATCGTGTCAGCCTGTCGACATGCCAGCACACGATGGCGTCGACGGTTCCGGCCTCGATGTCGCCGAGAAGTCGTTGCCATGCCGGGCGGGGGCTTCCGGAGTAGGCGCTGACGTCGTTGTCGGAGTAGAGGTCGATGACCTGCCATTCTCGGCGTCCGGCCAGCGCTCGGCAGTCGGCTTCCTGGCGAGCGACGCCGAGCCCGGCGCCCGCGCGGTCCTGGCTGATCCGGCAGTAGATCGCAGCTCTACGCATGGGTCACATAGATACACGCTCGTTGGCACCGGCGTGAGCTGCCCAGTCGGCCTGCCGACGAGTGAGAGCTAATCAGTCGCCGGGCAGGATGGTGAGTCGTTGCCCCTTAGGAAGGTGACGAGGGGCAACGACGAGATAGTCCCGCTGATCCAGCGTGGCGACTTCGCGAAGGTCGAAGCGTTCGGCCAGGGCTATAACGCAGGCGTCGACGGCTTGGAGGCGGAGCGAGGCGTAGGCCGAGAGCAGTTCGGACATCCGCCGGTAGTCGTGAGGTGTCACCTCGATCACGCGAAGCTCGTCGTCGGCGATGGCGGCGCAGAACTCGGCTGCAAGAGTGGGGCTGCCGCGACGCACCGGATCAGAGAGCAGGTGACAGATCTCTGTCACCGCGAGCGACGGTACGACGAGTTTGGTCCAGTTCTGTGCGAGAAACCGGACGCAGCGAACGTGGTCCTTGTCGGCCCTGTTGAATGCCGCGACGAGGGGTCCCGTGTCGCAGAGGATCACGCGGTGATCGCTCCGTCGGACTCCTCGTGGTGAGGATAGGTGAGGTACCGGTCATGGTGGACGCCGAGGTCTGCCGGCCCTTGTAGCGCGCCGACGAGCGCGGCGAGATGCCGTGGAAGCGCGGGCGTGTCGAGGGGTTCCTCGATGTCGGCCCAGCCTTCGTTGTCCAAGTCCATGCTGCCAAGTGTAGGCGCCGACCTGCCAGCAGCCAGTGAGAAGTCACAGAGCGCGGTGAGGGAGAACTTATTGCCTGAGGTGAATCGCTACCACCAGCAATACCTGATCAAGGTGCCGAACGGCTACTGCGGCATCGGCGGCACGGGGTCGATGCAGGGTGACCCTTCCGCCTCATGCCCGACGGGCTGACGACTTCTTGGAGGAGTAACCGCTTCGAAGTAGGCGAGTGCGGCTTTGATCACCCCGAGGGCAAGGGCCATCTCCCCGGCCAAGGCCTGATCGCTCGCCGCCGGCTCTCCTTCCCGTGAAAGGCTTTCGCAAGGGCGAATACAGCCAGACCCGATGGCGCTTCCCATGACCTACCTGGTGCGGTGCGTCTGACTACCGTCACGTTGACAGATTTGCCGCGAAGAGGATCGGCCTAATTTCGGTGGCACCTGAAAGAACATCGAAAGGGGCAGGTCATGAAGGTGACGCGGATTGCGGGGATGGGCCTCGCACTCGGGGCGGTGCTGGCGCTTTGCACGATCACGGGGCCGGCGCAGGCGACCGGGGAAAGCTGGGACAGAGCGGCGGGCTGCGCGGAGGCGCGACCGGAGGTCACCTCCATCAGCGGCTGGGTGTCGCCCAACGCCTGCACCTTCATCAAGCGGCAAATCAAGTTCGGCAAGGTCAACACCCCCGACCGGGTGGGTGCCTACGTCGACATGTGGTCCAAGGACGCGACGCTGTGGGAGCCGGCGAAGGCGAGCACGCCACTGCTCCAGGGTGAGGAGGCCATCAGAAAGGCGATCAGCGGATCGCTCAGCCTGGTCCCCGACTTCCGCTTCCGTGGCACGCGCATCGCTGTGAACGGTCCCGCCGTAATGTTCGAAGCGAACAACGAGGCCACGATCAAGGGACACGAGGTCGCCTACCCTGCGGTCTACCGAGTCCAACTGACCGACGGCGGCAAGGTCGTCCAGGGCCGCCGCTACTACGACCGGCACACCTGGTTCAAGCCGCTCGACCCCGAGTTGCCCGACCTGTTCGCCGACGTCGCCGACGGCAGCACCCCCGACCAGGGCCGTAAGCCCGTCCTCGGCCCCGATGAGCTCGTCGCCCGTGCCGAGGCATGGAACGACGAGGACGCGAAGGCACTGGTGGAACGGCTCACCGGCGCGCCGCTGTCCGCCCCTGGCCTGAACGGCGGCACGCTGCGCACCACGCAGGGCAAGCTCGCCTACCTGAAGAGGTTCTTCGACCAGGTCAGCGATGTCCGGCTGCAGCCGGGCCAGGCCGTCAAGGTCAACGGCGCGACGTACCTGGAATGGCACGGCACGCTCCTGCCTGAGGGCCAGACCGACCCGGTCAGCTTCGGCATCATCGAGCGTGTCGGCGACACCGGTGGCATCTCGAGCGACTGGACCCTGACCTTCGACCAGCTGCCGCTCGTCGCCGACGAAGCCAAGATCACCGAGCTGTACGGCAGGCTCAGGTAGCGATCGCGGCCAGCTCCGCCCGTGAGGAGATCCCCAGCTTGGGGAAGGCCTTGTAGAGGTGGTAGCCGACGGTGCGCGGGCTGAGGTACAGCTGGGCCGCGATGTCGCGGTTGGACGCGCCCGCGGCGGCCAGCCGTACCACCTGCCTCTCCTGCGCGGTGAGAACGCTGAGCGGATCGTCCGCTTGGCGCGGGGCCGCGGGGACGTCGCCGGTGGCGCGTAGCTCGGCGCGGGCGCGCTCGGCCCACAGCACCATGCCGAGCCGGTCGAAGGTCTCCAGGGCGGCGCGCAGCTGGGCGCGGGCGGCGGCACGCTTGCGCGCCCGCCGTAGCCACTCGCCGTAGAGCAGCCGTGTGCGGGCCTGCTCGTGTGGCTGTTCGCCCTGCTCGTGCGCTCGCATGGCCTCCTCGTACAGGTCCTCGTCGTTCTCGACGAGGGCGCGGCAGCGCAGTACGACCGCGTCGGCGGACGGCACGCCGACGCTGGACGCCCAGTTCATGCAGTACGCCAGGGGCTCGCGCGCCCGCCCGGGCTCCCTGGCCTTGACGGCGGCCTCGATCCGGTCAGGGGCGAAGAAGACGGACACCGGCGCGTTGGCGGCCGAAATCCTCTCCAGGATCCCCAGCGACGCCTTTGGACGGCCCAGCGCGAGCTCCAGCCGCCCGAGCCCGGCCACTGCGACCGCCTCGGCCGTGCGGAGCCCGCGCATTCCCGCCTGTTCGATGACGGCCGCGGCCGCCGTCCGGCAACCCTGCTCATCGCCCAGCTCGCCGCACGCCAGGGCGAGCAGCGCGGTGAGCGCGACCGCTCCGTTCCGCTGCCCCAGGTCGCCGATCACGGGGATGATCTCCTCCAGCTTGGTCGCCGCCTCGCGATACCTGCCGAGCAGCATCTGCGCCTGCAGCCGGGTCTCCACGGCGGTGGTCAGCCAGCCGCCCATGTCGTGGGCCCTGCACTCGGCCTCGACGCGCGCCGCGGCGGCCTCGCCCTGACCGTAGCGCCCGATGGGCGCGCACAGCTGGGCCATGAAGAGCATGCCTGGCACCTGGAGCGCGGACAGATCCGGAGCGAGTACCAGCTCCTGCATGAGCGTGACCGCATTCTTCAGGTCGCCGCTGACCAGCGCGGCCAGCCCGAGCGCGCCGCTCACCAGTGGAGATCCGATCTCGGGCAGGGCCCTGAGCAGCCTTGCCGCCTGCTCCGCCAGGCCCGGGTCACCGGCGTACCATCCGCAGCGCACCGCTTCCACGATCAGGTAGGCCGCCCGCTCGGCGTCCAGCCTGGCGACCCGCTCCGCGCCGGTGATGATGAGCTCGCCGGCCGCGGCCTGGCTGCCCTGCTCGAACTCCCGATGGGCGCGCACCTGGATCAGGTGAGCGAGGGCCAGCGGGTCCTGGATCTCCTCGCTGGCCCGGTCGGCCAGCGAGCCCGCCCGGGTCGGCTGGCCCGCGTCACTGGCCGCTACAGCCGCCGCGGCCAGCCGTACCGACCGCTTGGCGGTGTCGGGGGTGAGTTCGGCGGCCCGCTCGTAGGCCGCGGCCATGGCCGCAAAGCCGGAACGGGTGCGCGCCCGCTCCGCGGCCAGCTCCAGCTCGCGCGCCACGTCCTCGTCAGGCGTGGTCGTCGCCGCGGCCAGATGCCAGACCCGGCGGTCGGCGTGCTCGCCGCCGTCGAGCACCTCGGCGAGCGCACGCCGTACGGCCAGCCGCGACGTCAACGGCATGTTCTGGTAGGCGGCGGCCCTGATGAGTGGGTGCCTGAAGGCCACCGCGGCCCCGTTCACCGTGACCAGCTTGGCCTGCTCCGCCGCTTCCAGGTCCGCCAGCCCGGCGGAGAAGGACTCCGCGGCGCGCAGCACGATGCCAAGGTCGCCCGTGTCGTCGGCGGCGAGCACCGCGAGCAGGGCCTGAGCCGTGCCGGGCAGCGCCCTGATCTGCTGCTGGAAGGCCTGCTGCACTCGGTTGGCGACCGGAATCGTGGTGAACGGGTTCAGCTGCCCGGCCTGCTGCTCCGCGGTGAGCGTGGACGGCAGCTCGATGAGCGCGAGGGGATTGCCGCCCGCCTCGTCCAGGACGCGGTCGCGCACCTTCGGCGCCAGATCCCTGGCCGACTCGGCCAGCAGCGCGACGGCGGCGTCGCGGTCCACACCGTCCAGCCACAGCTCGGGCAGCCCCTGTGGGTGGAACTCCTCCCTGCCCGCGAACACCAGCGCGATGCCTTCCGCGTCCAGCCGCCGCGCCGCGAACACCAGCGCGTCGATGGACGCCCGATCAAACCACTGCGCGTCGTCGACCAGGCAGAGCAGCGCCCCGTCGCCCGCGACCTCGGCCAGCAGGCTGAGCACAGCCAGCCCGACGAGGAACCGGTTCTCCGGAGCCGCCGCGCCCAGCCCCAGCGCGCCCTGCAGCGCCGCCGCCTGTGCCTCGGGCAGCACGTCGATCCGGTGAAGTTCGGGACGCAGGAGCAGATGCAGGGCGGCATACGGCAGCTCCGCCTCGGACTCGATGCCGACCCCGTGGAGCACCCGCACCCCCGCGGCCCGCTCCGTCAGGTGGCCGAGTAACGCGGTCTTCCCGATGCCCGGCTGGCCGCGTATTACCAATACACCACTGCGCCCGGAACGCGCGTTCGCCAGCAGCCGATCCACCTGAGCCTGCTCCGCAGCCCGCCCGTACAACATGGCCGAAATCTAGCGGAACGCGGATCATAGCTCCGGCCTGGCAGCTGCGGCGAAGGCCAGGTGCCCGCCCAGTGTGCGACCGGGTGACCGTGACTGGGCACTACCGTCACGATGACAGATTCGGCGCGGTGTCGACCTGCGTAATTTCGCTGGCACAGGGACGACAGCATCACGCTCGAAAGGATCTGACCATGGCTGCCATTGCCACCGCGCCCACTACTGCCGCCAACTCCAAGGCCAAACTGCTGCGGTTCGCGCTCAAGCAGGACGCCATCGGGTCGGGCGCCAACGGCCTCGTCTTCCTGGCCGTCGCAGCGATCTTCGGCTCGATGTTCGGCCTGCCCGCCGCGTTCCTCGTGCCGGTCGGCGCGTTCCTGGTCGCCTTCGCCGCGACCCTTCTCTATCTTGCCGCGCGTCCGGTGGTGAACAGGGCGGCGGTGATCGCGGTGATGGTGGTCAACGTGGCCTGGGTGGCGGCCAGCGCGGAGATGCTGATCGCCGGATGGTTCCCGGTGACCGATCTGGGCACGGCCTTCGTGGTCGTCCAGGCGGCAGTGGTGGCGGGTTTCACCGGCCTGCAGTTTGCCGGGCTCCGCAAGGCCTGACCGAGCTGCGTGGCAAGGTACGCCGGCTCGCACGCTCGCGATGTGTCCATAGGGAGTAGCCGGACTGTGAGACTTCCGGGCAGCGCCGCGCTGCTCGGAGGTTTTGCCCGACTGGGCTGACGGCCTCTTCGGAGGAGTAGCCAGATTGGTGAGACCTCCGGGTGGCTGTCAGGCCTGCTCGGAGGTCTCGTTCTTGTCCTGGGCCATGAAGGAGCCCATGCCCGGGGTGGTGACGATGAGGCCGTCTTCGCGGAGCTTGGCGGTCACCTTGCGTATGGTCACGCGGGCGACGCCGAACTCGCCCTTCATCTGGACCTCGGAGATGAGGTAGCGGGGCGGGTACTCGCCCGACTCGATGCGTGCGCGTACGGCCTCGTAGATCTGCACCCACTTGGGTCGCGTCGGGTCGTAGTCGATCACTTGGCAACCGCTCGCCGGAGTTGGCCATATTCGGCCTGGACATCTACCTCATGCAGGACCTGTTGAACGACCTCGCGGACGGGGTCGCTGCCGGTGATTAGGCTGTTGGAGGCGTCGGTGAGCTTCTCGCCCATGCGCATGCACCATGCCCGTCACTTGTGTAGTCGGTCGTCTGCGACAACCGACTGTAGGGAGCGGGGGCCGATACAACGATGACAAACTTCGCGACCCACTCATAGGCAACGAAGGGATGACTGGAGGTTCAGGGAGGACCCACGAGTCGACGCCGGAAGGCCGGCCGAACATCGCCTACAGCCGGGTCAAGCTGGCCACCGAGCGCGCACTGTTGAAAGCCCACAGCGAGAAGACCGAGCTGATCGTGCTCCGCCCGCCGTTCATCTGGGGTCGCGGAATGACGACGATCAACGAAATGGTCAAGGTCGCCGAGGCGGGACGGTTCGCCTGGATCGATCACGGTAAGCACATCGTCGACTTCGTGCACGTCGAAAACCTGGCCGGTGCCGCGATCCTCGCGCTCACACGGGGCCGCCACCGCGGGGTGTACTACGTGACGGACGGCACGCCGATGCCCATTCGAGACTTCCTCATCCCCTTGCTGGCGACCCGCGGCGTGGATCTGTCCAAGAGCCGCAGCGTCCCTCTGGCGATGGCGGCGCCCATGGCCGCGATGATGGACCGCACAACACGCCTGCTTCGCCGCAAGACGGCGCCCCCGCTGACGAACTGGCTGGTGAGCTTCACCGGCCGTGACCGTTCCTACGACATCACCGCCGCGCGGAGGGAACTGGGCTACTCGCCTGACGTGACGGTGGAGAAAGGTCTGGCGGAGATGAGCTTCTCGTGAGGTGACGACCTCGCGCGCCGCTGTCTCACCGCCCTCGCCATGGATACGGCCCCGGTTCCGCGTCTGATCCGGCCCCAGTTTGCGATCTTGCGCGTATGTTCTGCGAACGTGATTTGGCCCCACCCGGCAACCCGCTGCCCTATATCCGCGTGAAACGCCCTCGGCTGAGGCGCTTCAGGTGGGGACGCTGGGGACGTGCTGCCCCGCGAGGGATCTCTTGGACGTCTTGGTGGTGTCCGGCTGGATGGTGTCCTCGTTCTGGGTGCTGGTCGCATTCTTGGTCTCGTCATCGATTGAAAGGAGCGAGAGGGGAGGCGAGCTTGCGGCGGAGGGAGGACCTGGGAGCGCGGTGCCGTAGGGGTGGCGTCGTGTGGGGTGGGCGCCTGGTGGCGGGTCTGGCTGAGTGACGAGATGCGGGCGCGGGTGGCGGCGTCTCGGGCGGCGCAGGGGCTTGCGCCGGTGGTTGAGGATCTGGCGGTGTTAAGGGGGCGTCGGTGTTCCGGCTGGTGGGGGAACAGCAGTCGGAGCTCGGACGCTCACGATGCGCTCGGCATGGACCGTCTTGAGGCGTAGGTCCGGCCGGCTGCCTGGGCTGAAGGTCCGTGTCTCCCTGCGCGGCGCCTGCCCGCTGACCCCGCTCAGGCCCGGGCGGCGCGTTCGATTGCCACTCCCACCCCGTCAAGTAGGTGGTTGAGGCCGGCGCGGAAGTCGTCGTCCGGAGCGGCCCCCGCTTGGGGGTCGAACACCCCGGCCTTGACGGCGCGGGCCAGCGCCGGGAACCGGGCGGGGTCGGCGAGCTCAGTGAGCAGGGCGGCGTACGTCTCCTCGGCCCTTTCCTCTGGTTCGGCGGGGATGGACGTCAGGAGTTGGGCGGCGCCGCGCACGTAGTGCAGCACCAGCATGACCACGGAGAACCGGGCCCGCGGGTCCAGGGGCGTGCCGCCGAGGGAGCGCAGCGCGGCGTCCAGCCAGGCGAGCTGGCCGGGGTCCATCGGCGGGGAGTTCGCCAGCTGGGCGATCCACGGATGCCGCAGGTAGACGTCGAACAGTTCGACGGCCCATCGGGTGAGCGAGCCGCGCCAGTCGGCCGGCGCCGTGTCGAACTCCGGCGGCGGGCCGGGTGCGGCGGCCAGCATGAACAGTTGCAGGTCGTCCTTGCCGGCCACGTGCCGGTACAGCGACATGGGCGCGCAGCCGAGCCGTTCGGCGAGCCGCGCCATGGACAGCGCGGCCAGGCCCTCCTCGTCGGCGATGGCGATGGCCGCCGCCACGATCCGCTCCAGGCTGAGCGCGGGCGTGCGTCCCCGCCCCTTCGGCTTGGCCCGTCCCCACAGCACGTTCAGCGCGTGCGGCAGCTCGTTCCCGATGTCCTCCGGCATTCCAGGGAGCTTACCAGTTTGCGTATGGTCTACGCGTTGCGTATATGGTACGCATTAAGCGTATGACATACGCATCTCCCAACCTGGCTCCTGGAGCCGTCATGCACACGACGATCGACAGTCCTCCGCCGGTATCGGCCCGACGGCGTCCGTGGTGGCGGCGCCGCTGGACGATACCGCTCGGCCTGGTCACGGCCGGGTTCCTCGCGTTCTCGCTGCCGCCGTACCTGACCGGGGACCCGTCGCTGTCCCGGGTGCCGCAGCCACAGGGGTTCGGCCTGCACTATCCGCTGCTCGTGGCGCACGTGCTGTTCGCCTCGGTCGCCATGGTCACCGCGTTCTTCCAGGTGTGGCCGTGGTTCCGGCGGCGGCACCCGGTGGGGCACCGGCGTGCCGGGCGGGTCTACGTGTTCGCCGGGGTGCTGCCTGCCGGTCTGACCGGCCTGGTCATCGGGGCGCGCTCCCCGTTCGGGCTGTTCCTCGCGGTCAGCGACGTGCTCCTCGCCCTGCTGTGGCTCGCCTTCACCGTGGCGGGCTGGCGCGCCGCCCGCGGCCGCCGGTACGTCGACCACCGGCGCTGGATGCTGCGCAGCGCCGTGCTGACCTACTCCATCATCACCAACCGGGTGTGGACCGGGATCCTGATCGTCACCCTGCCCCCGCTGCAGGACACCGTCTTCCACGGCGATCCCGACCTGATGGCGTGGACGATCTCCGGCCTGTCCGGCTGGCTCGGCTGGACGATTCCGCTGCTGGCCGTGGAGTGGTACCTGGAGCGCGAGGTGGCCCGCCGCGGCCGCCGCACCGCCCCCGCGGCCTGATCCCGCTACAAGGGCACGCGTACCTGTTGGCGTACCCGTATAAGAAACATCTGGACCAACGGGCGTCGAAGCGGCGATTTTCTCAGAAATGGGAGCTGGGCCGGAAAAACCTTGTGATTGGTTGTCGTTGTCTGTAATTGCTGAGCAACGTCAACCGGAATGGAACCTGAACAGAAGGGCCCGGCACTGTGATCGGTGCCGGGCCTTTCCCGCGCTGGTGGACGACGATAGCGGCTGCGCTGCCGTCATTTCGCCTGCTCCACGTAGTGCTCGTGCTTTCACGCTTTCACGTCGGCGATCTTGTAGCGGACGTGCTTGCCGAACGGGCGCTGAGCCTGGGGCTCAATCTGGGTGGATTTAACGTTTTGGGCCTGCCGGCGCTGGGCTCCCCGATGGCGGGCAACCCCGGCGGGGGCCGATCTGCTGAACCTTGATCAGTCGACGCACATCGCCTCGTGGGTGGACCGGTACGCCCACGTGCCGCCACCCGGGGAGATATAGATCGAACGCGTGTAATACCTCCCAGCGTCGCAGTCGTGGCCGACCGCGAGGACGGCCTGCCGGGCCCGCTGTTCGGCGGATGCGATCCCGGCTGCTTGGGTGCTGCCTGCTCCGTCGGCGGTGGCGCTGCGGGGAGTGTCATAGCCGTCGGCGTGCGCGGCCACGGGCGCGGTGGTCAGGCCGACCGCCACCACCGCTGAGACGAGGCCGAGCCGGCGGGGCCAAGTGACTTTTTGCATGCTTCTCCTTATGCGGGACGGGCAGGTGATCGATAAATATTGATTTAGCCCGGATCGATACAGCGCGGTATTGCCGGTTGGCCACAAGAGTCTGGCGACCGTTGTCCTCACGACGGAGTGCGTGGCTAATGCGGCAGCCGCCATTTGCAGGGTGAGCTGGCACAATGCGCCCAACTCTGATCGATCTTGTGACGAGAGTTCCGCACAATGAGAGCAGCCGCTTATGATCATGTGTGTGAAAATTACAGAATTGGAGCGGTACGCGCGGCTGTACGGCAACCTGTGTCCCAAGTCGTGACACTTCCAGCCCTAACGGTCGCCGTCGCTCGCGTAGACCAGGCGCAGTGCGGCGCAGCTCGCCGCTTTCCCGGCCCTGGGTCGTCAGCAGCAGGTCGTTCATGCCCGGCCGGGGTTGGCCGCCGGTCTTCTCGAAACGACGGATGTGCTCGGCGACCCAGGGGTCCGGATTGTCGTGGACCTCGGCATCATGCCTCCCGGACGCTGATCGCGGCACGGTGGTGGCGGGGCGCCTCGACCTCGTCGAGCAGCGCGATCGCGAAGTCCGCGTACGTGATCCGGCTGGCCGGGTCGCCGTGATCAGCGATCAGGTACCGACCGGTGCGCGTGCCGTCATGGTCGAAGTCGCCTGCGGGCGCCACGTACACCCAGTCCAGGTCGCAAATCCAAAGCACATCAAGGCCTGCGGCGTGGCCGAGGTAGAACGCGCGGTACTCGTTGGGATAGCCGGGCTCGTCCATCAGGGGAGCACCGGATGGGCCGGGCATGATCGATGCGAGACCGACCACCACCAGGCGGGGCACGCCCGCCTTCGCCAGGCCGGTGGTCAGGGCGCGGGCCGACGCGGTGAAGAAGTCGTGCGGTGACACGGACAGGTCCACGGCGGCGCTGATGGCGGCGTCATGCCCGGCGGCCGCATGCTCGACGCTCACCGGGTCCGTGACGTCGCCCGCCGCAACTCGCACGTCGCTCAAGTCGCTATGGCCTGAGGGGTCGCGGACCACGGCGGTGACCTGGTGGCCGCGCCGACGTGCCTCCGCGACCGCCTGCCGTCCAGCCCGGCCACCCGCGCCGAAGACCACGATATTCATGGCGAACCGCCTCTCATCAGGGCCGGAGCCCATCCGTCCGGCCGATTCCAGGACGCTATCCGGGCCTGCGGTTACCACCGGGATACCGGCTATCGTGAGGCCATGAGGGAACCCCTGCCCGCCGACATGTTCGACGAGCTGTGCCCGTCCTCGCTCAATCCGATTCGATTCGGCGACAAGTGGGCGCCGCTCATCATCCGCTGCCTCGAGCAGGGGCCACGCCGGTTCTCCGAGCTACGCGTGCCGCTGAACCGTGTCACTCCCAAGGTCCTCACCCAGTCGCTGCGGTCCCTCGAACGGGACGGTCTGGTCAAGCGCACCGTCTACGCCGACGCCACCCCGCATGTCGAGTACGAACTGACCCCGCTCGGCCGCAGCATGCTCAAACCAATGGCGGTCGCCTGCGCCTGGGCGGCGGAGCACTGGGACGACCTGCTCGACGCCCGCGAGTCGTACGACAACGGCGCCCACCTCGACCGCGCCGGCTGACGCGGTGCTGCCCCGCACGCATCCGCTGCGCTGATCACCTCGTACGCCGTCGACTTACCGCGGAGCGGCGGCGGGCCGGCGAAGGAGGGGCAAGCCCTGGCTCGCGTGTACGTCAACCGGTCGCCGTTCCTCCGTCATCGATTGCCGTCGGTCACGGCCGGGCTTGAGCCGGAGGAGCTGGTCTGCTGAGCTTGGCCGGGTCGATGGCGCGCGAACTTCTCGCGGGCGGCCGGCGTGACGGGGGTGAAGAAGTTGACGAGGTTGCCGTCGGGGTCACGCAACAGGAGCGAGCGGTTGCCCCAGGGCATCGTGGTGGGCTCGTTGACGAACTCCTCGACGAAGCCGGACAGATTCCGATGCACGCCGTCCACGTCGTCGACGAGGAATTCGATGATCACACTGTGGTTGCCGGCCGGCCGGGCAGCGCCAGGCGTGATGAGCGAGACGGTCCGGGCGCTGCCGATGGCCAGGGTGCCGGAGGTGGTTCTGAGCTCGGCGAAGTCCTCGCTGTATCGGGTAGCGCGTACTCCCGTGGCTCGCTCGTAGAAGTCGGCGAGGCGTGCGACGTCGCCCGTGATGATGCGGATCGATACGAAGTCCATGGCGGTCTCCCTGCATAGCGGCTGTTCTCCGACCGCAGGCTAGAGCGGATACCGGACAGAAACCGCCCACTATTTCCACTAACTTGTACGGCGTGGCTCGACCTACTCACCGCGTGCTCACGCTGTTGGAGCTCCTGCAGTCGGGCGGCACCCGGACGATGGCCGAGCTCGCCGACCGGCTCGGCGTCGACGAGCGCACCGTACGGCGGTACGTGGACCACCTGGTCGACCTCGACGTGCCCGTCGAGTCGGTGCGCGGCCGCTACGGCGGATACCGGCTCGCCCCCGGGTACCGCGTGCCCCCGCTCATGCTGAGCGACGACGAGGCGCTCGCCGTGCTGCTCGGCCTGGTCGCCGGTCGCCGGTCCGGGTTGACGACGACGACGGGCACGGCGAGTGAGACGGCGGCGGCCAAGATCCGGCGGGTCCTGCCCGCGAGGCTCGCCCGCAGGCTCGACACCGTGATCGAATCCCTCGCCTTCACAGCTCCACCTGGCGAGTCCGTCATCCCGGAGACCGCGGTCCTGCTCTCCATCGCCGACGCGGTGCGCCATCACCGGCCGATCTCGATCAGGTACACCGCAGCCGACGGCCGGCGCAGCGAACGGACGCTGCATCCTCACGGGCTCGTGGCCCATTCGGGCCGGTGGTACGTCACGGGCGCGGATCCCAAGATCGATGAGGAGCGGGTCTTCCGGTTGGATCGCATCACGGATGCGAGGACGCTGCCCGGTTCGTTCGAGCCGCCCGCCGGGCCTGATCCGGCGCAGCGCGTTCTGTCGGCACTCGCCAAGGCTCCGTACCGGCATGAAGTGGTCCTGCTCGTCCAGGGGTCAGTCGAGCAGATCCGCGCCCGGCTTCCCGCCGGCGTCGCGACTGTGGAGGAACCCACACCCGTGGACGGCACGGATCGCGAAACCGAGGGCTGGCTCCGCGTCGAAATGCGAGCGGAGCGGCTCGACTGGTTGCCTCCAGTGCTCGCGTCGCTCGACCGGCCGTTCGTCATCGAGCGGCCGGACGAACTCCGCGGGCTTGTCGTCGCGCTGGCCGACCGGCTCGCGGCCTCCGCCCGTAGGAACCCGTTCGCCCCGGGCGCGATTGCGTGAAGCGAAGGGCCGCCACCGGCTCCATACGGGGCTACCGCTGGATGACGCGGCCGTCCCGTGACGCGACGTACGAGGCGGGCGACGTACGACCCCGTCCGGCTTTGGTCCCGTCCTGGGAGCGAACGTGTGAGGAGCGGTCAGGCCGAGGGGGTGCGTCGTCGGGGGCGTACGGATACCTCAAGGACGACGGCGTGGGCGCCGTCGGCGTCGACGAGGTGTTCTTCCACGGTAGGGCCGGTGATTGCCAAGTGGTGGCGGTGCAACCAGCCGAACAGGTCCTGACCGGCGCGGACCACGTCTGTGGCAGGCGGAACGACCGCCCGGACGACGGCGCGAGCGGGCAGGGTGAGCCGCTCGCCGTCGTGATCGGTGGTCACCGCTGCCGTGAACCCACCGGTCGGCTGCCCGCGCAGCCAGGTCAGCAGGGTCGCCGGCGGCGCCGGGCACAGGGCGGCGAGCTCGGAGGGATGATCGAGGCGCAACCGGCGTACGCGTAGGCGGCGAGATCCCAATGTCGTCTCCTGCGGAAGGATCGACATCGGCGCGGCAAGGCGGTCCTCGGCGCGAGCCGCGGCGGCGGCAAGGGCGGCGATGTCATGCCTGATGCCCGTCACGATCTCGGTCAGGGCCTGTCGCAACTGTGCCTCGGGAGCGTCCAGCAGATCGGCGATCTGGCGTAACGGCAGGCCGAGTCGCTGCAGGCCGCGGATGCGCTCCAACCGTGACAGCTCGGCCACGCCGTACCGGCGATAACCGGTGGACGGGTCTACCGCGGCGGGACGCAGCAGCCCGATCTTGTCGTAATGGCGCAGGGTCCGTTCGGATACGCCGACCATTCGCGCCAGTTGCCCGATTCGCCACACCCTGGCTCCTCTCCCCGGCATGTTGACTTTGTCCCTGCGGCAAGGTCCTAGCGTCACCGTCCATGACCAGTTCGAACCCTCGGACCCGGCTCACCGGTGTCCTGCTGTTGACCTCGTTGGCAGCCATGGTGGCCGGTGCGGCCATCGTGGTGCCATCGGGGTTGACCCTGAATTCGGCCGACCCCGGTGCCGTGCTGGCCGCGGTGGGCGAGCAGTCCGGGCTGCATCTGACCGAGCTGGCCTTCGACGTGCTGGGCTGGCTGGCACTGACCGCGGCCGGGCTCGTGATGTCCGCTCGCTCCGCCCAGGCACCCGCACCGCACCTGATGACGCCGGCCGGCGGACTGCTGGCCGCCGCCGGGCTGGCAGGCCTGCTTCATGACGCCGGGAACCTGGCGCTGACCCAGATGGCCGCTGACCCCACCGCCCCGGCGGCCGCCACCGTGGCCTGGGCGGTACTGCTCACCGCCAAATGGACGGTCAACCTGGCCGGGCTGCTGTGGGTCGCCGCCACGGCCACCGCAGCGGTAGGCGTCCCGATGCCGAACGGGCTCCGCGTCGCCGGTGCGGTCGCCGCGATCTCAGGTCTGGCCGCGGTCGTGCTTCCGTGGACGTCCGGGACCGACGGGCCGACAGTGGCGCTGGAACAGCTCGGGTACGCCCTCCATCTGCCGGTCATGATCTGGTACGGGGCGCTGGGCTGGCGGTATCTGCGTAACCGGTGACCGGCGCCCGCGAAACTGCTGCCCGGACGGCTTCGAACGAGGCGCCGAAGGCGCCGCTGAGAAGGGCGGGCGCCGGGAAGAGGGGTCAGTCCATGCCGCGCCGTCCGGGAGTCCAGAACGGTTTCACGACGACGGCTCTGCGCGACCAGCCGCGTTCCCGGACGAGGTGGCCGCGCACCGATTGGCAACTACGGGCCTCTCCGGCGATGTAAGCGACACCGGGCGTACGGGGGAGTTCCAGAGAGCGGACCACGTCGGCGAGATCGGTCGGCCGGCGGCTCCACGTCAGGCGGTCCGTGTGTTCCAGTGGGAGACGGTCGCCGGGGCCCTCGACCGAGATCGCGCCGTGCACGATCGCGGACGAGGGCAGCGCGCGCAGCATCGCCCCGAAGGCGACGGTCGCGGTCTCGTCGCCGACGAACAGGTGGTATCCCGCGTCCTCGCGGAGGACGAGCCTGCCTTCCGGCGGGGTGAGAGCCGCCGGGTCGCCGACGCGTACCCGCCGCGACCACTGCGCTCCGGGCCCGGCGGACGAATGGTCGAGTACGCACAGGTCGAGGTGGCCGGTGGGGGAGTAGTCCCAGATCGAGTAGGTGCGCAGGAACCCACGCAGCCACGAGCGGGGAGAGCGGGGGTCGCCTACCCGCAGACGGATGTGCATGCCTGGCGTCCAGGTCAGGTTGCGCAGATCGGGGCCGGTGATCCGGACGCGGCGCATGCGGGTGGCGATCCGCTCGATCTCTTGGACCGTCCCGTGCAGGAACAGACTCATCGTGCCGGCTCCCAGCGCTCGCCCGTGGGCAGGTCCACCACCGTCAGATCAGGTCCAGCCAGGGCGATCGCGTCCGCGGCGGTGCCTGTGGCGCGGAACAGCGCCGAGAGCGGATCGTGCCCGTGGGCGTCGTGCACCGGGACCAGCGCCTTCGCGCCGAGTGCGGACGCCCCGGCCACAGCCTGGGCGGGCCCCATCACCAGAGGCTGCCCGAGCAGCGGCCGCGGCTCGCCGCGGCGCGGGAACCACCGTTCGGTGAACCACGGGTCGGTGAGTACGGCGTGGCCGCCCAGTTCGAGCGGCACACCCGAGTTGATCACGCGGGTGACCGCGATCGCTTGCTTGAGCATGCGGCCAACGGTGCCGGTTAATGTGCACATGAAGTCAAGTGAGGAACTGACCATCGGAGAGCTGGCGGACCGGTTCGGCCTGGCCACGCATGTGCTGCGGCACTGGGAGAGCATGGGCCTGATCGAACCCGCTCGGCGGGCCGGCGGTCAGCGCCGCTACGGACAGGACGCGCTGGTGCGCGTGGCGCTGATTCTGATGGGCAAGGAGGCCGGCTTCGGACTGCGCGAGTTGAGCGCCGTGCTGTCCGCTCCCGATCCGATGGACCACCGGGACCTGTTGCGCCGCCACGTCGTCGAACTGGAACAGCGCATGGCGCGGGCGCGCGCGGCCAAGGAGCTGATCGAGCACGCCCTCGCCTGTCCGCACAGGTTCGCCGACTGCCCGCACGCCCGCGAGCGGATCGCGGCGCGTATCCCGCCCGGCCGGAAGGACCGTGCCGCCGGCACGTATTGATGCCCGGGATGAGCTGCCGCCCGGCAAGGGGCCCCTCCTGCCGGGGGAACGACCGCGGCCTCGGGGCCCGGCGACGGCGGAGCCCGCTGGATGCCTTCCGCACGAGCGAAAAGGCCTGCTCCGCGGGCTTCTCGTCAACCTGGGGTGTGGGACTCAGGGCGTGTCGGAGGTGCCGACCTGCCCGAGACCCTGCCCGAGACCCTGCCCGAGACCCTGCCCGAGACCCTGCCCGAGACCGGGGTCGCCTTGGCCGACAACGGCCGTCGCGACGTCACGGACTTGGGCGGCTACGGCACCCCGTGACGGTCGACGCCCGCAGACGTGCCGAATCCCAGCCGTCTAGCGCTGCTTGAGACGGAGTGCCTCTTTGCGGACCTCGGCCTGGACGGACCGCTCGTGCTCCAGCCACGGCGGGTTCTCCGCCTTCAGCGCGTCGATCTCGGCGGTGGTGAGCGGCCCGGTGATGCCACCTCTGATCAGGCCGGAGATGGAGATCTTGAGCTTCGCGGCGATGACCTGCTTGGGGTGCGGGCCGTTGCGGCGCAGGTCGACGAGCCAGGCGGGCGGCTTCGACTGCAACTCGTTCAGCTCGTCCCTGGAGACGACACCCTCCTGGAACTCGGCGGGAGTGGCCGAGAGGAGGACACCCAGCTTCTTGGCCGCGGTCGCGGGCTTCATCGTCTGGATGGTCTTCGGCTTGGACGAGCTCATAAACGTCAAGAGTAGTCAGTCGGAACGGGTTCCCATGACATCGGTAGCCTGAGGAAGTGACTGATGGAGAGACCGGCAGGGTGTTCCGGCTGGCGTACGTGCCCGGGGTGACACCCGCGAAGTGGGTCAGCACCTGGACCGAGAGGATGCCCGATGTGCCGGTCACCCTGGTCGCGGTTCCCGCCGCCGAGGTGGTGGGCCTCCTGCGAGACGGCGGCGCCGACGCCGGATTCGCCAGGCTGCCCTTCGACCGGGACGGGCTCAGCGTGATTCCTCTCTACGTGGAGACCACGGTGGTCGTGGTGCCCAAGGATCACGCGGTGGCCGCCGCCGACGAGGTGACGGTCGCCGACCTTGACGACGACGAGGTGTTCCACGCCCTGGACGACACCATCGAGTGGACGGTCCGGCCCGGGCGGAGCGCGTTCACCCGCCCGGCCACGACGGCGGACGCGGTCGAGCTGGTGGCGGCCGGCACCGGGATTCTCCTGGTTCCGCAGTCGCTGGCACGCCTCTACCACCGCAGGGATCTCACCTACCGGCCGGTGCTCGACGCGCCGCAGTCCCAGGTCGCGCTGACCTGGCCCACGGACGCGACCACCGACCTGGTGGAGGATTTCATCGGCATCGTCCGGGGCCGGACAGTGAACAGCTCGCGGGGCCGCACCCCCGCCTCTCCCGCCGAGAAACCCGCGCGGCGGCAGGCACAGAAACCAGCGCAGAACGGGTCCGGTCGCCGGGCCGTACCGGCCGGCCGCAAGAGGAAGGGCTACCGGTCCCGGTGACCTGCGGCCCCTGACCTGCCGGCGCAGGCGACCCTGCGGCTTGGAGCCCGGCCGGGCCGACGACTTCTTCGGCTTCTTCGGCGCGGCGAACGGTCCGTCGTCTTTCCCGGGCCCGATCGCACTCTCATGTGGTCGCCTGAGTGCGATCCCCGACCCATGAGTCTCACCCCTGCCCGGATGCCAGGGCGGCCGCGGCGGGCTTGAGCACTTCCCGGCACCAGGTGCGGAAGTCTGTCGACGTGGGCGTGGCGGCCGCCCAGTCCGCGTCGTAGATGCCGTGGTCCTGTGCGGCGAACGCCTCGGTCACGTCCTTGATCGCCTGGTCGCCGGCGCCCCGGGAACGGAGCAGCGACGCGTAGTCGTCCATGCTCATGCGACGGTAGGCGACCGGACGCCCGAGCTCCTGGCTGATGACCTCGGCCATGCCGTCAGGGGTCAGCCGGTCGGGGCCGAACACGGGGAGATTCTCCTGTCCCGTCCAGGACAGATCGCTGAGCAAATCGGCGGCGGTGCCGGCGATGTCCCGCGTCGCGATCAACGCCAGCGGCAGGTGACCCGCACAGGTCAGGTGGAACGCGCCTTGCCCGCGGATCGCATCGAGCTGCCCGAGGAGGTTCTCCATGTAGAAGGGCATGGACAACGCCCGATAGGCCGCACCGGACCTGCCGAGTTCGGCGTCCATCGCGAAGGCCGCCGAGAGGACGCCGGCGGGGGCCGGCCAGCCGTGCCCGGCGCTGGACACGCCGACGACGTGACCGACGTCGTGGCGGGCGACGGCGGCGGCGCCGGCCCGGGCGAAACCGAGATAGTGCTCCTCGGCGCTCGGCGCCCGCGGATTCGGCGGGACGAGCCAGAACAGCGCTTCGGCCCCGGGTAGTGCCTTGTCGAGCACGGCCGGATCATCGTGGGAGCCCTCCACGATCTCGACCCGCCGGCGAACCGTGTCGTCCAGGCGCGAGGCGTCACGGACGACGACCCGGACCTCCTTGTCCTGGTCGAGCAACCGACGGACCAGCCGGCTGCCGATCTGTCCTGTGGGTGTGGTGACGACGATCATCGGATCTCCTAACCTGAACATGAATTCCGGTTCCGAATATGGCACGGCTTCCGCGCGTCGTCAATTAGAGTGGAGCGACCATGACCGCTCCCGAACGCTCGTTGCGCGCCGACGCCCGGCGCAACCGTGAGGCCGTCCTCGACGCCGCCGGCGAGCTGTTCGCCCAGCGGGGCGACGCCGTGCAGATGGACGAGATCGCCGAGCGTGCCGGCTTGGGTGTCGGCACCCTCTACCGGCACTTCGCCGACAAGCGAGCGCTACTCGCAGCGATCATCGGCCGCCGGTTCGAGGCGATGACCGCCCTCGCCCGCGCCGCCGCGGAGGCCGAGGACCCCTGGGTGGCGTTCGAGACGCTGCTCTACGGCTATCTGGAGTCCGCGGAGTCCGACGCCGCGTTCCGCTTCGCGCTCCTCGGCCCGAAAGAGCCGAGCTGGAACGACATCACCGCGGAGAAGACCGATTTCTCGGCGATCACCGAACGCATCGTGCGGCGCGCCGTCGACGCCGGCCGCCTCCGTGAGGACTTCCGCGCCGATGACTTCGTCCTCATCACCCGTGGCGCCATGGCCAACATGACCGGCGCCGGTGGCTGGCGCAGGCACCTCACGCTTGTGCTCGAGGGCGTCCGCGGCCCAGGACGCTGATCACTGCTCCGTTCCGGAGACGAGGACGAGATGAGCGAGCTCCGTGCCACAAAAGGGCATGATGTGATGATCCACGTGAATGAGACGAAACACCAGGTTCCCGGCGATTTTGACCTGCTGGTCGCGATGGAGCAGAACCTCGCCGAGCATGCCTGCCACGTGCACCGCCGCATGGAGCGCTCAACCGTCGTGGAGACGGACGACCTCCTGATCGCCGACAGCGGGCTCGACGACGACACTTTCAACATCGTCGCGGCGGCGCGATTCACCGCGGACACCGCCCCCGCCCGGGTGGAGGAGACCGTCCGCGCGCTGGCCGCGACCGGCCGCCCCTTCTCCTGGTGGGTCGGCCCCGCCTCCACGCCGTCGAACCTCGCCTCGCTCCTGAAGGACGCCGGTCTGGAGGCGGCCGAAACCGAGACGGGCATGCGCATGGACCTGCACGCGGCGCTGCCCAAGCCGCACGCCGATGGCCTGGACATCCGCCTGGTGACGACTCCGGAGCAGCTCGCGGACTACGCGATGGTCCTGGCCGCGAACTGGGACCCGCCGGCCGCCACGGTGCGCCGGTTCTTCGCCGACGCCGCCGAGTGGGCCCTCGCCCCCGGCTGCCCCGCCCGGTACCTGGTCGGCTACGTGGGCGGCCGCCCGGTCTGCTCGGCCGAGGTCTTCCTCCACGGTGGAGTCGCCGGGATCTACAACATCGCGACCCTCGCGACGGACCGCCGGCGCGGCTACGGCGGCGCCATCACCCTGGCCACCTTGCACACCGCGTACGACGAGGGCTACCGCACCGCGGTCCTGCAGGCATCCGCGGACGGTGAGCCCGTCTACCGCCGCCTCGGATTCGACGCCTGTGGCCGGTTCACCGAGTACGCCATCGCAGGCGGCGCCTCCGAAGCAACCACGGTGGTCGTCCCCACGCTGCCTTAGCCGGTGCCCGAACGGCGTCCGGGCGCGACTCCCCGCTGGGCGTCGCCTCAGTCGATGTCTGGTGATGCAACATTTCGGGGTGCCGGCGCGTCTCAGCCGGGATGGACGAGAGGACTCCCGCCGGTGGATGACGCGCCGGATTTCGCGGACTTCGCCGCCGATCGGATCGACGCGCTGTTCCGCTACGCCTACATGCTCACCGGCAACCCGCACGACGCCGCCGACCTCGTGCAGGAGGCGATGGTGCGGCTGCGCGGCTCATGGCCGCGCGTGCGGCACAAGCACAACCCGGAGAGCTATGTGAGAACCACGATCACCCGGCTGCACGGCGGCCATGACGAATCTGCTCAACCTGACGACCGGGGAGCGGCTCGAAGATCCAGCGCAGGCGCGATGCGATGTGACCTGGTGCCTGACCGGCACCCAGGCGGTCCGCCGCGACGGCAGCCGAGTTCTGGACCTGCCGGGCGACAGCCCCTGGTCACTCGTGGCCGGCCGCTTCGTCACCCTGACCCAGGTCGACGAGCAGGGACGGAAGGCCGAAGTGATCTTCGATCTCGCCACGGCACGGGCCGGCAGGCTGTGGATCCGCGACGACCGTAAGGCGTCCCCCACCCTCTACACCGATGCGGAGACGCTCTACTTCAAGCGCGGCGACAAGTGGGCCGTCATCCACGACCCGGACCGTTAGGCCGGTGCACCTGTGGCCCGGCCGCGGCGCAGAGACGCGGCGCAGAGACGCGCCGACCGGCATGGCAGCGGCCGGTGTGCCGGTCACGCGCCCTGCGACGTGACCGACTCCCGCAGGCGGATGGGCATCGGCACGCGATGCACTTCACCCTCCCCGCCGTCGTCCTCACGGTCACGGCCGATCTCCGTGAACAGCACGTCGACGGCCTTGCGGCCGAGTTCGTAGTGGGGGAGGGCCACCGTCGTCAGCCGGGGGCGCATCCACGAGGCGATGGGGTGGTCGTCGAAGGACACGACGGAGACGTCGGCGGGCACCTTGAGCCCGAAGTCGTCGAGTGCCTGGTAGGCGCCGAGGGCGACCCGGTCGTTGAAGCAGATCAACGCCCGCGGGCGCTCCTTCTTCAGCAGCTCCCGGGTCGCGGCGAGGCCGTACTCCGGTTGCCAGTCAGGGCAGACGTGGCCGCCGGCCGGCTTGACCCCCGCCTCGGCGAGCACCTCGCGAATGCCGATGAGCCGTTCGACGGCCGCGACGCTTCCACCCGGAGGGACGTTGCGCCGTCCGGGGCCGGCGCCGATCAGGTGAATGCCCTCGCGATGGCCGGCGTCGAGCAGAGTTCTCGCGGCGACGCGTCCGGCCTCGATCTCGTCGGGGATCACCGACGGCAGCGGTGACGGCTGTTTGGGGAGCGCGTTGAGCAGGACGGCGGGGACGGCCGCCATGCCCTTCGGCACCTTGATCGTTCTCGTGTACATCGCGGCCAGGATGATGCCGTCCACCTGGCGGTCGTGCATGGCCTGCAGCAGGAGGCGCTCCAGCTCGGCGTCGCCCTCCGTCTCACCGATGAACAACATGAAGCCGCGCTCCCGCGCGGCCTCGAGTGCTCCTTTGATCATGTCGCCGGCGAGCCGCGACGTGGCGACCGTGTCCGAAATAAAGCCTATAGTCCGAGTTGTCCCAGTTCGCAGCCCTACGGATACGATGTTCGGCCGGTACTGCAACTCGGCCGCGGCCTTGTGGACACGCTGCTCGACATCCTGAGAGATGCGCAGCTCCCGGCCGCGTCCCGACAGCACGAGCGACGCGGTGGTCGGCGAGACGCCGGCGGTCTTGGCGACGTCCGCCAGCGTGACCCGTCGTGGGCTCACCGGGCGACCTCCTGCGATGTGGGGGTTGACACCCCGCGACACGTGTGATGAGACTATCGCACTGCTAATCCGATTTAGCAAACCTGAGTCCTGGGGCGTCCGGTGTGTGCCGGCGGGTCCCCGAGCAATCAAGGAGACGCAGATGTCGCGTCGAACTCGCTGGAACGGGGCCGCGCTCGCGGTCGTGATGGGAGGGACGCTGGCGGCGGGTTGCGGGGCGCCCGGCGGCGACGCCCCCCAGCCGGAGGCCACCAGCGCGTCCCTGGCGGCCGCGCCGGCCTGCGGCACGGCGCCGGTCACGCTCAACGCCTATATCGAGACCGGCTTCCCCCTGCCGAAGGAGCTCAGCACCGAGTTCTCCAAGCAGCATCCGAACGTGAAGTGGAACATCCGCGAGGACCAGTTCGCGGTGATCACGCAGAACGCGCCGCGCGTCCTCGCCGACGACCCGCCGGACCTGATGCGGCTCCCGCAGGTGTCGGAGCTGGTGAAGAACAACCTGCTGATGAACCTCGACGGCTACGCGAAGGCGTTCGGCTGGGACTCCTGGCCCGCCTCTCAGCTGGAGCAGATGCGCCTGGCCCCCGGCGGCAAGACCCGCGGTGAGGGGTCGCTGTACGCCATGGGGCTGAACTTCAGCATGACCGGGGTGTTCTACAACAAGAAGCTCGCCGACAAGATCGGCATGTCGGCCCCGCCGGCCACCCTGGCCGAACTGGACGACGCGCTCGCGAAGGCCAAGAGCGCGGGCATCACCCCGATCGCGCAGTTCAACGGCGGGGCCACCGGCGGTCTCGCCTTCCCGCTGCAGGACCTCATGGCCGCGTACGGTCCCTCGGGGCCGGTCAACGAGTGGATCTACCAGAAGCCGGGCGCCACGATCGACACCCCCTCCAACCTGCAGGCGACGCGGCACCTGGAGAAGTGGATCAAGGCCGGATACTTCTGGAAGGACGTCAACGCCGTCGACTACGCGACGATGATGAGCCGCTTCATCAAGGGCGAGGGCCTGTTCATGTTCAACGGCGACTGGGAGTCGGGGAACCTCGACAAGCAGATGCCGGGCGACGTGGGCTTCTTCCTGATGCCGCCGGCGCAGCAGGGTGGCAAGCAGGCCGCGATGTCGGCGCCCCTCACCTACGGGATCAGCTCCAGGGCGAAGAACGCCGACTGCGCGGCGTACTTCCTCAACTGGGTGGCGACCGACCCGAAGGCGCGTGAGATCGGCGTGAAGGTCGGCGGGTCGCACCCGATGGGGCCGGCGGACGCCCCCATGCCGGAGGTCGGTGAGGGCACGGTCACCGCGAGCACCCTGGCGGCAGGGGCGAAGATCGCCGAGGACAACGGCGCGATGGACTTCATCGCCAACGCCACCGGCGCGATCTACGCCAAGAGCTGGACGCCCCAGCTGCAGAAGCTGGTCGCCGGTCAGCAGACCCCCGAGGCGCTGCTGAAGTCGGTGCAGAGCGACTACACCAGCCAGGTCAAGGGGAGCTGAGCACCGATGACACGGCCGACTCCCGACAGCGAGGTCGCTCCCCCCGCGACCCGCCCCGGGCCGGCAGCCGTGACGAGGAAGGGGAGCCCCGCCCGCGCGGCGGGGCTCCGCACGCCGGGTTGGGTCGCCTGGCTGTTCGTGGCTCCGGCGCTCGTCGTCTACGCGGTCTTCGTGCTGCGCCCGATCGCGCTCACCGTCCAGTACTCGATGTACCGCTGGGACGGCATCGGCCCGTCCACCTGGGCCGGCCTGGGCAACTACGTCAGGGTGTTCACCGACCCCGACCTGTTCGCCTCCATCCTCAACGCGATCAAGCTGATCGTCTTCTTCAGCGTGATCCCGGTCGTGCTGGGTCTCGCGATCGCTTCGACGATCCGCCGGATCGCCGCGAGCCGGCTCGCGCTGGTGGCGCGGACGGTCCTGTTCCTGCCGCAGGTCATCCCGCTCGTCGCCGCCGGCATCGCCTGGAGCTGGCTGATGTCGTCGACCGGCCTGGTCAACCAGCTGCTCGCGTACGTCGGCCTCGACGGCGTGACCCGCGCCTGGCTGGGCGACTTCTCCACGGCCCTGCCGGCCGTCGGCGTTATCGGGGCGTGGGTGCTGCTCGGCCTGTGCACGATCCTTCTCCTGTCCGGCATGAGCAAGATCGATCCGGCGCTGTACGAGGCCGCGCGCATGGACGGAGCAGGGCCGCTGCGCGAGTTCGTCTCGATCACCGTGCCCAGCCTGCGGCAGGAGATCGGCGTCTGCGTCACGGTGACCGTGATCGCGGCGCTGGCCAGCTTCGACATCGTCTACGTGTCCACCCAGGGCGGACCGGGCAACGCGACGATGGTGCCCGGGCTGGAGATCTACTACCTGGCCTTCTCCGAGCGGCAGGTGGGCATGGCGTCCGCACTGGCCGTCGTGCTCATGGTGCTCGTCATCCTCGTCGCCCTCCCCATCCAGTGGCTCACCAAGGACAGGTCCTCATGATCGTCGGACGCCGGGAGACGTGGACCGGAAGGCTGCTGCTCGTCCTGCTGATGGCGGTCACGCTCATGCCGTTCGTCAGCCTGTTCGTCACCGCCCTGCACCCGTCCGGCAGCTACCCCTCGGGGCTGGAGTGGCCGCGCGATCCGCAGTGGGGCAACTTCGTCAAGGCGTTCGAGGCCGCGCGGATGATCGAGCTGGTGAAATCGAGCACGCTCATCGTGCTCGGCGTGGTTCCCCTCGCGCTGCTCCTCGGGACGCTGGCCGGCTTCGCCATCGGCCACCTGCGGATGGCGGGACGGAATCTGGTGTTCCTGCTGTTCGTGCTCGGGCTGACGCTGCCGTTCGAGGGCATCATCACGCCGCTGTACTACCAGGTGCGCGACATGGGACTGCTGAACACCAGGTGGGCCATCATCCTGCCGCTCATCGGGTTGTACATGCCGTTCGCGGTCTTCTGGATGCGGGCGCACTTCGTCAACATGCCCGACGAGCTGTCGGAGAGCGCGCGGATGGACGGCGCGAACGTGTGGCAGCTCTTCTGGCGCATCCACGTCCCGCTGGCCATGCCGGCGCTGTCGTCCCTGGCCATCCTGCTGTTCCTGTGGACCTGGAACCAGTTCCTCCTGGCGATCGTCCTCGTCGACGACCCGCTGAAACGGACGATGTCCGGGGCCCTGGGCGCCTTCCAGGGGCAGTGGGGGACCGACATGCCGCTGCTCTGCGCGGGGTCGCTGCTGATCCTGGCGCCCACGCTCGTGATCTTCCTGATCTTCCAGCGCCGCTTCGTCACGGCTCTGCTCCAGGGCTCCCTGAAGGGGTGACGCGCATGGACGGAGCCACCCGGGTGTACGGGGGAATCGAAGCGGGCGGGACGAAGTGGGTGTGCGCGGTCGCCGACGCCGGGGGAGACCTTCTCGCGACCGAAGTGATCCCCACGACCACGCCGGAGACGACGATCGGCGCGGCAGTGCGGTTCTTCGGTGACCACCGGCCGCTCGCCGCGCTCGGCGTCGGCACCTTCGGCCCGGTGGACGTGCGGCCGGGCTCGCCGACGTACGGCCGCATCCTGGCCACGCCCAAGCCGGGCTGGGCGAACGTCGACGTCGTCTCCCCTCTGCGCGCCGCGCTGGGTGTACCCGTCCGCCTGGACACGGACGTCAACGCCGCGGCGCTGGGGGAATGGCGGCGGGGAGCGGGCGCGGGGCTCGGCACGTTCGCGTACATGACCCTGGGCACCGGCATCGGCATGGGGGCGGTGGTGAACGACCGCCTCCTGCACGGAGCCCTGCATCCCGAGTTCGGCCACATCCGCATCCCCCACGACCCGGTCAGGGACCCGTTCGCGGGGAGCTGTCCCTTCCACGGCGACTGCCTCGAAGGGCTCGCGTCGGGCGAGGCGATGCGCCGGCGATGGGGACGCCCCGCGGAGCACCTGGACGACCACTCGGCCTGGGAACTCGAGGCCGAGTACGTCGCCCTCGCCGTCCTGAACCTGACCTACGCGCTGTCGCCCGAGCGGATCGTGGTGGGCGGCGGCGTCGCCAAGCACCCCGCACTGCTTCCGGCCGTCCGGGCGCGGCTGCTCACCCTCGCCGCCGGCTACCCGGGGGCGCCGGCGCCCGCCGGGCCCGCGGCCACGGACGAGTACGTCGTCGGCCCCTTCCTCGGCGACCGTTCGGGAGTGGCGGGAGCCGTGGAACTCGCACGCGCGGCAGGGCCGGCCTGAACCCAGCCCGTTTCCGCTGACGCTTTCTGTGACGCGCCGGGAAACGCCCGCGCGACTGAGTTGGAGGTTCTTGAAATGGCTCCATGGGGGCGGCGAGGCGGCACGCCCGGACCGGAGACCCGGTCCGGCGCGTACGAGGCCCTCGCCGGTGGACGGCGGCGCGACGGGGGGACCGCGTGAACGGCGAGCCCGCGCGCTGGACGCGGCGGCACCTCGCCGGGCCGATCGGCGATGCGGCGACGACGGCACCGGTCGTCGGCCTTCCGGCGCCGCGCGTGCTGCCGCACGACGACATCTGGGATCTGTGGCCGGTCCAGGAGGAGGACGGCTCGACGTCCGTGGTGGGGGGCCGCGAGTTGTGGATGGCGCTTTCCGCGCCCGCTGCCGGCCACCCCGAGGAGCGTCACGACCGCGCCCGCCTCCGGTTGCTCGCCCTGGACGGCGACGGCTGGACCGACCTCGGCCACGCCTTCGCCGACGGAGCCTCGCCGGGCAGCCGCGAATGGTCGGGATCGGCGGTCCGCAGGCCGGACGGCACGGTGTCGGTGTTCTACACGGCCGCGGGCCGGCGAGGGGAGGCCCGCCCGACGTTCGCCCAGACCGTCGTCGAGGCCCGCGCGCGGCTGGTGACCGATGACGGCCGGATCCTGCTGGACCAGGCCGCCGAGCACCGGGAGGTCCTCCGCTCGGACGGCGTGACGTATCTGCCGGCCGACGACATCGAGGGAGGACCCGGGCGGATCAGGGCCTTCCGCGATCCCGGCTGGTTCCGCGACCCCGCCGACGGGCGTGAGTACCTGCTCGTCGCCGCGTCCGTCGCGGCGTCCGCCGACGCGGACCACGCCTTCATGGGCGCGGTGGCCCTCGCCGCCGCGGAGCCGGGCGGCTGGTCGCTGCGGCCGCCCCTCCTCGTGGCCGACGGCGTCAACCACGAGATCGAACGGCCGCACATCGTGGTGCACCGGTCGTCGTACTACCTCTTCTTCTGCACGCATCGTCACTCGTTCCACCCGCCGGGAAGCGCGCCCACCGGGCTCTACGGCTTCGTCGCCCCCGGCCTCACCGGGCCGTACACGCCGCTCAACGGCTCGGGGCTCGTGCTGCGCAACCCCGCCGAGGAACCCGACCAGGCGTACGCGTGGCTGGTCCTGCCCGATTTGAAGGTCGTGAGCTTCCTCAACTACCGCTCCATCGAAGGGCAGGAGCCGTGGCAGGCCGGGCCCGCCGAGGCGAGGGACGCCTTCGGCGGGACGATCGCGCCGGTCCTCGAACTCACCCTGGACGGAGCCGCCACCACCGTGGTCGTTCCCGCGTCGGCGGGGGAACGTCGTTGAGCACGTCGCGCGGCGCGGCGGCGGGAGTGCTCGGAGCGGCCGCCGTCGCGGCCTCGGTGGTGGCCCCGGTGATGGCCTTGGTGGCCCGCCGGCACCACACGCTCTCGGCCGTCGCGCCGGAGCTGAGGACATCCGCTCTGAGGACACCGGCGCTGTGGCTCCCGCGCCCGATCACCGGCAAGCTGAGCCTGGCCCTCGCCCGCCGGCTCTCGGGCGGTACGACGCGCCCGGCCGAGGGGGTGGCGGTCACCCGGCACGCCGTCCCCGGCGGACAGGACGCCTTCGTGTACGAGTCGCCGGGCCGCCCGCGCCCCGGCGGGGCGTTGCTGTGGATCCACGGGGGCGGCACGATCCTCGGCCACCCGGAAAGCGACCACGAACTGTGCAGCCGCATCGCCCGCGACCTGGGGATCCTGGTGGTGAGCGCACGCTACCGGCTCGCTCCGGAGCACCCGTTCCCCGCCGGGTTCGACGACTGCTTCGCCGCGCTGCGCTGGCTGCACGACGCCGCCCCCGCGCTCGGCGCGGACGGCGCGCGCGTCGCCGTGGGCGGTGCGAGCGCCGGCGGGGGGCTGGCGGCCTCGGTCGTGCAGAAGGCGCACGATCAGGGGCTTCCGGTGGCGTTCCAGCTGCTCCTCTATCCCATGCTGGACGACCGTACGGCCCTGGTGCGCGACCATCGGGGACGCGGCAGGATCGGCTGGACGGCACGCTCCAACACGTACGCCTGGAGCTGCTATCTCGGCCGCGGGCCGCGCGTCGCCGAACCCCGCCCCTACGCCGCTGCGGGCCGCAGGGAGGATCCGCGTGGCCTGCCCCCCGCGTGGATCGGCGTCGGCGACCTCGACCTGTTTTATTCGGAGAACCTGCGCTACGCCGGACGGCTCGGGGCGGCCGGCGTGCCGGTCGACCTGGTCGTCGAGCCCGGCATGTACCACGGCGCCGACTTCGACCACGCGGACGTGCCGTCCATGCGCGCGTTCCGCCAGAGCATGCTCGACGCTCTGGCCGCCGCCGTGGGATGACGAGCGGCAGCTCCCCACGAGCCGATTGATCCGCGGCTTCACAAGGAGCGAACCCCGTATGCGGGGAGGGCCCGGGGGCGGCGTCCGATGGGGCGCCACCCCCGGTGATCCGTGCCGGTCAGGCGACGGTGCAGGGGCTGCCGTTCAGGGCGAACCCGGTGGGCTTGCCGGTGTTGCCGGTGTGGGTGGCCTGGAAGCCGATCTCGGTGGTGCTTCCGGGCGCCAGTGAGCCGTTGTAGCTGACGTTCTTCGCCGTGACCTGTCCGCTGGTGGGCGAGTAGGTGGCGTTCCATCCACCGGTGATGGTCTGCCCGCCAGGGAGGGTGAAGGTCAGAGACCAGCCGTTGACGGCGGAGGACCCGGTGTTGGTGATGGCGATCTGCTCGGTCAGGCCGTTGTTCCAGGCGTTGACGGTGGCGCTGACGCGGCAGGCGCCCGATCCGCCGGGCGACGGCGACGGCGACGGGGAAGGCGACACCGACGGGGACGCCGACGGGGACGCCGACGGGGACGGGGAGGGGGACGAACTGGACTGGAACTGGGTGAAGAACTTCCACACCTCAGCCGACGTCCAGGTCCTGGCGCCGCTGGTGGAGGTCGACCCGTCGTTCGGAGAGGGGGTGTGGTCTCCGTCGAACGCCGCCCACACGACCGGGTAGCCGGCCCGGCACCCCGAATAGGCGGTGATGATGTGCGTCAGGCTGCCCTGCGCGGGCTCCCGGGGGTTCGTGGGGGTGCAGCCGTTGTTCGCGACGAACCTGTCACGCAGCGACCGTCCCTGGGAGATGTTGAGCACCGAGTCATGGGTGCCGTGGATGCCCATGTACGCGACCGGCTGAGTGCCGCCGTTGCACCCGCTGAGTTGCGCGCCGGAGTAGACCGCGACCGCACGGAAGATCGTCGGCCGGGCACACGCGACCGCGAAGCTCATCGCGCCGCCGTAGCTCCACCCCATGGCGAAGCGCTGCGTCGTGTCGACGCACAGATTGTTCTCGACCAGCCTCAGCACGTCGTCGGTGAAGGTCAGGTCCTCACCGTTGGAGTTGCCCCAGCCGTTGTTGATGCCCTGGGGGGCGATGAAGATCGTGCTGTTGTTGGACAGTTGCTTGAGCCCGTAGTAGGCCCAGACGGATCCGTCCGATCCGCCCGAGTCGACGATCTGGGCCGTGCCGTTCAACCAGTGGTACGCGAAGATCAACCGGTAGGGGCGGTTGTTGTCGTAGTTGTCGGGAATCCGCAGGATCCAGCTGCGGTTCTTGCCGCTGGTCGTGATCGTCTGCGAGCCGCTCCTCAGCGTCGGAGTCTTGCCGCAGCCGGCGGTCGCCGCCGCGGCGGCGGCGGCCGAGGACGGCGCGGTCGCGCCGAGGCTGTCGCTCAGTGCCATGCGTCCCGTAGCCAGGACGAGAAGCGCGGCGGCCGCGACAGAGGCAAAAATGGATCTCTGTCTCAACTTCACACAACTCCCTTTGCCGTTCGAAAACCGACATGCGTCGGTAGGGAAGTCATCGTTTTTCCTTCACCCGGTGGAGCGTCCGCAGCCGGTATTCGCGCGCCGGCCGCGTGGCTTCCCCGAGCGGATTCGAACGCTGAGTGAGCCCACCGTCAGTCGATCCGGAGCGGCGCGGCGACCGATCGCCGTCGGCCTGCGCGTGTTCGCCCCTTTCCTGCCGCAGAAGAGCAGGACGAGGTCAGATGCCCGTTAGCGTCAGCATGGCGCCTGCCGTGTTCTCTCCTCGGCGGTCCTGATGCAGGACTTCGCTGCCGTGGAGACGGCAGAATGTTATCGCTAACAATGACGGGGGCGGGATGTGCTCCTCTCTGCCGGCCGACTGGAGGTGGTGGTGGTGCGGAGCAAATATGAAAGTCAGGAATTGTGTCAAGGACGTCGCCTGTCCCCCGAGACGACCGTCCATTCCTTCGGTTTTGACCAGGGAGGAACCGCCGCCGCCGTCGGCGCCGGGGTGAAATTTTCATCGTCGGCGTCTGCGGCCCCGAAGGCCCGGCTGCCGGGCGGCCTGATAGCGCGGGGGCCGGGATGGCGGGTCAGGGGTGCGCGTGCCGGTCGAGGCCGAGCGTGGCGATGAGGTCTTCGTGCAGCTCGAACCAGACACGATGGCAGGAGTCCACGTCGGTGCGGTCGACCCAGGCGACCTCGCCGGCCCGGGCGCGCGCCAGGGCTGTGGTGAATCGCGTGTCATATCCGCGGAACCGCGTGAGGACGCGACCGAGCCGGTCGGCGAGTGGCGTGAGCGCCCGGTCGACACAGGCGAGCTCGTGGAGGACCCCGGCGTCCCAGGCGGGATCGGAGTGGTCGTTGACGGCGAGCCGATCGCCGGCGGTGGGCCGGAGTTGCCAGTCGGTGCAGGCCTGGAGCAGGAGGGCGTTCAGCGGGAGGAACTCGCGGTAGACGTCTCGGACCTCGTCGGCGGCGCCGGTGCGTGCGAGCTCGGCCGCGAGCAGGCGCTCGTTCTCGGTCCGGCCCGATTCGGTCAGCGACCAGCCTCCGGTGCCGGCGAAGGCGGTGTGCTCGACCCAGCCGAGGGCCTCGGCGTCGAGCAGCAGTTCTTTCGTCTCGGCCGTGTCGAGCCCGTACCGACGGGCGATCACCGGGGTGTCCGCGAACCCGGTGACGCGCACGGCGTGCAGGACCAGGAGGCCGGGCGGAGAGTCACACGTCACGAGTCGGCGTCCTGTCGTGAGGTAAGCCGGGTGTAGTGCTGCTGGCACGCCTGCGGGGAGTTGAACCCCATCGCGTGCGCCATCTGCGCCCAGGTCAGGCCCGCGCTGCGGGCGATGAACAGCAGGGCGGATTCGAGCCCTTCGACCTCGGCCCGTGCGGCGGGCAGGAGGGCGAGCGCGCTCAGGATGTCGGCCGGGTCCAGATCGGCGTTGCGCCAGACGGCGAACTGCACGAGATCGACCGCCGACGGCGGGACGGGCGCAGGCCGCCACGGACGGGCGTCTAGCGCATCCGCGCCCAGGTCCAGAAGACGGTCACGCGCCTCCTGCTCGCGCTGGGCCCGGACGTGGTCCGCGTGCGTGCCGCGACCGACGTCGTCCTTGCGTTCCATGCGTCTCAGACTGCACAATCAACGAATTGTTGTCAATTTAATGTTGAAGGGCTGAGCGGTGATCGTTCCCCTCACGGAGGCTGTCGCCGATACCTGCGGGGGCAAGGCCGGCGCACTCGGCGCGTTGCACCGCGCGGGTCTGCCGGTTCCCGACGGTTTCGTCGTCCCGTTCGCCGCCTACCTCGCCGCCGTCCGCGACCTGGACCTCGGGCGGCTCGACGGCGAGGCGGACGACGACGACGCCGACGCCGACGCGGTCGACGCTGTGCGGCAGGCGATCGGGGCCCGCCCGATCCACGCGGCCGTCGCCGACGCGCTGGGACGGGCGCTCGGCGAGCTCGGAGATCCGCCCGTGGCGGTTCGATCATCGGCGGCGGGGGAGGACACCGGTCAGGCATCGGCCGCCGGTCAGCACGAGAGCTTCCTCGCCGTGCGCGGAGTCGGCGAGGTCGCCGCCGCCGTACGCGCCTGCTGGGCGTCGCTGTTCTCCTCGCGTGCCACCGCCTACCGTGCCGCCTCCGGCCGCCACGACCGGCGATCCGGCGATCTTCTGATGGCCGTCATCGTCCAACGCCATGTGGACGCCGAGGCGTCCGGCGTCATGTTCACACCCGCGGACCGGAGCGACGCGACCCGGATCGAGGCGTCCTGGGGCCTCGGCCCCAGCATCGTCGAGGGCAGGGTCACCCCGGACACCTACCGTGTCGCCGGGGACGGGTCGGTCACCCGCACCGTAGCGGACAAACAGAGCCGCCTCGACCGGCGCGGCGCGCGGCTCGTCATCCACGACGTGCCCACAGCCATCCGGAACCAGCCGGCGATCGACGACGCGACCGCCGTACGGCTGGCCGAGTTGGGCGAACGGGCCGCCGCCGTCCTCGGTGGACCGCAGGATGTCGAATGGGCGATCGCCGGCGGCCGCACGTGGGTTCTGCAAGCGCGGCCGGTCACCGCCGCGCTCCCACCACCGGCATCGCCTTCCGGCGCTCCGGACACTCCGGCCGCTACGTTCTACGGAACGCCGGGCAGCCACGGGACCGTGACCGGCACCGCGAGGATCGTCCGTGGTCCCGTCGACTTCGCGCGCGTGCGCCCGGGCGACATCCTCGTCTGCCCCTTCACCGACCCTGCGTGGACCCCACTGCTGCGCATCGCCGCCGGCGTCGTCACCGAGACCGGAGGCGTGCTCTCCCACGCCGCGATCGTCGCTCGAGAGCACGCCATTCCCGCCGTCCTCGGTCTCCCGAACGCGACGAGCGACCTCCGGGACGGCACCGTCGTCACCATCGACGGCACCACCGGCACGGTCACGGCAATGGGCGACTGACCTCCTGGCCCGGGCGGTGCGGAGCTCCGGCTCGGCATCCCGCCGTTCCACCCCACGTCGAAAGGAGATGGGGAAGGGTCCGCAGGGACTCCCGCCCCGGCTACGCATGGCGACTCGACGCCTCTACCTGGCCCGTCACGGTGCGGCCGACGCGTTCGGGAACCTCACCGACATCGGACGCCGGCAGGCGGCCCTGCTGGGCGAACGGCTCGCCGGCGTGCCGGTCGACGCCGTGTGGCACTCGCCGCTGCCACGCGCCGTCGAGAGCGCGCGGGAACTCGCCCGTCACCTGCCGGAGGTGCCGGTGGCCGAGGCCGCCGAACTCGTCGACCACGTGCCCTACGTCCCGGGCGCGGCCGAAACGCCTCCGTCCTGGGCCGGCTTCTTCGACGGCTACGACGACACCGAGGCGGCCTCGGGCCGCAGACTCGCCGAGGCCCTGGTCGCCCGGTTCGCGAAGGTCCCCGGCACCACCGCGGAGGGAACCCGGCACGACACACGCGAGGTGCTGGTGACGCACGCCTACCAGATCGCGTGGCTGGTGCGGCACGCGCTGGACGCGCCGCCGTCCCGGTGGCTCGGGTTGAACAGCGCCAACACCGCACTGACGGTCATCGACTACCGCGACGGCCTGCCGCCCACGCTCGTGATGTTCAATGACATGAGCCACCTCCCGCCCGGCCTGCGCTGGACCGGGTTCCCCGAAGGCGTCAGGCCGTGAACCGGGCTCCCGGCCGCTCGCCGGGGAGCGCGGCAATCGGTGATGCGGCAGGCCGCCGCCCACGTCGGCGCGTACTCGGTTGAAAGTTTCATCACGTGCCGGATCGCATGCGGTGCGGGCCGGGCCCGTAATGCCAGCTGAGTGCGTTCCAGGAGCGCGAGGCGCCGCCGAAGCTCCCGGTCGGCTCTTGACGGACCCCGGCGGGTCCTAGTTTGCTCCGCCATTATCACCGGCAACGAGACCTATGGACGCGGCTCTCCGCGTCGTGAATTGTGAGCGCTAACACGCGCCGGCCACGGAAAGGAGGGTCTCCATGATCGGAGGCGGTCCGCGGCCGCGCGCCACCCCGGCGGCATCCGGACGTGGCCGGCGGGGGGCAGAGTCGCGTCCTTGACGCGGTGCCTCGCCCGGTCGTATCCGCGCCGCTGCACCATCACCGACGAGTAGCCGAGGGAGAGGAACCCGGGATTGCGCAAGATGTTAGCGCTAACAGATCCGTGGTCGCCCTTGGCCCTTCCATCGCGGACGGTACCTGTCCGCCACCGTGCAATCGCTGCGGTTTTTCCTGGCGTGGCCTGCTTCGCCACGCTTTCACCCCCCGAAGGAGGAGAACGAAACAATGGATTCACCCCCCATTCGTATGACGAGCGGCCGGCGTCGTTCGCCGGTCGGTGTCGGCGTACGCCTCGTGGCGGTGCTGGCCGCGTTGGTGGCGGCCACCGCGACGTGGGCGGTGCCGGCGTCGGCGGCGCCCGCACCCCTGGTGAGCGCTGCGTCGGGGCGTTGCCTGGACGTGGCGGGCAACACCGACGCGCTGGGCACCGCTCTGCAGATCTACGACTGCAACGGGCAGGCGAACCAGGGCTTCGAGTTCACCTCCGCCGGTGAGCTGCGGACCTTCAACGGCACCCGGTGCGTGGACGCCTACAACATGGGCACGACGAACGGCACCAAGGTCGTGATCTGGTCCTGCAACGGCCAGAACAACCAGAAGTGGCGCCAGAACTCCGACGGCACCATCGTGGGCGTCGCGTCCGGGCTGTGCCTGGACGTCGTCGGCGCCGGCACCGCCAACGGCAGCCAGGTCCAGCTCTACAGCTGCTGGGGCGGCGACAACCAGAAGTGGAGCATCCGCGGAGGCGGCGGCCCGAGCTCGTCACCGTCCCCGACGGTGACGCCGACCGGCGGCACGTGCGACCTCCCGTCGACGTACCGCTGGAGCTCCACGGGCTCGCTGGCGAACCCGAAGTCCGGGTGGGTTTCGCTCAAGGACTTCACCAACGTCGTCTACAACGGCAAGCACCTGGTCTACGCGACGACGCACAACACGGGCACGAGCTGGGGTTCGATGAACTTCGGCCTGTTCACCAACTGGTCCGACATGGCCTCGGCCAGCCAGAACACGATGCCCTTCTCGGCCGTCGCGCCCACGCTGTTCTACTTCGCTCCGAAGAACATCTGGGTGCTGGCCTACCAGTGGGGCGGAACCGCCTTCTCCTACCGGACCTCCAGCGACCCCAGCAACGTGAACAGCTGGTCCGCGCAGCAGACGCTGTCCACGGCGAGCATCACCGGCTCCGGCACCGGCCCCATCGACCAGACCCTCATCGGTGACGGCCAGAACATGTACCTGTTCTTCGCCGGCGACAACGGCAAGATCTACCGGCAGAGCATGCCCATCGGGAACTTCCCGAGCAGCTTCGGCTCCAACTACACCACGATCATGAGCGACACGACGAACAACCTGTTCGAGGGCGTCGAGGTCTACAAGCTCCAGGGCCTGAACAAGTACCTGATGCTGGTCGAGTCGATCGGCTCGCAGGGCCGTTACTTCCGCTCGTACACGGCGACCAGCCTGGGTGGTTCGTGGACCCCGCAGGCCACCAGCGAGAGCAACCCCTTCGCGGGCAAGGCCAACAGCGGCGCCACCTGGACCAACGACATCAGCCACGGTGACCTGGTCCGCAACAACCCCGACCAGACCAAGACCGTCGACGCCTGCAACCTGCAGCTGCTCTACCAGGGTCGTAGCCCCAGCTCCGGCGGCGACTACGGCCTCCTGCCCTACCGGCCGGGCGTGCTGACGCTGCAGCGCTGATGATGTGACGCAGGATTCATGAGACCTCCGGTCGGTGTCGCCCGACCGGAGGTTTCCTGGTTCCGAGGGCGCGGGCGCGCGCGGGGTTCCCGGCCCGCGCCGACGCAGGCCGGGAACCCCGCGCGCCCCGGTGTCAGACCCCCGGACGTACGGCGGTGAGGAAGCTGCTCCTCCAGTAGCCCTTGAGGCTGTCGATGCGGACCACCGCGCCGCTGTGGGGGGCGTTGATCACCTTCTTGTGCCCGATGTACATGCCCACGTGGCCGCCGCCGCTGGTGAAGACGAGGTCGCCGGGCTTGAGGTGGGCCAGGCGGACCTTCTTCTTGGCGGCGTTGAGCATGGACCACGTCGTGCGCGGGAGCTTGATCCCGGCCTTGCGCCAGGCGAACTGGACCAGCCCGGAGCAGTCGAACGCCCGCGGGCCTGTGGCGCCCCACACGTAGGGGTCGCCGAGCTGCTTCTTCGCCACCTTGATGGCGCGCTCGGCCTTCTCCTGCTGGAGAGCGGACTTGCTGAGCTTCTTGGCCGCGGCGGCGTCCGGGGTGGCCCCGGCGGCGGCCGCCGCCGGGGTCGCCGCCGTGGTCGGGATCGGGGTCGGGGTCGTGGGCGCCGGGGTGGCTCCCGTCGCGGGGGGCTGGGGCGGGATGAGCGTCGAGGCGGGCTGTGGTGCCGTGACCGTCCCCGGTGCGGCGGCCGCGGGCAGCGCGCCGAACGCCGCTACAGAGGCGGTGAGCGCGACGCCACCGATCGTGACGCGGGCGATGCGGGACAGGGTGGCGGGGTTGGTAGACAGGGGGTCTCTCCTAGAGTCTTCCGCTTGCGCCTACCGGGTTAGCTGACGGATTCGGGCAGGGAAGTCGCCCTACGGCGCTCGGCGCGCCGATTCACCCCGGACCTTCGTGCGAAGGTCGACTGGTTCCCCGGCTCCGTGCTTCCTTGCCGCACGGATTCGGCGTCACCGGCGCCCTGGGGGGCGGAGAGGACATGACGACGGTGACAGTGGATTTTCGTTTTCAAGCACGGCGGTGCCGGTTCCGCGACGGCGGCGTCATGGGGTACGCCGCCGTCACAGGGCAAGGAAACTACCAAGCTCCCCCATATTCGGGCAAAGGACACATAAAGGGTAAGAAGCCCATAAAAGGGATCATGTCCGCATAGCCGCAGGTCAGAGCAGCGTTATCGGGGAAACGTGACGCTCGTCACACCCGCACGAGAGCCGGAGAGAAGCTCCCGGCATCGTGAAGATCAGCGCGTACGCCAGAACGTGCCGTTGGCCGAGGGGTCGTCGGGGTCGCCCTGCGGCACGGTGAAACCCGCGCCCCACAGCGCCGCCGTGCCCGGCCTGCGCGCGATCGAGGACAGGACGGCGTCGGTGCCCGCCTTCCGGGGGAGGGGGACGCTCCTCCACGCCGAGCCCGTCACGTGCCACAGAGTGGGGTTCCAGTTGCCCTGCACGACCCACATGCCGCCCTTGCCGTCGGGCTCCACCTCCGTGTACGGCTGCGCGTTGGCGGCGCCGACCGAGGCGGACCAGGACGTGCCGTTCCAGCGCATCACCAGGGTGCGGTTGTAGGTGACGTCGTCACCCTCGTCGTCCGCGCCCTCCCAGGTGACGCCGCCGACGGCCCACACGTTCCCCGGGCTCACGACGGCGATGTCGGCGAGGAACGCGACGGCGTCGGGGGCGGGCAGCTTGACCGCGGGCGTGGGCACCAGCGCCCAGGACCCTCCGTTCCACCGCATGATCGCGGGACGGTCGCCCTTGCTGCCCGCCGCCCAGACATCGCGGGCCCTGTACGCGTCGACGGCGGCGGCGTGGGCCGGCAGCCGGACGCTCTTCCACGAGGATCCGTTCCAGTGCCTGGCCGAGGCCGAGGACCCGGCCACCGCCCAGACGTCCTTCGCGCCTGTCGCGTCGGCGTCCGTCGCCGAGAACGCGCCGCCCAGCGAGAAGGTGGTCCACGCGCGGCCGTTCCACCGGGCGGCCTTCCCCTGGCCGAAGACCCAAGCGTTGCTGTTCGAGGTGGCCGCCACGGCCTTCAGCTCGTACGCCGGGGCGCCGGGGACCACCTGCCACGCCCGGCCGTCGTACCTCTGGACCAGGCCCCGCTGCTTCCCGTTCGCGACCCGGTGACCGGCCGCCCACACCGAGCCGTCGGCCAGGACCGTCACGTCGTCGAGGACGTCGTCACCGGGCAGGGTGTTCACCCTGGCCAGCCGCCACGCGGCGGTCTCCCCGGCCCGGCCGCCCTCGTGGGTCACGCCGGAGGCCGCCACGGCGGGCGCGCACGCCAGCCCGAGCGCCGTCATCCCCGAGACGATCGCGGTACGCACAACGCCTCCCCTTCCGTCATGAGGATGACGTTCGGAGGAGAGGATCAGTTCACTTCGTCACCGGGACGATTTGCTCGCCTTCTCCGTCCACGGCTCGTACGTGCTGTCGCCCGGGAGCACCCAGATCCGTGTGTCGGGCCGGGTGAGCGTCCGCAGCAGCGTCGCCTTGCCGGTCGTCTTCGAGACCCGGTAGACCGCCACGCCCGTCTTGGTCCGCGAGCGGACGACCACGCGCCCCGCCGTGTCGAAGTCGAGGTCGTCGATCTGCTGCCCGCGGGGCAGCCGCACGGTCACGGTGCCGCTCTCGTGGCCGGTGCGCAGGTTGAGCAGGCGCAGCTTGCGGGACTCCGGCCACGAGCCGACGGGCACCGCCGCCGTCACGTAGTCGTTCGCCAGGGCCACCGCCCACCTTCGCGTCTTCGGCCGCAACCGGGCACGCAGCGCCCGGTCGAACACCGTCACGCGGCCCCCTACCACCCCCTGCAGCAGCAGCCGTTCACTGTCCGGGCTGAACCCCGCGAGGTTCCAGTCGTCCCTGCCTGCGGGCAGTGGCAGCGTCTTGCCTTTTCGCAGGTCCACCAGGGCCCCCAGTCCCGGCGCCGAGGTCCCGGTGACCACGAAGCTGCCGTCGTCCGACACCGACGGCCACTCCTCGCCGATCGCGGTCGCCGTCACACTGCGCATCGACTTCTCCTTGCCGTGCAGGGTTCGCCGGACGAACACTCCGTCCGACTTGCGGAAGTAGAAGTAATGCCGGCCGTCCCCGCTTACCAGGAAGGGGGCCGGCGCGCCGGCGTTGACCGCGTCCTTGGGCGCCACCGCGAGCGCTTCCGGCACCGGCACCACGTCTCCGTCGGTCAGCACCAGTTCCCAGGTCTGCGTCCGCTGGGCGTACGCGATCGTGACCGGGGTGGCGGCCGCCGCGGGCCGCGCGGCCAGCGGTACGGCGGTCAGGAGCAGTGCCCCGAGGGTCATGCGCAATCTCATGCTGGGTGAGATGCCGCAGATCCGGGAATTGTTGTGGGTCTATCGCGCGGCCGGCGCCCGATAGTCCCTGATCGTGATCGCGGTCGCGGCCCTGCGGATCGGCTCGGTGATCCGCTCGATCATGCGGTTCCTCCCCGGCAGGTGCGGCATCAGCCGCAACATCAGCATCTGGAACCGGATCTGCGCCGCCGACTTCAGCACCATGCCCTTGAGGTTGTTCGCGGCGAGCTTCTGGTTCTCCTCGGCGAAGTGCCGCATCTCACGCTCGTAGGCGGCGAACGCGGCGGCGTGGTCTCCCGCCGCCTCGGCCAGGCAGCCCGCCAGAACGTAGGCGCCGACCAGGGCCAGGCTGGTGCCCTGGCCGGACGCGGGCGAGGCCGCGTAGGCCGCGTCGCCCACGAGTGCCACCCGGCCCGACGACCACCGGTCCATGCGCACCTGGCTGATCGAATCCAGGTAGAAGTCCGGCGCGTCCTCCATCGCGTCGAGCAGGCGCGGGACCTCCCAGCCCTGACCGGAGAAGGCGTCGGCGAGCAGCTTCTTCTGCCGGGCGACGTCTCGCCGGTCGTAGGCGATCGGCGGCGAGGAGAAGAGGAACATCGCCTTGGCGTCGTCGCCGTCCCCGGTGCTGTACATCCCCGCGCTCCTGCCCGGGGCGGGGTGCATCATCTCGGTGCGGTCCAGGTGGAGATGGTTCGGCACCGTGAAGATCGAGATGTGGTGCCCGAGGTCGTGGACGAACCGGGACTCCTCGCCGAAGGCCAGCGCGCGCACGTTCGAGTGCAGGCCGTCGGCGCCCACCACCAGGTCGAACGTACGCGGAGGGCCGCTCGCGAAGGTGACACGCACGCCTTCGGGAGTCTCGTTCAGGCTGGTGATGGAGTCGTCGAAGACGTACTCGACGCCGTCTCCGGCCGCCGCGTACAGGAGCCCGGCGAGGTCGCCGCGCATGATCTCGACGTCGTCACCCTCGCGGCCGCCGAACAACCGGGCGTCCATCGTGCCCAGCTGCCTGCCGCGCGCGTCGACGAACCGCGCGATCCGCATGTCCGTGCCGCGCCGTCGCACCTCGTCCAGCAGTCCCATGCGGCCGACGACGTCGAGCGCCGCTCCGCGGATGTCGATTTTGTAGCCGCCGTCCCGCAGCGCGGGCGAGCGCTCCACGACGGTCACCGCGAACCCGTGCTCGCGCAGCCAGAAGGCCAGGGTCAGCCCGGCGACGCTCCCGCCGGAGATCAGGATGTTCCTCATGCCAGGAACTGTACAAACGTCTCACTCATCTGTCTAGCACAAATGTACAAGACATTTGTCTCGACGGCGGGCTAAGCTCTGGCCATGGGAAACCGGGAAGATCTGCTCGCGGGAGCCAAGCGCTGCCTCATGGAGAAGGGCTATTCCGGCACCACCGCGCGGGACATCGCGGCGGCCGCCGGCACCAGCCTCGCCGCCATCGGCTATCACTTCAAATCGACGAAGGCCCTGCTCAACGCGGCGCTCATCGAGGCGATGGAGGAGTGGGGAAAGGAGATCGAGCGGACTCTCGCCGCCGACGCGTCACTGTCCGGCACTCCGGCTCAGCGGTTCCTGACGACCTGGACGCGGATCACCGAGTCCTTCGTCAGGCTGAGACCGCTCTGGGCCATCCAGTTCGAGCTCATCGCCCAGATGGACCGCCTTCCGGAACTGCGCGAGGCGTTCGCGACCGCCAACCGGCAGGCGAGGCTGGGACTGGCGGCGATCTTCGAGCAGCTGGATCCGGGCGCGGACGAGCGGAAGGCGATGGCCGTCGGCTCCTTCTACCAGGCGCTGCTCGGCGGTATGGCGGCCCAGTGGCTCGTCGATCCGGATCAGGCCCCGTCAGCGGACGATCTTCTCGAAGCGCTGCGCACGATCAGTGCGGGACATCGGACGGAGTGACACGTGAACGCCGATTGAGGGCGCGGGCGGTTCCGGCAGGCGGCTCTCCACGAAATCCGGTCACGATGTCCGGCGGTTTCTGCCGCGTCGGCGGCCGTCCCGGCCGCGCTAGGATCCGTCGACGCCGCTGATCGAGTGGGCGTGTCGGAGAAGGAGTACGGGGTGCGCCGACTCACCGGAGCCCGTACGGCCGGGCTGGTCGCCGGGGGACTGGCCGCCCTTTCCGTGGTCATGGTGGTGGCGGCCGCCGCGAGCCGCTACGCGATACCCGCCGGGTTCCGGGTGCGGCCGGCGGTGCTGACGGGCGACGACGTGGTGGGCATCGCCTATCCGGTCATCGGCGCGTTGCTGGTCGTGCGGCGGCCCAGGCTCCGTGTCGGGTGGCTGATGGTCCTGGGCGGTCTGGCGATCGCCGTGCTGGGGCCCTCACAGGCGGCGTACGAGTGGCTCGCCTACCACGGCGACCTGCGGGCCCAGTACTACCCCCTGATGGTCAACAACGTCGTCGGCGCCCTCGGGATGCTTGCGGTGGACCAACTGCTGCCGCTGCTGTATCCGGACGGGCGGCTCCCGTCGCGGCGCTGGCGTCCCGTCGCGGTCGCGGTGAGCGCCGTCACGCTGATCCAGTCCGTGGCGTTCGTCTGCCGCGTCGTCCCCGCGGACTCACCGCGGGGGCCGAACCCCCTGGCGGTGCCCTGGATCGCTCCACTGGACGAATGGCTGGGCGACCTGCCCTTCAACTTCTTCTATCCGATCGAAGCGGTGTGCCTGCTGTCGCTCGTCGTCAGGTTCCTGACCGTCGACACCGTGCGGCGGCGGCAGATCGGCTGGCTGCTGTACGCCACCGCCGCCAACCTGATCGTCGAGGTGTGGTGGCACCAGTCGCCGCTGTCGCTCGTCACCAGCGCCGCCGTGCCCGTCGCGATCGCCGTCGCGGTCACGCACTACCGGCTGTACGGCATCGACACCCTGGTCAGCAGGACCGTGGTCGCCACCGGCGTGCTGGCGTCGGTCACCGCGGTCTACTTCGGTGTCGGGGTGTTGTGGGGGGGTTTCGTCTCCGAATACGGGCAGATCCAGGGGCTGGTGGCGGCGCTGTTCGCCGGGGCGTTCTTCCAGCCGCTGCGTCGCCGGCTGCGGCGGCTGCTCGACCGCGTCTTCTACGGCCCCGTCGGGGATCCCGAGGCGCTCAGGCAGCGGCTCACCCGCGAGGTGCACGCCGCCGATCCGGTCACCGCGCTCGCCTCCGTCGCCGCCGCGGTACGCCAGGGCCTGGCGGTCCGGGGCGTGGCCGTCGAGGTGTACGACGGACGGCCGCGCTACGTCGAGAGCGGCGGTGTCGACGCCGCGCGCGTGGTGCCGCTGGTGTGGCACGGCGAGGACGTCGGCCGGCTGTTGATCGGCGCACCCGGCCCGCGCCGTTTCCCCGCCGCCCACAACGACCGGTTGATCAACGCGGTGACGCCGTACGTCGCCGACATCGCCCATGCCGTACGGCTCTCCGCGGATCTGCAGCGTTCGCGCGAGCGGATCCTGAGCGCCCGGGAGGAGGAGCGCCGCAGGCTCCGCCGTGACCTGCACGACGGTCTCGGCCAGGCGCTCGCCGCCATGGCGATGACGATCACCATGGCCCGCCGGACGCTGCGGACGTCGCCGCAGGAGGCCGAGCGGATCCTGCTGGACCTGCGTACGGCCATGGACGGAGTGGCCGGCGAGATCCGCGAACTCGTCTACGGCCTGCGTCCGCCCGTGCTCGACCAGCTGAGCCTGGAGGGAGCCGTCCGTGCGCTCGCCGCCGAGGCCATGGGGGGCGGCGGCGCGGGCTCGGACTCCCCGCCCGGCCCGCGAACGGCCCGGGCCGGCGGGAGCGACGGCGCGGTGACCGATCGAGCCGCCGCGGTCGCCGTGGCGGACGGGGACGGGAGGGGCCGGGCCGGTGGGCACGCCCCGCGGATCACGGTGTCGGTGAGCGGGGATCTGACGGATCTTCCCGCCGCCGCGGAGGTGGCGGTCTACCGGATCGTCCAGGAGGCGCTGACCAACGTGCTCCGGCACGCGAACGCCGCGACCGTGTCGGTGACGCTGCACAACGGGGCGGGGACGCTGGCCCTGCGGGTGCGTGACGACGGTGTCGGGCTGCCGGAGTCGCGGCGCTGCGGGGTGGGCCTGGCCTCGATGCGGGAGCGCGCCGCCGAGGTGGGCGGCTTCTGCCTGATCTCCTCCCCGGCCGGCGGTGGCACCCTCGTCGAGGTCTCCCTTCCCGTGCGAACCGCCCCGGCCGACCGCTGACCGTCATAGCCGCATATCGTCACGCTCGGTGGGGAGTATTTGGTATGGCTGTAACTATGATCTTCATGCACCGCACGCTCCGAGTCGCCGCGCTTTCCGTTCTCGTCCTCCCCATCACCGCTGTCGCGCTCGCCCCGCAGGCCGCGGCCGACGCCGGGGCGCCGGCCCGCCGCATGCTGGCCCAGCTGAAGGTCGCCAAGCCGCTGTCGATCCGCGGGTACAGCCATCGGCGGTTCCAGCCGCGCTGGGCCCACCACAAGGGGCAGTGCGACGCGCGGGAGGCGGTTCTCGCCCGCGACGGGCGGGGCGTGCGCAGGAACGCGGCGTGCCAGGCCGTGAAGGGCGTCTGGCACAGCCCGTACGACGGCAAGGTGCTCAAGAGCGTGAAACAGACCGACGTCGACCATGTCGTGCCTCTGGCGTACGCCTGGCGCTCCGGCGCCAAGCGATGGAGCCAGGCGAAGCGGCGCGCGTTCGCCAACGACCTCACCCGTCCCGAGCTGGTCGTGGTGAGCCACTCCGTCAACATGGCCAAGGGAGGCCAGGGACCGCAGAGCTGGCGTCCGCCGCGCCGCCGCTACTGGTGCCGCTACGCGACCTCGTGGATCACGGTGAAGCATCACTACCGGCTCTTCGTCACGCGCCAGGAGAAGGTGGCCCTGCTCAACATGCTCCGCACCTGCGGGCGATGAGGGAACCCGAGCGGGCGGCGGCAGGCTCAGCCGGAGCCTTCGATGCCTGCCCGCTGGATGACCTTGCGGAGGGCCGGCGCCGCCGGGCCGACGCGTTCGGTCAGCTGGCCGATGCGCTGCTGGTGCGCCCGTCGTTTCACCGGCGGAAGGACCGTGCCGAGTTCTCCCACGGCGGCCAGCCCGGCGAGGGCCGCCTCGCGGTCACCGACCCGGGACGCCGGCCCGGTGAGGGCGCCGGCGACCCGCGCCGTGAGGCGTTTCACCACACGTGTGTCGCGTACGCGGACGCAGCTCCTGTTGAAGATCAGGAAGGGCTGGCGCAGCTCGACCCTGACCCAGCGGCCCACCTCCAGCTCGTCCCGGACCGCCCGGACCGTGGCCCGGCTGTCCTTGCCGATCCAGTGTGACCACGGCCGGGGGCCCGACTGGGCGAGCTGGCGGAGCAGGCCGTCGAGGACCGGGTCGGCGAGCCGGGCCTCCGACACCACGCGCACCTTGCCGTCGTCGTCGGCGATCCGGCCGGCGAGCAGCAGATCGGTGAGCGCGGCCGCGCGCAGCAGGTAGGGAAAACGGCTGTTCGTCACCACCCGCTCCTTGCGGGGGTCGTAGGCCAGCAGGTAGAGCTGGGCCGTCAGGGAACCGGGGACGTCCATGGGACTGCCCTCCTCTCAGTCGTCGGGCGGGTCGGCGGCGGGGGCTTCCTGATCCGGCATCTGCTTCTTGGGGGGCCGGCCGCGCCGGGGGATGCGGGCGGCGCCGCCCGGGAGCCGCCCCGCCTCCGACAGCGCCCGGCGCAGCAGGAACTCGATCTGGGCGTTGGTGCTGCGCAGTTCGTCGCCGGCCCAGCGGGACAGCGCGTCGTGCACCGCGGGGTCCAGCCGCAGCAGGATGCTCTTTCTTTCGGTCGCCACGGTCTAGTGGTACAGGGAGCCGGTGTTCACCACGGGCTGCACGTCGCGGTCGCCGCACAGGACGACGAGCAGGTTGCTGACCATGGTGGCCTTGCGCTCCTCGTCGAGCTCGATCACGTCGTGCTCGTCGAGGCGGGCCAGGGCGGCCTCGACCATGCCGACCGCGCCGTCCACGATCCGCTGGCGGGCCGCGACGACCGCTCCGGCCTGCTGACGGCGCAGCATCGCCTGCGCGATCTCGGGAGCGTACGCCAGGCGGGTGATGCGCGACTCGATGACCTTGACCCCGGCCGAGGCCACCCGTGCCTGGATCTCGGCCGACAGGCGGCCGGTGATCTCGTCCGCGTTCTGGCGCAGGGACAGCGTGTCGTCGTGCCCGTCGTACGGGTAGCTGCCGGCGATGTGCCGGACCGCGGTCTCGGTCTGGAAGGCGACGAACTCCACGAAGTCGTCGACCTCGAAGACGGCCTTCGCCGTGTCCTCGACCTGCCACACGACCACGGCGGCCATCTCGATCGGGTTGCCGTCGGCGTCGTTGACCTTGGCGATGTCGGTCTCGTGGTTGCGGATCCGGGTCGACACGCGGCGCTTCTGGGTGAAGGGGGCCACGAGCCGGAGACCGGGCGTGCGGACCGTGCCCACGTAGCGGCCGAGCAGCTGGATCACGCGTGCCTCACCGGGGGCGACCGCGGTGAGGCCGGTGAGGACGACGAGGGCCGCCAGGAGGAGCAGCACCCCGGCGGCGATCAGCGCCGCCCCCGTGCCGCCGCTGCCGCCGGCCGCGAGGACGGCTCCGATCGGGACCAGCGCGAACGGGATCAGCAGGCCCACCAGGGCCAGGATCAGCATGGGCCATCCCGCGGCTGCTCGCGCCGCCCGCTCGTGGGTCTGGGGGGCCGGCATGTCGACGGCGATCTGCAGGTCTGTCATGTCTTCTCCTCGGGGGTCTAGCATGACAGTAGCAAAGTGATATCACTTTTCGCCAGACCCGGAGAGGCGTCAACCGCGCTGGATCGGTGGCGCCCTCGTGAACAGGAAGCGCCGGCGTCGTTCGACGGGGCAGGCGCGTTGCCGCCCTCGGGGCCCGGCGTCTGTCCGCGGCCTGTGCCAGAGTGACCGGCATGTTGGCAATCACCGTACTGACGGAGGACGGCGACCGGCACGTCCGGCCGGACGCCGGGGAACTCGCCGGACTGGTCGGGCGTCTGGGCGGCCGGCACGACAGGTTCCTGGTCGTCCAGCGGATACCCGACCTGCCCGAGGTCTTCGTTCAGGTGTGGCACGAGGACGAGGGCGACTATGTGCTGGAACACCGCGACGGGGCGCCCGACCGGCACTTCCAGGCGATACTCGACGGCCCAGGGCCGGTGATCGCGGCCATGACCCGCTGGGCGAGCCGGGAGGACGGCTGGCACTCCGGACTGGACTGGACGGCGTTGGACCTCGGTCTCCCCGAGCCTCCGCCTCCGCTCGAGCTCGACCGGGACGAACGCGAACAACTCGATGCGCGCCTCCGTGAGGTGATCATCGGCGGTTACGCGACGAGGGCGCAGCTCGCCGAGATCGCGGAGGACTATCTCGTGTCGGGCGACCGTCGGCCGGTCTCCCCCGGACAAGCACGCCTGCTCGCGGACAGGTTGTGGCTGGATCGTGTCGAGGAGCAGGCCTCCTGGGAGGGGGAGACGGACCCGGAACGACTCAGCCGGGCCTTCGCCGTCCTGGAGGCCTCGGGCATCACGGCGAGGGAGCACTTCACCTGCTGTCGTTCCTGCGGTCAGGCGGAGATCGGGTCGGCGGGGTCCCCGGATGCGCGCGGTTACGTCTACTTCCACAGCCAGTGCACGGACTCCGCCGCGGCCGGGCACGGACTCGCACTCCTGTACGGCGGGTTCGACGGTTCGTCCGGCACGACGGCGTCCATCGGCAGGGAGATCGTGGCCGCGCTCGGGAAAGCCGGCCTTTCGGTGGAGTGGGACGGCGATCCCTCGCAGAGCATCACCGTCGTCCCCATCGACTGGCGCAGACGTCTCATCGGCTGAGGGAGCACGCACGAGTCGCCGGCCCGCGTGTGACTCAGGCCGTCTCCGCCACGGTGACGACGACCTTGCCGGCGGGGTGGCCTTCCATGAGGTGGCGGATCGCGTCGGGCGCGGCGGCGAGGGGATAGGCACGGTCGATCGCCGGGACGACGGCGCCGGACTCGACGAGCCGGGTCAGTTCCTCCAGGTGCTCGGCGCGCTCGCGGGAGAACATCGCACGCAGCCGCTGTCCCCTGAAGATCGACCCCGTGAACAGTGACACCAGCGGCGCCCGGAAGGTGCGTCCCATGCCACCGGTGAAGCGGTACGCGGTGTGCCCGCCGCCGACGATCACCAGTGTGCCGCGCGGGGTCAGGGCGCGCCGCAGCAGGGACAGCGGCCGGTTGCCGCCGGTGTCGACGACGACGTCGTAGCGTGCGCCGTCGCGGTCGATCTCCTCGCGGGTGTAGTCGATGACGTCGTCGGCCCCGAGCGACCGCACGAATTCCGCCTTCGCCGCCCCGCACACGCCGGTGACGCTCGCGCCGAGCGCCTTGGCGATCTGCACGGCGAACGACCCCACCCCTCCCGACGCGCCGATCACCAGCACCCGCTGTCCCGGGCGCACACCGGCGACGTCGCGTACGGCCTGCAGCGCCGTCATGCCGGAGACCGGCACCGCGGCGGCCTGTTCGAACGTGAGATTGGCCGGCTTCGGCGCGAGGCGGGCCTGCGGCGCCTTCGCGTACTCCGCGAGCGAGCCGTCCGGGCAGGTGCCGTACACCTCCTGACCGGGCCGGAAGCGGGTGACGCCGGCGCCGACGGCCGTCACGACCCCGGCGACGTCGCGGCCCCGGATGGGCACCTTGGGGCGGCGCAGCCCGAATCCCCCACGCGCGAGGTACGGCGTGCCGGTCATCAGGACCCACACGCCGGGGTCCACGGCGGCCGCGCGGACCTCGACGAGCACCTCCTCGTCGCCGATCGAGGGACGGTCGATGTCGCGCAGTTCGAGCACGTCGGCCGGGCCGTACGTGTCCTGGACGATGGCCTTCACTTCGTCTCCTCGGGGAGGTCGGGATACTGGAACACGTCGTCGAGCGGGGCGCCGAACACCCGGGCGATCCGGAAGGCCATCTCCAGGGACGGCGAGTACCGGCCCTGCTCGATGGCGATGACGGTCTGTCTGGTCACGCCGATGCGTTCGGCGAGTTCGGCCTGGGTCATCTCGTCGTGGGCGAATCGCAGCGCGCGGATGCGGTTCGTCACGCGTGTGGGCTTCACCACTCCGGAACGCTCCTGCGATAGAGGATGATCTTGGTGGTGTCGCCGAGGATCGCCGACAGGACGAAGAAGAGGTAGATCACGTTGGCGATCCAGAACCTGTCCCACTCCGCCATGGCCATGAGCATCGCCGCGATCGCCCCGATGACCACGAACGCCTGACCGGTGTAGTCGCCGAGCCGCCCGATCTCCTTGTCGCGGGCGTCGATGACGCGCGAGGCCCGCGGATTGACGATCGCCATCCCGATCTCGGCCAGGATCGCCGCGCCGATCGCCCCGCCGATCGTCCACAGCATGGCGGCGGTGTACGGCACGTCGGGTAACGGGCCTCCGCCCGCCCGCCTGAGGATGGCGACGACGTACGCGGCGTAGGCGACCACGGCGACGACCAGCCGGATCCAGGCGCGTTTCTCCTCGTGAGTCATGATCGATCCCCCTCGGGTGTACAAAATCTTTGACACCCTCAAGGTAACGCGTCTTTGACCTGATGTACAGAACTTTTTACATCGACGCCGACGGGCGGGGAGACAGGCGTACGCGGGCGCGGGTCAGGCCCCGGCGGGCACCTGCCCGGCGCCGACGACCTTCAGGAGCCGCAGGGACTCGTAGGCGGGGGACCCGGGCTCGGCGGTGAAGATGACCACCTGCTGCTCCTGGTCGGGCACGGTGAGCACGTCGAAGTCCAGCTCGATCGGCCCGACGCGCGGGGGCCGCACGGTTTGGTGCAGGTGGCGCTCGATGTGGAACCGCTGGGAGTTCCACATCCGGGCGAAGTCCTCGCTGCCCGCCAGCAGTTCACCGATCAGGCTCTTCAGCTCGCGGCTGTCCGGATAGCGGGTCACGGCGACGCGCAGGTAGCTGACCGCCGTGACGGCGAACCGTTCGGGGCTGCCCATGCCGAAGTGCCGCAGCTCGGGGTCGGGATGCAGGAAGTAGTGCCGGATGACGTTGCGCTCCTGGCCGCCCAGGGTGGAGAAGTCCTCGAACAAAGCCGCCGCCAGCGGGTTCCAGGCCAGCACGCGGCACATGTCGTCCACGACGATCGCGGCGGCGTCGGTCAGCCGGTTGACCAGGTTCAGCGTGCTCGGGCGCACCTCGCTCGCGGGCTCCGCGGACCGGCGCTCCTCCCGTTCCCCGGCCAGGTGGAACAGGTGGGCGCGTTCCTGGTCCGACAGGCGCAGGGCGCGGGCGATGCCGTCGAGCACCCGCCGCGACGGGTGACGGCCCCGCGCCTGTTCCAGCCGCGTGTAGTGGTCCACCGAGACGTACGCGAGCTGGGCGACCTCCTCGCGCCGCAGGCCGGGGGTGCGGCGGCGACGTCCCGGGGGCAGGCCGACGTCGGCGGGGTCGATGCCCTCCCGCTTGCTCCGGAGGAAGCGCGCCAGCCCCTGCTTGTCCATGCTTGTGACCGTACGCCCGGCATCGGGTGCGCGGACCCCTCAGCCACGGACTCTTGGTCCCTGGCTGTGCGGGACGGCCCGGGGCGACGGTGGGGTCGGCACCGACCGGCGGCGGACACGGACGCGCCGCGGTCACCCGACCTCACGGAAGGCACATGATCATGCGGATCTTCATCACCGGTGCGAGCGGCTACGTCGGCGCGGTCGTGGCCGAGCACCTCGTCGGGGCCGGTCACGAGGTGGCCGCCCTGGCCCGCTCGGACGAGGCGCGTGAGCGGGTCGAAGGGCTGGGCGCCAAGGCGGTGCCCGGCAGTCTGCGGGACCTCGACGTCCTGCGCGGCGCCGCCGCGGCGGCCGAGGCCGTGGTCCACACCGCCGTGGACTATGCCGATCCGGACATGGGCGACATCGAGCGCGAGACCCTCGGGGCGCTGCTGGGCGGCCTGAACGACGGCGGCGCCTTCGTCTACACCAGCACGGGACTGGTCTACCCGGACCGGCAGGGCGCGACCGTGGACGAGGACCACCCCGTCACCCCGGAGACGTCGCCCCAGCCGTACAAGGTCCTCGGCGAGCGGCAGGTCCTGACGGCCGGCCACGTGGCGGGCACGGTGATCCGGGCGGCGCTGGTCTACGGGCGCGGCGGATCGGGCCTGCTCCAGGGGCTCATCGGCGCCGGCAGGCGGAACGGCATGGTGCCCTACATCGGCGACGGCGCCAACGAGTGGTCGTCGGTGCACGTCGACGACCTCGCGGAGCTGTACGTCGCCGCGCTGGAGCGCCGTGAGCCCGGGGCCGCCGGTAACGAGGTCGTCGGCAACGGGGTCGTCGTCAACGCCGCATCGGCCGAACGGACCCCGATCCGGCGGATCGCGGAGGCGGTCGCCGGCCTGACCGGCGCCCGGGCCGTGTCGCTGACGATGGAGCAGGCGGTCGCCGCGATGGGGCCGGCCGTCGCCGCGCTCACCCGTTCGTCGCCGATGGACGCCTCGCGGGCCCGGCGGCTGTTCGGGTGGGCCCCGCAGCGGCCCGGACTCATCGAGGAGCTGACGACCGGCTCCTACACGCGGTCCTGATCAACGCCCCCGCCGCGGACGCAGCGCGCGCCGTACGCGCGGGCCGTGCCTGCGCCACCAGGCCCGCGCCCAGATCACCTGGAACGCGGCCGCGGACAGCAGCACCGCCGCGGCGTCCAGCCCGGCGAGCGGGTCCGCGGGGGCGGCCAGCGCGCCCACGGCCCGGCCGAGCAGCGTCAGCGTCGCCGGCGCCGTCACCGCGAACGCCACACCCAGGCAGGCCGCGGTGCCCACGACCAGCAGCACCGCGTACATGCGCAGGGCGCGCCGCTCCGGGCGCGGCAGCCCGGCGAGAGGGTCGGGGGAGGGGCGGCGCAGCAGCCGCAGCGCCAGATGGCGGACGTAGGCGGAGGCGTCGCCGTACATGTTGCGGCACCCGCTCAGGTCCTGCAGCAGGAAGTAGACGTCGGTGCGCATGAACACGAGGAACTGCGTGGCCAGCATGCCGAGCGAGGTCAGCGCGACCAGCGACAGCACGGGCTGGCGACCCACGACCGCGGTCAGGAGGAGCGCGGCCGAGCAGGCCGCCGCGTCGGTCGCCATCCCGGCGAGGTAGACCGTCAGGCGGACGCGCCGCCCGGCCAGCCAGACGCCGGACACCTCGGTCTGGACGGCCAGGAACTGCAGCCGGGTGCCGAGCCGGATCCTGCCCGGCACCCCGGCGGCCCTGGCGGTGGACAGGTGGGCCATCTCGTGCAGGAAGATGAGCGCCCAGGCGACCGCGACCTGCGACGCGAGCACGAGCGTGCCGCGCTGGCTCCACAGCAGGTCGCGCCAGCCCGGCAGCGTCTCCCGCCGTACGACCGCCGTCGCGACCCCGGCGGCGATCAGGCCGGCGACCAGCAGGTGGAGCAGCGGGTGGAGTGTCCACCGCACGTGCCGGGGACGCAACCAGGGAAAGGTCGGCGGCCTGGCGGGGGCGGCCGGGGCGCCGGGCTCCTCCAGGAATCCGAGCGCGCCCAGGGCGCGGACGAAGTCGCCGACGTCGAGATCCGCGCCCGTCTCGGCGCGCAGCCGCCGTTCCGTCTCCTCGATGGTGGCGCCCGCCGACAGCAGCTCGATGGCCCGCATCCCCTCGTACGGCACGGCGGCGAACTCGTCCCCGTCCGGGCGGCCGACGATCCACTGCGAGCCGTCCTGCCGGACCGCCAGCTCGCGCAGCCGGACCACGGTGGCCTCTCCCAACGCGGGCCTCCAGACGCGGGGTCAGGGGCGGATCGTCCCGGTGTGGTGGGAGTAGCCGGGCAGGAGGGCGCGGGTCCTGTCGGAGATCACGGGCGGCGGCAGCGGGGCGACCTCCCGCTCGACGTACGCCCGCACGTCCTCGCCCCGGCCGTAGAGCTCCTTGATCGCGGACAGGCAGGGGCCGACGAGGCCGGGATCGGTGATCCGCCGGGCGCCCACGTGGGCGCCGATCTCGTCGTACCGCACCTCGTAGAGCAGCGTGGGGCCGAGCACGACGATCTCGGGCAGCGGCGCGTGGTGCTCCAGCTCCCGCACGGCGTCCGCGTGCAGCACCCGGGGACGCTCGCCCGCCGTCGCCCGTACGGCGAGGACGTGCAGCTCCCACTGGAGATAGGGGGTGAGCGGCGTCTCCACGATGCGGACGCGGCGGGCCTCGGGCCGGGTCCGGTAGTAGCCGACGAGGAACTCCCGCAGTTCCTCCAGCATCGCGAGCGACCCTTCCCAGTCGCCGGCCATCATCGCCCGCCAGCTCGCCACGTCGGGTTCGAAGAACTCCTGGGCGCGCTCGAGCTTCCACACCCCGTCGGGGGCCCGCTCGAACTCCTCGGTGAACTCGGCCTGGTAGGCGTCCGCGGGCAGGACCCGCGCCTCGGCCCGCCGTACGTCGTCGAAGATGGTCCCGGCGTGTGCCACCCTTCCCTCCCTGGGCACTCCCTGGTGCTGACTCTCGTCGGCCGAGGCGTGCGGGCGGCCCCGCGGCACCCCCGCACGCCTCGGGCGGTGCTCCGTCAGTTGCCGACGCTGTTACTGCTGGTCGTGGTCTCGATCTTGTCGAGCAGCCGGATGGTGATCTTCGTCTTCGCCGGCGAGGCGGTCTCGTCGACGGGTTCGGTCTCGTGCTCGTTCGTGTTCATCCGGTTCCTCTCTCTGGAGGGGAGGGGACATGGATGTTCTCGCGAGAACTCGTTCATGATTCGCCTTTTGACTGAGGACAGTCAAGGATTTTCTTTATTCATTCAGCCGGCGTCGATTTCGGTCATCGGCCGGAATGAATTGTGCTCCGGCGCCGGAGAAGCCCGTGTGCCGCACACCGGGCAGCCGGGGCGCGGCGGATGCCGGACCCACACGTGGTGGTCGGCGGCGATCAGGTTGACGCCCTGGATGGTGCCGGCCGGCGGCACGGGCACCCCGGTCAGCAGCCCGAGCAGGGCGTGGGCGACGAGCTGGCCGGACACGCCCGCCGAGGTGGCGATCACGCCCGGCCCGCCGAGGTCCACCGGCGTGCCGGGGCGGCGCCGCGCCTCCTCGCCGCTGCTCAGGCACTCGTAGCAGGCGCCCGCTCCGGGCGCGAAACACCCCACGGTGACGAGTGGCCCGTTGTATCCGCCGCCGGCCCAGGGGATGTTCGCGGCGGCGCAGGCGCGGTTGGCCCAGACCCGGATGCCGTGCCCGGTGGGCCGGTCGGCGCACAGGGCGAGCGCGTCGTAGCCCGCGATCAGGTCGTCCAGTTGCCGCCTGCTGCCGATGTGGCGGCGCTCGCCCGTGACCCGGATGTCGGTGTTGACGGTCCGCAGCCGCGCGACGGCGGCCTCCGCCTTCGGACGCCCCACGTCGTCTTCGCAGAAGAGGACCTGGCGGTTGAGGTTGGACAGCTCGACCACGTCGGGGTCCACGCAGTGGATCGTGCCGACGCCGACGGCGGCGAGCGCCCACGCCGCGTGGCTGCCGGTGCCGCCCAGGCCGAGCACCACGACCCGCGCGGACTTCAGCCGCAGCTGGGTCTCCCAGCCGTGGCCGCGCGGCGCGACGTCGACCGCGCGGAAGAACGCGTGGTTCCTGCTGTAGCGGTCGAGCTCGCGCTCGCTCAGCCCGGCGGGCGGCCCGGCCGCGGCGTCCTCCACGTATCGGGTGGCGACGAGTTGCTCGACGATCGACGCGGCGTCCGGCACCTCGGGGTGGGTCAGGCGCAGCCCCTCGGCGATCTCGTCGCGGGAGCGGGTGCCGTCCATCAGCGTGAGGGCCGTCCACACCCAGCCGTACGGGTCCGCGATCTCGGCGGCGATCCCGTAAATCTCACCGCCGATGCGAATGGTGCCGTCGTCGTACCGGTGAGGCCGGTGCTCGAATTTCACACGGGGCAGTCGCACGTGACGACGTTTAGTGGGCGATAACTGGGTGAGTCAACACCGATTTTCACGTCGAGGAAAAAAGGGGTCGGCCGTAAAACGTTCCCGCGTCGCGGGCGCCGCGTCGTCGCGTGCTCCGCCACCGGATCCCTCACCCGATCCGTCACCGGATCGGCCATGCCGGCCGGCCCCGGTGATGAGTTGTCGCGCCCGCATCCGTCACACCTACGTCGGGACACGACGGGACGGAAGGATGACGTGATGAGTGCGGACACGCGGCTGGAGGAGCTGGGCGTGAGCGGTCTGGGCGAGGTCGACGAGCCGGCGTTCTCGGGGCTGGCGGAGCGGCACCGGCGGGAGCTGCACGTGCACTGCTACCGGATGCTCGGGTCGTTCGAGGACGCCGAGGACACCGTGCAGGAGACGTTCCTGCGTGCCTGGCGGCGGAGGGAGACCTTCGAGGGGCGGTCGACGTTCCGGGCCTGGCTGTACCGGATCGCCACCAACGCCTGCCTGGACCTGCTCGCCAAGTGCCGCCCGGAGCCCGCGACCGGCGGCGAGGTGCCGTGGCTGCAGCCCTACCCGGACCGGCTGCTCGACGAGCTGCCCGCGGGCGACGCGGACGAGCCGGAGACCGTCGCCGTCGCACGGGAGACGATCGAGCTGGCGTACCTGGTCGCGGTCCAGCACCTCGCGCCGCGCCCGCGGGCCGTGCTGATCCTGCGGGACGTGCTCGGCTGGCCGGCCAAGGACGTCGCGGAGCTCCTCGGGGACTCCGTCAACTCCGTGAACAGCGCGCTGCAGCGGGCCCGCGCCGGCATGCGGGAGCACCTGCCCGCCGAGCGGCAGGACTGGACCGGCGGAGAGGAGGACGCCGGGACGCGTGAGCTGGTGCGCCGCTTCACCGACGCCAGCGTGGCCACGGACATCGACGGGCTCGCCGCACTGCTGCGGGACGACGTCCGCTGCTCGATGCCGCCCACGCCGGGCCTGTGCGTCGGTCGCGACGCGGTGGTGAACGACTGGGTCGAGAGCGGCTTCGAGGGCATGAAGCACCTGCGCGCCGTCCCCACCTCCGTGAACCGGCAGCCCGCCGTCGCCTTCTACCAGTGGCGGAAGCGGGAGGGCGCGTACCTGCCGCTGACGATCGACGTCCTGCGCGTCACCGGCGGGGCGATCACCGAGATCGTCATCTTCCACGCCGACCGGTTCCCGCGGCTCGGGTTGCCGGAGCGCCTGCCGGCGGACGGCACGGAGTAGCCCCGGTGCGGACGCTCGCGCTGCGAGGTGGCGCGCGTGTCGCGGTGGTCGCGGCCGAGTGGTGCGACGCGTTCGGCGTCGTCACCCGCGGGCGGGTGCAGCTGGAGCTGCGCGACGGCGCGCCCGGGCCGGTCCTCGGACGCCACGCCGGGTTCTGGCTCCGCGGCACCGGTGTCCGCGCCCTGCGCAACCCCGGCCGCCGCACGGCGAGAGTGCGCATCGTCACCCCCGGGGCCAGGACCGTCACATGCCGGTCGGCACACCCCTGCGCCGGCCACCGAACGATGGAGGACGACTTGAACAGCATGAACGACACCGGGCTCGTCGCGGGCCCGGCATCGGGCCGGACCCGCCACGCCCACCGGCTCCGCGGGCTCGCCGGCACCGGCCTCGTCGCCGCGCTCGCGGCGATGGCGGCCACCACCCTCGCCGCCGTGCTCGCCCGGGCCGTCGGCGTCGACTTCGCGATCCCCGATGGTGGCGAGACGATCCCGTTGCCCGGGTTCGCCGTGGTGACCGGCTTCTTCTCGGTCGTCGGCATCGTCATCGCCGTCGCCCTTCTCCGCTGGAGCGCCCGCCCCGCCGAGCGATTCGTGTGGACGGCGGTGTCGCTGACCGCGATCTCACTGGTCCCGCCCTTCCTCGCCGGGGCGAACACCGCCACCGTCATCGCCCTCCTCGGGCTGCACCTCGTCGCCGCGACGGTGATGATCGTCACTCTGGCGCGGAGCCTCCGCGCCAGGACCGCGTGACGAGCCCGCGACGGGTCCGCGACGGCTCGGCGACGGGACAAGGAGCGGCACAAGAGGCGGGAGGTCGGGAAAGGCTCATGGGATCGTCACCGCTGGGCATACGTTGGTGACGATGAACGATCAGCCTGCTGTGATCTCACCGCCGCGCCGCCGGGCGCTGGCCGCCGTGCTCGCCGCCGTGGTCGTCCCGCTTTCGGGCTGCGGCGGCTCGGCGGGGGAGGCCGCCTCGGTCGCCCCGCGCGAGCGCCTGTCCCCGCCCGCGCCGGCGTCCTCCGCGAGCCCCGCACCGGAGCCGTCCGTGCCGGACCTGCCCGCCCCGGACGAGGCGGTTCCGAAGGACCCCGCGCGGCTGGCCGAGGCCCTCACCCGTACGGCCGGGCGACTGCGCGACGCGATCGACGACTGGAGGCGTACGGGCGACCCCGCGAAGGGGGAGGCACCCGAATCCGTGGTCCTGCTGTCCCTGTACGAGCAGCGTATGTACCGCTACCTCGCCCGTAATCCCAAGGTCGCCTCCCGCGCCTACGGGAAACTGCCCAAGGCGGTGGCGGCGCGGACGAAGGACAACGTGACGGCCATCCGCGACCTGCTCTCCCTCGCCCACCCCGTCAGCGGCCCGATCAAGATGAAGGTCAAGCCGGCGGAGCCGGCCGACGCCCTGCTCGCGGCCTTCAAGCGCGCCGAGCGCCGGTTCGGCGTCGAGTGGGAGGTGCTGGCGGCGGTGATGCTCGTCGAGACCAAGTTCGGCCGGGTGCGCTCGCCCAGCTACGTGGGCGCCAGGGGGCCGATGCAGTTCATGCCGGGCACCTGGAAGGCGTACGGCATGGGAGGCGACATCGACGACACCGGTGACGCCCTGCTCGCCGCGGCCAACTACCTCCACGCCTCGGGCGCGCCCGGCGACTACCGGCGCGCGTTGTACGCCTACAACCACTCCCAGGCGTACGTGGACGCCGTCCTGCTGCACGCCCGCCAGATGAAGCAGGACATCAGGAACTACTACGCCTACTACACCTGGCAGGTCTACGTGATCACCACGAAGGGCGAGCGCCGCCTGACCGGCCCCTGACGGCAGGTGACGCCGGGGGCGGGACGGTCCTTGAGGGATCGTCCGTAACCAATGCCGCTTTCCGCGCGACTCATCCTTGGGGGATCGATCGCGTACGGGAGGCCGGTTGTGCGGTGGCTCACGAGTGGTGCGGGGACGAAGCCGGTCGGGATCCTCGCTGTGGCGCCGCTCGTCGTGGCGGCGCTCGGTCTGCTGATCCCGGGCGCGGGTCCGGCGCTCGCGGACGGGGCGGCCTGCGGGTTCGGGCCTCCCCGCTCGGCGTGGGTGGAGACGTCCGTGACCATCACGGAACGCGGCCACGACACTCCCGTGCTGACGAGCACGACGCGGGTCGGCGTCCCCCGTGACTGGGCGGGGTCCGCCGCTCTGCTCGGCGACGGGAGCGGCGGCGTGAGCACGGTCGGCTGCCTGCTGCCGGACGGCGGCACGCCGAGCGTCACGACGTCGGACGACGGCGCCGAGGTGGTGGTCCAGAGCACGCAGGAGACCCGCCTGGAGCACTACGGCCCCCGTTGGGGCGGGGACTCCGCCGGGCTGTGGGCGAGCCGCGAGTCCGGCGGGACCTGGTTCGTCGCGCTGTTGCCCTCGACCGCGGGCGCGCCGCCGACCGTGGAGCTGCCGCCCGGGCTGGCCGGGGCGCGCTGGCGGACCGTGGTCGTCAAGATGCCGGAGTCCCGGGTGCGCACGGTGACGCCTCTGCCGTCGCAGGTGCTCCCCGGCGGCACCTACGTCTGGCGGGACGGCGCCACCCCGCCGCGCGTCGAGGTCGCCGTGCCGTTGTCCGCGCGGGCGGCGTTCCAGCGCTGGGTGGACCTGCGGGGGCAGAACGCGCTCACGGTCGCGACCTACCTGGCCTTCGCGCTGCCGTACCTGCTGCTGGCCTGGCTGCTCGTGCTGCTCCACAGGCGTGCGGGCGACCGGCGTGCGGGTGACCGGGGCTCGGGTGACCGGGGCGAGCGCGCCCTCGTCCGCCTCGTCCTCGGCGCCCTGGCGGCGATCACCGCGGCGGAGGCCATCACGGTCGTCCTCGTGCTCACCGAGGCGGGCTTCGCGGCCCACATGATCGGCCTGACGGACGGGGCGGCGATCGCGATCCTGGCGGCGCCGCTCTGCGCGGCCGCGTGGCGCTGGGCGCGCACGCGGATCAGGCGCGCCGGCCCGGCGCCCACCCGTTCCGCGCCCACCCGTTCCGCGCCCACCCGTTCGGAGCTCACCGCGTTCGGCGCGGTGGTGCTCGCGGGAGCGGTGCTCGTCGCCGTCTGCGGCTACGCGCCCCTGTCCATGCGGTACTTCCCCAACCCGGCGGAGCCCGCGGTGGTCGCGTCGGGCGTCGCGACGGCGCTGCTGCTCACCGCGGCGGCGTGGGCGGTCGCGGTCCGGGCCGCCCGGATCCCGGGCGGACGGACGCCCCGGGCCGTCCGCGTGCTGCTGCGCTGGAGCGTCCCGGGACTGGCGCTGCTGACTCTGGCGTTCGAGGCCCACGCGGTCGTCGTACGCGAGGGAAGCCTGCCGGAGGTGATCGAATCACCCTTCCTCCTGCTGCGAAGCGTCGCGTACCTGATGTGGCCGCTGGTGGTGCTCCTGCTTCTCCTGCTGCTGCGTCTGCACGGACGGCGTACGGAGACCGTCGGGCCGCTCACCACATGGCTCGTCGTCTTCCTGTTCGTCGTGGGCACGATCAGGTGGCCCGGCACGTACGCGGGGATGCCCGTCCCGCTCGCCGCGCTCGCCGGCCTGGCCGTGTTGCCCCTGCTGCTGCGGCTGACGCGACGGGCCGAGGCCGCGGACCCGGGCGTGTCGCGGCGACGGCTGGCAATGATCGTCGAGGAGTACCGGGACCTGGAGGCACGGGAGAAGGGCCTGCGGCGGCGCTGGGCGGCCGGCGACATGGACGACGACGCCTTCCACAGGGAGAACGGGCCGGTCGCCGACCGCATCCGCGGGCTCCGGATGGAGATCGGCCTCGATCCCGACAGGGAGGACGGGATCAGCCCGCTCGACCTGGCGCTGTCGCGCGGCCCGGGCGTGTCGTGGTGGGCCAACGCGCGGCTCGCCGCGCGGTACGCGTCCTACGTGGGCGCGCCCGCCGCCGTGTTCCTCATCTGGGCCACCTGGAGCACAGACAGCCGGGGGCGCGATGGCTGGCTCGACCGGCTCGGCGATCCGAACGGGTTCTACGGCCTGGCCGGCGACCTGATCGGCGGGTTGCTGATCTGGCCGGTGGCGGGCTTCGTGCTGGGCGCGCTGTGGCGTCGCCTGCCCGGCAGACGCGGCTACCTCAAGGGCGCCGTGCCGGTCCTCGCGTACGCCGCGGCGACGGGCGCGCACGCCGTGCTGAACAACGTCATCGGCCAGGCCCCCGTGCGCGGCTCGCTCGTGCGGGTGCTGCTGCTGTTCCTGGTGCTCACCGTCGTCGCCGTCCTCATGGACGCGCGGGCCCTCCAGACCCGCCCGGGTGGTCTCGCGTCGCGGCTCACCCCCGTGGCCGTCGTCTACCGGCTCGGTACGGCGGGCAGCGGGATCGCGCTCATCGTCGCGCAGGCGGCGGCCATCCTCGGCCTGTGGAGCCAGCTGAGGAACGGCATCGACATCACCTCACAGGTGGACACCTCCACCCAGGCGTCGCTCCCCGCCGACGCGCAGCTGCTCCAGGGACGAGCGGGCGATTAGCCGTCGATGTCGACGGAAGCCGCGAGGGACCCCAGCAACCCGCAACTTCTCTCGACGCAGCATGATCTACTACCGCGACGACAGCGGCTTCTCCGCCGACGGCGAGTTCCGCGACGGCGTCCTCTACCACGCGGGCATGGTCATGTACCGGCACCCGGCGGAGTGAGGGCGGCTCCGGCGCCCGGCGCCGGAGCCGCGACGCTCACCTCACAGTGCGGGGTAGGCGTTGTTCACCAGCATCACGAACTGCTCGTGGTGCCAGTCGCCGATCAGCGGCGCGTTGGGGAGGGCGCCGGTCGGCCGGATGCTGTCGGTCCAGGGCGTGAGGGAGCCGTTGGGGTCGCACCGGTGATCGATCAGCCGGTCCGAGCCCTCGGGCAGGAGCGGTCCGCCGACGCCGTCCGACTCGCCCGGCCGCTTGATCCACAGGTAGGCGTCGACGCCGGGAGCGGGCGCCGCGACCGGCCGGGTCCCCAGCCCCGCGCCCTTCTGGTTGCACTCGGCGCCCCGCGACGGACGCCGGTCGACGCGGCTCTGGTCCACGTACGTGTTGACGTCACTGGAGGTGCTCACGGCCGTCGGCCGGGCGGGCCCGCCCCAGCCGTTGCGGGAGGTGTCGACGACCACGCCGAGCGAGCCGGGGAAGCCCTTGGCGAGCAGTGCGGCGCGCATCGCGACGGCGTAGTCCCGTTCGTCCAGATAGGGGTTCCAGTCGATGAACCTGCTCTGGATGATCGGTTGGCCGCTCACGGTCTTGTACGGGTCGGTGAGGAACGGCTCCTCGAGAGGGATGTAGTCCCCGACGTTCGTGGCGATGCCGTCGAGGCTGCTGAGGCCCCGTGCCGTGCTGCGCACGGTCTCGGTGATGAGGGCCGTGAGCGCCGTGAAGTTCGTCTCCCAGCCGGCCCATCCCGCGCTGCCCGCGTCCAGGTACGTGTAGACGTTGGGCAGGGGCGCCAGCTTGTCGAGGGCGTACCGGATGCCCATCGTGTACACGCCCGACCCCGCCGCCTGGTTGCACGAGTAGCTGCTCGCGCCACCCACGATGAGGTCGATCAGGGCCCGCGGTTCGACGACGGCGGCGACGCGCAGGTTCCGGTACTCGGGCTTAGCCAGCAGGGCGGCGATGGCGTCGACGTACTCGGCCTTGTAGCGGTTGAGGCCGTTGTCCTGCTCGTGCAGCTCGGCGTCGGAGACCCGCGACCGGCAGTCGCGGTCGGGCAGGTTGTGGAGCACGAGCGTGACGTACCCGGCGCCCTGCTCGACGGCGGTGTCGAGGTGGTCCTTCAACGTACGGGTGACCCCGGAGCCGCCGGTGACGTCCGCGATCCGGTCCAGCCAGACCGCGGTGGGCGTCGTCTTCAGGCCGCGGATCTTCTGCGCGGTCGCGTCGTCCACCTTCACGGCGGAGGACTCGACGTCGGCCGCCCAGCCCGGGTCGACGTACCCCTTGACGCCGATGAACGGGTTGTCCACCGGCACGTCCGGGCTCGGATCGACGCTGGGACTGACGCTCGGGCTCGGCGACGGTCCGGCGGTGTCGTTGTCCTGCTCGGTCGCGGTCCACAGGACGGCGCTGGGGGCGGTGGCCTGACTGCTGCGCGTGTCGAAGGTGGCGCTGCCGTCCACCGCGTCGTCGTCCTCGGCGGCGGCCACGGTGAGAGGCTGCGGGACGTTCCAGTCGTCCGGGGTGAAGGACGGGCTGTTGACGACCGTCAGGTCCTTGTCACCGGACACGTTGGCGGTGCCGATGCGCACCGTTCCCTCGGGCCTGCGGCTGAGCCGCACCTGGACGCTCGCCGTGCCCCCCTCGGGCACGGTGACCGTCTTGGGCTCGATGACGATCCGCAGCGGGCCGGGCGACGGGCTCGCGCTGGCGGAGGGGCTCGGCGACGGGCTCGGCGAGGTGCCCGCCACCTGGCAGGGCACGCCGTTGACGGCGAAGTCCGTGGGCGTGGGGTTGCTCCCGGTCCAGGTGCCGTTGAAGCCGATCAGGAAGGAGCCGCCCGAGGCGACGGCCCGGTTCCACGGCTCGCTCTTGGCCGTGACCCGGGCGCCGGACTGGCTCCACTGGGCCGACCAGCCCTGAGAGACCCGCTGGGAGCCAGGGAAGGTGAAGGTCAGCGTCCAGTCCGTGAGCGGGTCGCCGCTGTTCTTCACGGAGACGGCGGCCGTGAAGCCGCCCGAACCCGTTCCCCACTGGGTGCTCGTGTAGGTCACCTGGCACGTGACCGCGGCGTCGGCGGACGTCGTGCCCAGGACCGGTCCCGCCACGGCCAGCGCCGCGGCGGGGACGACCGCCGCGGCGGCCGTCAGGATCCTGCGGACGGAACGATGGTGGCCGAAGGGCATAGGCGATCGTCTCCAGGGGCGTGGTGACAGGTTCCGGCATCCGGCGCCCGTTCCGGTTCACGCATGGGCGCCGATGCTCCCAGACTCGGCAATCGCCCGGCTCGTGTACATGAATCGCCGAAGTGGAAATGTCCCTTTCCGTGACAGAGCAGCGGGAACCGTAAGGCACCTCGCGAAACGTCGTACGGGATCCGCGGGCGGCGCCCGAACGCGGTGAAATATTCAGAGCCGCAGGCCGGGCCGGTCCACGATGCCGGAGGCGAGCAGGGCGGTCGCCCATACCGATCCCGCCCGGAACGCGGGCTCGGGATTTCCCCCTATGTACTGATCGCGCAGCCACACCATGCGGCTGCCGAGGTAGCGGTAGGTGCGGGGATCGAGGATGTGGTAGCTCAGGGTGCCCGGGTCGCCGCCCCAGTCGAAGCGAATTCCGAGGCCGCGCCGTCCGGCCGCGTCCGCGACGTCCTTGTCGACCACGACACGGGGGATCTGCATCAGCGCCCGGAACATCGCGCCCTCCAGCTTCGGCGGCATGACCACGTGCCGTTCGAGGTACAGGAAGATCACGCGAAAGGCCCGCGCGTCCGGGGGCTCGACGTTCTTCTTCACGCCCTCCTCGACCGGCAGGTCGATCCAGTGCCGGTCGCCGCTGACGTGGGCCAGCAGGTGGTCCGGGTCCGTGGGGAGCCGGCGCAGCTTCGCGTCGTACTGCTGGGGGGACAGGTCGTCGTCGCCGGGGTCCGGCGGCACGTCTCTGACGTGCATCCGGCCGTCCTCTCCGTAGCCGGCGGTCTGCTTCCCGTCGTAGCGGAACCAGCCTTCGCGCGTCGTGCCGGAATCGTCGTTGGCCTGCTTGTCCAGCGTCCTGGTGTAGTGCCACTGGTCCGGTCGCGGGACGGCCGGCCGCGGCCGCGACTCGGCGACCTCGGCCGCCTGCCGCAGCACGGTCGCGGAGTCGAGTCGTACGGTCGCCGGCGGCGCGACGCCGCCGGGCTCGTGCGGCCGGGTCCCGATCACCACGGAGGCCGCACCGCCGAGGGCCCCGGCGAGCAGCAGCCTGCGGCCGAACCGGGGGAGATGCCGGGCGCGGACACGGCGCAGCAGCCGCGCCCTGGCCGGGACCAGCCACTCCGGGCCCGGGTCCGGCACCTCGGCGCGCATCTCACGGAGCAGTCGCAGGTCATCCATGGGAAGGCTCCTCACTCGTCGCGCTGGGGTCGTCGCCGCCGAGCGCCGCGCGGGTCTTCGCCCGCGCCCGGTGTAATCGCGATCGCACGGTCCCCACCGGTATGTCCAGGGCCGTGGCGACCTCCTCGTAGGTGAGGTCGGCCCATGCGACCAGCAGCAGCACGTCGCGGTCGCCCGCCGACAGCCCGGCCAGCGCCTTCGCCAGGCCGCGCTGCGCGCTCTGCGCGGACACCCGCTGCTCCACGCGGTCGGCGTACGGCTCGGCGACCTCGTCCACCCCGGTCCTCGCCAGCGCCCGGTAGAACCGGACCTCGGTACGGCGGTGCCGCCCGATGAGGTTCGCGGCGATGCCGTACAGCCATGGGCGCGCGTCCGGCTGGGCCGGGTCGTAGTGCTCGCGCTTGCGGAAGGCGGCCAGGAACGTGTCGGAGACGACGTCGTCGGCGAGGGACGCGCCCAAACGGCGGGCGACGTACCGGTGCAGAGCGGAGGCGTGCCGGTCGAACAGGTCCGCGAAGGCCTCGGGGTCGCGCCGGGACCGCTGGATCAGCTCGGCGTCGTCGGCGCGATCGGGCGGTGCTTCGGGGATCACGTGGGGGCTCCATCCATCCGGCTACCCGCTTTCACCCGACGAAGGGAAAAGGGTTCGCGGACGGTCGGCGCCTTTCCCGCGCGAAGGCCGGTTACGGGTGGTCGCTGAAACAGAGGCAGCCGCCGATCTGGGCCGCCACTTCCAACTGGTCGTAGAAGAGCCGATGACTGAGGATCAGTCCGTTCTCCACCGTGGAGAAGCTGCACGAGCGCAGGAGGATGGACCGCCCGGTCGCCTCGAGAACGTCCCCGCCCGGCATGAGGAGCGGCCCCTTGTGGGTGCCGCTGATCGTGAACTCCGCCGCCACGGTGTCTCCGAACATGGTCACCGACTGCGGCGTGATCACCATGTTGGGGTACGCCTCCATCCATTGGCCGTAGTAGGAGGTGATCTCCTCCCTGTTCTCGGCGACGCCGTCCGGGGACACCAGAACGGCCCGCTCGTCGAAGCACTGCGCCAGGGCGTCGAGGTCATGGCGGTTGATGGCCTGTCTGAGCTTGTCCACGGCACGGAGCACTTCGGACATCGGACGTTCCCTTCCCCCGACGAGAGCGGCCGTATGGTGCGTCCGCACCGTGACCGGCATGGCAGCGTCCCGGACATGGGCGGCACTTTCACGATAACCCAGCTCAAACAGCTCTCAGCGGGTCGTGTGAGCCGGTCGGAACTCAGGACTCGTCGGCGGGAAGGGCGAACATGCGGATGTACAGGGGCCGCGCGCCCGGCGGCGCGTCCTGAGCCCGGTGGCTGTACTTGAGCAACAGCGCGATGTAGGCGTCGTGAAACTCGGCGAGCTCCTCCTTCGTCATCCGGCCGAGACCGCGGGAGCCCTTGGCCCAGTCGGGATCGCGCCGGTAGGCCTCGGGGAAGCGCTCCAGAAGCGCCCGGTCCTCCTCGAAACCGATGCGGTGGAACTCCTCCAGCACCGGGCGGTCCTCGGGTGCGAGCTGCGCGGGGAGCGGCGCGCGCATGTCGCGGGGACTCTCGGTCCTGCGCCACCAGCGTTCCCGGCCGCCCGAGCGCTCGGGGATCTCCTCGATGAAGCCGTATTTCTCGAGCTGGCGCAGGTGATAGCTGGTCGTGCCGGTCTTCGCGCCGAGCAACTCGCCGATCGTCGTGGAGGTCGCGGGCCCGTGGATGTTGAGGTGGCGCAGGATGAGCCGCCGCATGGGGTGGGACAGCGCCTTGAGGCGGGCCGGGTCGTCGAGCAGGAACGGCTCCTCATCCTTCATGCGGATGAGCCTAGTCCTCCAGAACGATATCTGCAGAGATGTCTTTGCCGACAACTCTCTGCAGACTAACTTCGGCAGTATGCGTCGAATCGCCCTGGCCATCGGCCTCGCCCTCGCCTTGGTGGCGGCCCCCGCAGCGGCCGCCGCCCCACCGCCCCCCGCCGCAGGAGAGGTCGCCGTTCCCGCCGGCTTGACCGGAAGGGAGGTGAGTTTCCCCGGGAACGGCGGCCTCACCCTGCACGGCACCGTGTTGTCGCCGGCGAAGGCGGCACCCGGGCGCCCTGGCATGGTGCTCGTCCACGGGGCGGGCACCGGCACGCCGCGCGCCAAGCTCATGGGCGAAGCCGTGGAGTTCGCCCGCAGAGGCATGTCCGTGCTCGTCTACGACAAGAGATCGGAGGGCTACTCGCTCTTCCACCGGTCGTACGCGCAACTGGCCGGCGACGCGCTCGGGGCGGTGGCCGCGCTGCGGTCGCAGCCGGGCGTGGATCCGGCGAAGGTGGGCGTCTGGGGCCTGAGTGAGGGCGGCTGGGTCGCGCCCCTCGCGGCCGCTCGCTCGCGTGACGTCGCCTTCGTCGTGGTCGTCGGCGCCAACGCCCTCCCTCCGCTGCGGCAGCAGACCTGGGCCACAGCCGCGGGCCTGCGCAAGGCGGGGGTGGCGGGATCGCTGGTGGACCGGGCCGAGCCGAACCTCTACCGGGTGATCGCGGACGGCGGCATGTTCCCCGAGCCCTGGTACGACCCCCTGCCGACCCTCGCCGCGGTGCGTCAGCCGGTGCTTGCCGTCTGGGGTGTGCACGACCTGCTGACGCCGCCGCAGGAGACACCGCCGATCTTCGCGCGGGCGCTGCAGGAGGGCGGCAACCGGCACTACACGTTCCGGTTCTACGCGGGGGCGGACCACGCCGCCCACCTCACGCCCGACGGCGGCGTCACCCGGCTGCCCGCCCTCGCTCCCGGGTACGCCGACCTGGTCGGCTCCTGGGTCCGCGAGGTCGTCTCGGGACGGCCGCCGCTGACGAGCACCTCGGGCCCCGCTCCCGAGCAGGCGACGCCGACCGTGCCGGTGGAGCGGCCGGCGCCGTGGGAGTCGGCCCCGGTGCAGGGGGCCATGCTGCTGCTGCTGATCGTCGCGTTCGCCGCCTACCCCGTGACCGCCCTCGTCCGCCGGCTGCGCGGGCGGTCCCGTACGGTCCTGCCCACGGCGCCGCGCGTGCTCAGCGCCGCCGGGCTGGTGGCGGTGCTCGGGTCGTTCACCTTCCTCTTCTACCTGCTCATGACCGGAGGCAAGCTGGCCGCGCCGGGTCCGGTGCTGCTCGGCCGCCCCGTCATCTGGCTGGCTCTGCAGGCCCTGGCGCTCACAGCGGTGGCCGCATCCGTACGGACGGTCCCGGCATGGCGGCGGGCCGGGACGAGGGGCGAGCGGGCCCGTCTCGGGCTCCTGCTCGCCGGCGGTGCCGTGTTCCTCCCGTGGTCCCTCTACTGGGGCCTGCTGCTCCCGTGAGCAGGGTCGCGGCCGAGGCGGGCGAGGACCTGGCCGAAGCGGGAGGTCCCCGGCGCGGCGGGCAGTCCCGGCGCGAACGCGGCGCCGGGCCGAAGGCGGTAGTCGCCGTCCGGCACCATCAGGGCGATCGGCCATGCGGCCTCGGCCAGGTCCGGGTCGGGGTCGTAGGCGATCCCGAGCGCGCGGGCGACGTCCCACCCGTGGACCAGGTAATCGATGAAGTGGAAGCCGATCGCCTGCACGGCCGGAAACGGCGCGTCCACTCCCAGTTCCGGCAGGACGAACCCGCGGTCCAGCACCCCTTGGGCCGCGAACGCGGCCGTGACGCGCTCGGCCGCCGCGGCGTAGGCCCAGACGGGGTCGGGGGCGGGCGGCGCCCGCCAGGCGTCGGGATCGGCTCCGCGGCCCTCCGCCGCGGCGGCGAAGCCGTGGTGCTGGGCGGTCATGTGCGCGAGCAGGTCGGCCAGGTTCCAGTCCGCGCAGGGTGTCGGGCGTCCCAGGTCGCCCGGACGCACCTCGGCGACCATCTCGACGCTCGCCCGCACGGCGCGGCGGTCCAGTGGCCGGATGTCCATCTCTTCTCCAGTCGGTAAGCTACCGCAGATAATATGCACATGCTTATGGGCTGTCGATCCCTAAGCTGTGGGGCATGCCCGACCGTCCCGATCTCGCCGCGATGACAGTCCCGCTCACCAGGGCGCTGATCGCCGCCGAGACGCCGATCCTGCGCGAGCACGGCCTGTCCATGTGGGCGTACGCCGTGCTCCTGGGCCTGGACGATCGGCCGGTGCGCACGCAGGCCGCGCTGGCGGAGTCCATCGGCGCGGACAAGACGCGCATCATCCGCGTCCTGGACGACCTCCAGCGCAGGGGGTTGATCGAGCGCAGCCCGGATCCGGCCGACCGCCGTGTCCGGCTCCTGTCCATCACGCCCGAGGGCCGTCGCGTGCGGGACGGCGCTCAGGCGGGCATCCGCCGGATGGAGGAAGCGCTGCTCGCCCGGCTGCCGGACGAGGACAGGGAGGGGTTCCTGCGAGCGCTGCGGGTCCTGTCGGCCCAGGCCCCACAGGTAAATCCCATTGATCCGTGAGCGGGCCGATGGTTACGGTATGCGCCCGTGTCTGTTCATCTGACCCATCTGGTCGATCCTCATCCCGGCGCGTCGAGTCAGCGGCTGGCCTGGCTGGCCTCCCGGTCCGACGGCGTACCCGCCGGATCGGCGTACCTGCGCCTGTCCACCGCGGCGGGGCGCGGGCATCTCGCCGAGCTCGACCTGCACGTCCACCCGGCCGAGCGCCGTGCCGGGGTGGGGTCGCGCCTGCTCGCCGCGGCCCTGGCGGCGGCGCGTGAGGAGGGCCGGCAGTGTGTCACCGCGGAGGTGGATGCCGGCGCTCCCGGGGAGGCGTTCCTGGCCGCGCGGGGGTTCCGCGCGGCGCTGGGCCTGACGTTCGCCCGCCTGGCACTGGCCGGTGCCGACCACGCCGTCCTCGCCGCGGCCCTCGCGGAGCCGCACCCCGGATATCGGCTGGTCTCCTGGGAGGGCGTCGTCCCGGACGACCTGGCCGAGACCTTCGCCGCGTCCCGCCGCGCGATGGACGACATGCCGATGGACGGCCTCGACTACCGGCCGGCGCCCTGGGACGTCGCCCGGGTCCGGGCCGCCGCGGAGGCGGTCGCGCGGCGCGGCGACCTCCTGCACACCGTCGCGGCCGTCGACGAGGGCGCCGGGACGATCGTGGGCTTCACCGAGCTGGTGGTTCCCGGCGACGGGACGGGCGACGGGCAGCACTACGGCACCGGAGTCCTTCCCGAGCACCGTGGGCGCGGCCTCGGCCGCTGGATGAAGGCCGAGACGATCCGGCTGGTCCGGGAACGCCACCCGGACCTCGGCGGGCTGCTCGCCGACACCGCCGACGGCAACACGTACATGCGGGGCATCAACGACGCGCTCGGCTACGTGCCGACGCACCGGACCGTCCACTACCGGTTCGACCTCTAGGTCGTTCTGACCTGGGTGGCAGACTGGGAAGGAAGCCGACCGAAGAGGAGGTCGAGATGACCACCGAATCGGCAGAACGGGTCTCGTGGCCGGGCCGTTACTTTGAGGACTTCTCAGTGGGTGACGTTTACCGGCATCCGCTGGGGCGAACGGTGACCGCCACGGACAACGTATGGCAGGCCCTCCTGACACAGAACACCATGCCGGTGCACTTCGATGCGCACTATGCGGCCCAGACCGAGTTCGGCCGGCGACTGGTGGACTCGACGTTCACGTTGGCTCTGGTCACCGGTCAGAGCGTCACGGACGTCTCACAACACGTGATGGCGAACCTCGGTTGGGACAAGGTGCGGCTGCCGAACCCGGTGTTCGAGGGCGACACGATCTACTCGCAGTCGGAGGTGCTGTCCGTCCGGGAGTCGCGCTCGCGCCACAACGTGGGCATCGTGACGGTCCGCACCATCGGCTTCAACCAGCGTGGTGAGATCGTCATCATCTTCGAGCGCACCATGATGATCTACCGACGGGGGTACGGGCCCGAGGTGACCGCCGTGCGGCCGGTGTGGGACGAGCGAGCACAGCGGGCGGTGCGCGGGCCATGAGAGCCGGATCGTGGCTCTTCACGCCTGGTGACCGCCCCGATCGGTTCGGCACGCGGCGAGACAGCGGCCGCGGTCCACCAGGAGGTGTCATGAACGCACCGACCGACGTGCTGGACCTGGTACGAGACGGCGCGGACCTGATCGTGCCGACCCACAACGGCGAACCGCACACTGTCATCGATGCTCTTGAGGCCCACGCCGACCGGTTGACCGGTGTTCGGATCCATCAGATGGATCCCGCCCGCGAACGCTCCTATATCAACGGCAAATACCCGGGGCAGCTGACCCATGTCAGCTACTACCTGGGGCCGGGATGCCGGCAGGCGTACTGGAACGGCACGTGTGAGCTCGTCCCGGCGCACTTCAGCGAGGTGCCCCTGCTGCTCCGCGAGTACACCCGGCACTCCCTGGTCCTGGCCGCGTCGACCATGCCCGACGAGCACGGCTACTTCAGCCTGGGCACCAATGCCGACTACGTGGCCGCGTTCATCGGTGAGGTGCCGTTCTTCCTGGAGGCCAACCCGCGAATGCCGCGCACTTTCGGACAGAACCAGATCCACGTCAGCCAGGTCGCCGGCTGGTGCGTCGCCGACTACCCCCTGCGGGAGACGATGCCGGCCGTACCCGACGATCGGGACACGCGCATCGCGGAACTGGTCGCCGAGCGCGTGCCGAACGGGGCATGCCTGCAGATCGGCGTCGGCCGCATCCCCAACGCCCTGCTGGCCGAGCTGGCGGGGCACCGCGATCTGGGCGTGCACACCGAGGCGATGTCCGACGGCGTCATGCACCTGGCGGAACAAGGCGTCGTCACCGGCGCGCGCAAGAAGCACCAACGCGACAAGAATGTCGCCACCTTCTGCATCGGCACCCGGAGTTTCTTCGACTGGCTCGACGGCAACGCGTCGGTGGCCATGCTGCCGGTCAACTGGGTCAACGACCCACGAGTGGTGGCCCGCGAACCCGCCATGATGTCGATCAACGCCACCAGTGAGATCGACCTCATGGGCCAGGCGGCCAGCGAGACCATCGCGGGTCGTTACTGGTCGGGCTCGGGAGGGCAGGCCGACTTCGCCCGCGGCGCCATGTACTCCGACGGCGGGCAGGCGTTCCTTGTCACCCATGCGGCCACCAGCGACGGCACCAGCAGAATCAAGGTCCAGCTCGGCCGCGCCACCCCGGTCACCACGTTGAAGAACACCATCGACCACGTCGTCACCGAGTACGGCATCGCGGAGCTGAGGGGCCGCAGCATCTCCCAGCGTGCGGCCGCGCTGATCGCCATAGCGCACCCCGATCACCGCGACCGGCTCACCTATGAGGCCCGCCACGCCGGGTTGTTGCATTGAACGCGTCCACAGTGAGGAGTGGACCGGGCATGAACGACATCGCCATTCACGACAGCGACGCCGCCCACCAGCGGCTGTCCGCGGAGGTGCGCGAACTCTGCGGGCGTTTCGGCGACGAGTACTGGCGCGCCCGCGACCGCGAGCGGGCCTATCCGGAGGAGTTCGTACGCGCCCTCACCGAGGCCGGGTACCTGTCGGTCCTCATCCCGAAGGAGTACGGCGGGCTGGGGATGGGGGTCACTGAGGGAAGCATCATCCTGCAGGAAATCAACCGTTCCGGCGGGCACTCTGCCGCCTGCCACGCCCAGATGTACACCATGGCACCGTTGCTACGGCACGGCAGCGAGGAGCAGAGACGGCGCTATCTGCCCGAGATCGCGGCCGGGGGGCTGCGGCTGCAGGCATTCTCCATCACCGAGCCCGAGGCCGGATCCAACACCACCCGGATCCAGACCATGGCGGTGCGCGACGGCGAGGACTACGTGGTGACCGGCCACAAGAACTGGACAAGCCGGATCGCCCAGTCGGACCTTCTGATGCTGCTGGCCCGCACTCGTCCGCTGGCGGAGGACCCCGCTGAACGGACCGAGGGCATCGGTCTCTTTCTCGTCGACCTGCGTCGGGTCCGTGAGAAGCAGCCCGCCACGCTGGTCGTCGAACCGGTCCGCACCATGTTCAACTACGCCACCAACCAGGTCTGGTACAAGGGTATGCGGATCCCCGCCGACAGCCTGATCGGCGAGGAGGGGCATGGATTCCGCTATGTCATCGACGGCTGGAACGCCGAACGCATCCTGCTGGCCTCCGAGGCCATCGGCGACGGGTACTGGTTCCTCGACCGGGCGGTCGCGTACGCCAGGGAGCGTGACGTCTTCGGTCACCCCATCGGGGCCGACCAGGGCGTGCAGTTCCCGTTGGCCCGCGCCTACACCCAGGTCGCCGCTGCGGACCAGATGCGCACCCGCGCAGCCGCCCTGTTCGACAGCGGGCAGCACAGCGGAGCTGAGGCGAACACGGCCAAGTTCCTGGCGAGTGAGGCCAGCTGGCAGGCGGCCAACGTCTGCCTGGACATCCACGGCGGCAACGGGTTCGTGGACACCTGGGACGTCGAGCGGAAGTTCCGCGAGACCCGCCTCTACCAGGTCGCCCCTGTCAACAACAACCTGGTCTTGGCCTTCATCGGACAGCATGTCCTCGGACTGCCCCGCTCCTACTGAACGATCATGATCGTCACAAAGGGGGCACTGGCTAGCGACTCGTGAAGCCGCGCCCGAGCGGCGGGCCCAGCCGCAGCTGGAGAGCCGGGTAGCGGGGCGCGTCGAAGCCGAGGGACTGGTACAGCTCGATGCCGTACGCCGTGGCGTTGAGGTCGATCGTCCGGACCTCGGTCTCGGTGCGGTACCAGCCGAGCAGCGCGTCGAGGCAGGCCCGCGCGAGGCCGAGCCGGCGGCGGCGCGGGTCCGTGCAGATGTTGAAGACGTGGCCGTGCAGGCCGCTCGGGTTCGTGGGCCCCGGCGCGTGGGGGTCGCAGGTGCCCGCCGCGCAGCTGACGACCCCGAGCTCCGGGTCGTCCACCACGAACGCGGCGAAGTCCCCCGGATCGCGCAGCCGCCGCCCGAACCACTCCACGGCCGCCGCCCGCCAGGGCGCGCTCTCGTCCCCGGTGTCCGCGCCCATGTCCTCCAGCATCACGGCGCGCAGGCGGACGAGGGCCGCGGCGTCCGCCGCTCCCGCCCGGCGGACCATCCTCCCGGAGATCGTCATGGTGCCCATTGTGACCCGAGGGCTCAGCCGTCGCTCTCCGCGGCGGTCACGACGTCCCGCAGCCGGCCCATCGCGTGATAGGTGCCGAACACGTCCATGTAGTCGCGCGTCTCCACGATCTCGCCGTTCCGCACGCGCAGGGTCAGCAGGCCGGTGGCGCGGAAGGGCCGGCCGTCCGGTTCGACACTGCCGATGCCCTCCCACTCCCCGGTGACGACCTCGGGATCGGCCGCCTCGTGGACGACGACGTCGCGGATCTCGGCGAGCCGTACGGGGCTCGCCCCCCATGTCCCCCGGTAGAGGGCGCGGATCTCCTCCCGCCCCTCCAGACGTGCGGGGAACCGCGGCACGCGGAACGGGAACACGTGGACGGCGTCGGCGGCGTAGAGGCCGGCGAGGTCGTCGGCCGACCTGTCGACCATCGCCCGGTGATAGCGGTCCAGCACCTCACGTGGGGTGAGCGGCATCGGTCTCTCCATTCGCTCAACAGCTGTTGACTCAACGACTGTAGAGCGAATGGGCCCGTGTGGTCAACGCCGGTAGAGTCCTCGTGTGGAGGGGACGCCGACGAGCCGGGCCGAGCGCCGGCGCCGCACGGAGGAGCGCATCCTGGCCGCCGCGCGGGCGATCTTCGCCGAGCGCGGCTTCCAGCGCACGACGATCCGGGCCGTGGCGGCGGCGGCGGAGGTCGACCCCGCCCTGGTCATGCAGTACTTCGGGTCGAAGCAGGACCTGTTCGACCAGGCTGTGCGGATCCCGTCGATCCCGCCCCTGGACGGCGGGCTGGAGCCGGTCGAGGAACTGCTGGGCAGGATCGGCATGAAGATGGGGCCGCTGCCCGAGGCGACGCTGGCGATGATGCGCTCCATGCTCACCCATCCCGACGCCGCCGAGGAGGTGCGCGGCAAGCTCGACAGCCAGGTGGCGCATCTCGCGGGCGCGATCGGGGCCGGCGACGCGGAACTGCGGGCCGCCCTGATGGTCAGCACGATGCTGGGCGTGACGATCGCCCACCAGCTGCTCGATCTCACCGCTCTGCGCGGCGCGTCACCCGAACGGATCGCCGAGGCCCTGCGCCCGTCCCTGCGCGCACTCGCCGACGGCTGAGCGGGCCCGTACGGCCACGCCTCGCGCGACCCGGCCGCGTACGCCCACCGGGAGGGGCGGCCGAGCCCGATCTCGCGGTCGCCGTGCCGGACGAGGCGGAGCGGCGGCATCACCGCGTCCATCTCGGCGTCGAGTGATTTTGATCACCGAGATATCCCTGTGACGGGTGTGATTAGAGCGATCGGCGGCGGGCAGTGCGGCTTCCATGGTCATCTCGGCTTCCCCCGGCGCTCGGCGAAGCGAGCACGGGCTCTGTTCCGCCTGCGTCCGTGAGCTGTTCGACCGGGCCGGCCGCCGGTACATGTACCCGCTCGTCTGCTGCGACGACTGCCGGCCGCGGGCCGGAGCGGCGCCCTCCGCCGTCCTGTGCGGGGACTGCGGACGGGAGTGCCGCGCCCCGCACGCCCGTAGGTCCGTGTCCGCCGCGACGGGCTGCGGGGTCTGCGGCCCAGGCCTCCGATGGGAGGGCATCACGGGCCAGGACGCCCTGGCGGCGGCCGTCGCGTCGATCGGGGCAGGGGGAGTGGCCGGCCTGCACGACCTGTTCGCCGACCAGGTCGTCTGCGACGCCAGGTCGGAGCAGGCGCTGGCGCGCATGGACGGCGCGTCCGGGCGGGTCCGCGTGCTGGTCCGGAACGTCTCGATGGCCAGGGAGGTGGCGAACCTGTCCACGCCCGACATCCGCGCGCTGGTCGAGCGGACCGAGCCCGCCAGGCTGGTGCGGCTGCGCGAGCCCGTGCTCCCCCGGGCCGTACGGCGCGCGACGCCCGACGCCGACCTGTTCCTGCCGCGCACCCCGCTGCAGTATCTGCTCACCGCGCGTGTGGACGGTCCGCTGGCCGTGTGGGACCGGCCGGACGAGCGGGCGGACGAATGGCCGTGCGACGGGACGCTGACCGTGAGCGGGCTGGCGCGTGCGGAACGTCACAGCCGCACGGCGGGGTTGCCCGCCCACCTGGCGCTGGGCGGCGCCTCTCCCGTCATCCTCAGCAAGGAGCCGTCGCCCGTCAGCACCCCGTAGTGCGCGGAGGGCTGTCCGGCGGTCGATCCCTTCCCCGTACGGCGGCGCGGCCGTGCCGGGAAGTCACTGTCGCACCGGTCGGCGCACGTTTACGATCGGCGGATGCGTGATCGTCTTCGGTACGACCGCAATCGTCCGAGCGGGGCCCGATCCGGGGCGCAGGCGGCCTGGCTCGGCCATCCGGTGACCGTCACGGCGATCGGTGTGCTGATCGTCAACGACCGGATGCTGAAACTCCTGTGGCCGGGTGTGGTCACCGGCAAGCTCAGCGACCTCGCCGGCATGCTCGTCGCGCCCCCGCTGCTCGCCCTGCTCGTGGCGTACGCGGCCCGGGCCGTGCGCCGTGTCCCGCCGGGCGGCCGTACGGCGGCGGGGGCGATCGCGCTGACCGGGGTGTTGTTCGCCTGGATGAAGACGACCGGGACGGGCGCGGAGGCGGCGACCCGGGCGTGGGCGATGCTCGTGCCGTCCTCGCGGGTGGTGGCCGACCCCACGGACCTGCTCGCCCTTCCCGTCCTCGCGGTCGCCTGGCTGGTGTGGCGGCGCGCGGCCCGTGCCGGGCGCGGGGATGCCGCCCGGGCCCGCCTGCTGGTGGTGCTGCCCGCCGCGGTCTTCGCCGTCACGGCGACCAGCGCGGCGCCCCCCGCGCCGTCCGCCCGGGCCGTCGAGGTGCGTGACGGGGAGATCGTGGTCGTGGTGCCGGACTGGTTCGCGATCGCCAGCGGGGACGGCGGGAGGTCATGGCACCAGTGGAAGGGCTCACCGTCTCCTTCCGCGTCCCCGGCTCCGTCCTGGTCGCCGGCGACCCGGGCGTGCGTGCCCGCCGACCCGGGGCGGTGTTACCGGGTCACGCCGGGCCGGCTCAGGGTCGAGCAGACCACGGACGGGGGAGCGACCTGGACGGTCGCCTGGGAGATCTCCAGAGGCAGGCAGGGCTGGCTCGACCGGGTCTACGAGAATCCCGATTCCCTGGGCGTGCCCAGCGGCCCGGCCGTCTCCCTGGCCGTCGTCGTCCAGGAGGTGCCGGGCGGCCACGTCGTCGCCGTGGCGAACGGGACCGACGGGGTCGCCCTGCGTGAGGTGTCCGGACGGTGGCGGCGGCTGGGCTTCCCGGAGCACGACCGCGAAGGGGCCCTGCTGCCGGAGAGCGCCCCGGCTCCCCTCACCTCCCCCGGGCAGCGGATCGGACCCGAGCTGGGAGCCGCCGTCCTCGTGGCTCTCGCGGCGCTGCTGGCGGCCCTCGGCACGACGGCGGGCGCACGCAGGTGGCCAATCTGGTTCGGAGTCTGCGCCGCGGCCCTGTGGACGAGCGTCCTGCTGATCATGACGGTGGACGGCATGGAGGACTACCTGTCCCTGCTGCTCGCCGCGCCCATGTTCGTCGCCGGCGTGACCGGTGTGCTCACGGTCTGGCTGCGGTGGCCGCCGAGGGGGACCCGTCTCCTGCTCGCGGCGCCCGCCGCGTTCGCCGCCGTCTTCCTGCCGTTCCTGGGCTGGAGCGCGGGCCTGCCCGACGACTACGGCGTCGCGGTGCTGCTCGCGGTCCTGCTCTGCTCGGTGGTCCTGGTCGTCGCCGTACGCGCCGCCGTACGGGCGCGGACGCGCCGCGGCCGGAGGGAAGGGCCGACGGTCACCTCATGAGGACGCGGCCAAAGACCTCGTAAAAGCTCCGTCGTCGCGGGAATGACCGGAATCCGGCTTGGGGGCCGAGGGCGACGCGCACGAACGCCGTCCCCGCCGTTTCCGGGGCCGCATCTACCCTCGACGGCCCGCGGGCACACTTGGCAATGTCGCGCTTACTCCATGCGGCGGAAGCATCGGCGTCGCCATGACGCGAGGTCACGGCCGTCCATGCGGGCGTGGCGGGGCGCCGGGGGCGGTGGTTCCCTCGTGGGTACGTTCCTGCTCGGGAGGATCGCCATGAGAAAGATCGTCGCTGTCGCCGTGCTCGCTGCGATGACCATGCTCGGGACGGTCGCCGCGGTCGCCTCGGTGGACGCCGGGGCCGGCGGCCACCCGAGGACCGGTCCGAGGGCGGGGATCGCGCCGCAGGCGCCCGCTCCCAGAGGGGGCGTGGAGCGGCAGGAGGTGAGCCGGGACCAGTACGACGTCCTCGTCGGCCAGTGCCGCTACCGGAAGACGTCCGAGGCGCGGAAGGCCTGCCGTGCGGAGGTGCGCGAACGGTACAAGGTCGGCGCCTTCAACCCGAACCTCGACTGCCGCACGTACTCCGGGGTCAGCGTCTGCGGCGCGCTCGAACTCACCGCCGCGCAGCGCTCCTGCGTCGAGGAGTCCGTGAACGGCGGGCTGACCCGCCGACGGGCCGAGGTGGAGTGCTACGCCTTCCGCTGAGGCCGCCCTTTTCGGCGGAATTTCCGGCCGAACCCAATTATTTGGCCAAACCGCATCTTTCCGTGATCTACCCTGCGGGGGTGGACGCCAACAGTCAGGGTGCCGCCGAACTCCTGAAGGCGCTGATGCGTACGGCGGCGCGGTTCAGCGAGATGGGGCGCTCCGTCTCCCGTGACTTCTTCCCCCACGTCCGCGCCGAGCCCGTCACCGACCTGGCCGGGCCCGCCGTACGGCTCGGCGCCGCGCTGGCGCTGCCGGGGCACGACCTCGTGTTCGAGGCCGCGGTCCGGGTCGGCGACGGGACCTTCGGCGTGCGCGGCGATCTCGTGCTCGACGGCGAGGAGGAGATCCTGGTCCTGCCGTCCGTCGAGACCGCCGATCCGGTGGCGTGCGCGGACCTGCTGGACCGGTACGCCGACGAACTGCTGACCCCGGCCCGCTGGCACGTGCAGCGGCTCCTGGAGTCCTGCGAAGCGGACTCCTAGCGAGAGGGCGTCCTGCGAAGCGGACTCCTGACGCTCAGAGCGCCTGGAGTCCCTGGATCACCTCGCGGAGGATGCGCTCCTCGGGCAGCTGGGCGACCGTGGCCTGCGGCCGCGCCGTGATCAGCCCCTGGTCGCGCAGGTCGCCCAGCAGAATGCGGACGACGTTGAGCGACAGGCCGAGCTCCGAGGCCAGATCGGCCACGGACGAGGGAACCCGGCACAGTTGCAGGATCCGCCAGTGCTCGGGGGCCAGCCCGGTCACCCCGCTGTACGCCGAGGGAGCCGTCCTGATGATGGTCATGAGGTCGAAGTCCGGCCCGGTCGGGCGGGTACGGCCACGGGTGATCGTGTAGGGGCGCAGCAGCGGCCCGTCCTCGTGCTCGGTCACGAGTCCTCCTGAGCGCGTTGCCAGCCTGCCTGGAAGGAGGAGAACAGGTCGCCCCGTTCCTCTTTGAGCTGCGGCGCGAGGTTGGCCTGCCGCACCCGGCGGGGCAGGGAGTCCTCGGCGCCGCCGCCGATCGGCGGTGTGAGGGCCAGGGCCGGGGGCGCGGCCTCCGGCTGTGCGAGGCGCTCGACCACCGGTTCCCTGATCTCGTTCTCCACCACGATCTCCTTCGGGAGCAGGAGCACGGCGCTCGTCCCGCCGTACGGCGAGGTGCGCAGGGAGACGCGGATGTTGTGCCGCCTGGCCAGCAGCCCGACCACGAACAGCCCGAGCCGGTCGCTGTCGGCCAGGTCGAACTCCGGCGGGTCGGCGAGCCGGGCGTTGAGATGCGCCAGCTCGTCCGGGGGGACGCCCAGACCGCGATCCTCGACCTCGATGGCGAAGCCGCGGGCCACCATCTCCCCTCGGACCTGTACGCGGGTGTGCGGCGGGGAGAAGACCGTGGCGTTCTCGATCAGCTCGGCGAGCAGGTGGATGACGTCGGTGACGCTGGTGCCCACGAGGGAGAACCCGTGGGGCACGTTCACGTCCACCCGCAGGTAGTCCTCCACCTCCTCGGTGGCGGCGCGGGCCACGTCGTACAGCTGGACCGGGTTGCGCCAGCCGCGGCCGGGCACGGCGCCGGACAGGATGATCAGGCCCTCCGCGTGGCGGCGCATGCGGGTGGTGAGGTGGTCGACGCCGAAGAGCCGTTCGAGCAGGTCGGGGTCGCTGATCTCCTTCTCCAGGCCGTCCAGCATGCCGAGCTGGCGCTGCAGCAGCGACTGGCTGCGCCGGGCGAGGTTCAGGAAGACCTTGTTGACGCCCTTGCGCAGCTCGGCCTGGCCGACGGCCGCCTCGATCGCGGTGTGCTGCACCGAGGTGAACGCGCGGCCGAGGTTCTCGATCTCGACGGTGCCGCTGGCCTGGGTCATCGGCGAGGTCTCGGCCGCCACGTCGACGTCCTCGCCGCGCCGCAGCCGTCGCACGAGGTCGGGCAGTCGCCGGCCGGCCAGGTCGGCCGCGGCCCGGTGCAGGGTGCTCAGCTCGCCGGTCACCGTACGGGCGAACCGGAAGGAGATGAACGCGGTCGCGAGCACGGCCGCGAGGCCGAGCGCGCCGACGACGCCGATGTCCCAGAGCACGTCCTCGGCCAGCGGCACGGCGCGGGCGGCGGTGGCGTCGGCGGCCGCGTCGGTGGTCTCGGTGAGCTGGCGGGTCAGGGCCTGGGCCGTCGTCGGCCAGGCGATCGCCTCGGGCGGGAGCGGCTGGCCCGGCCGCACCCTGGCGATGACGTCGTTCTCCAGGGAGATGAACGACGTGTAAAGGGGGGTGGAGTTCAGCGTGCCGTACTGCTTGATCAGACCGGCGTCGAGCTGGCTCGTGCCGAGCTGGTAGAGCAGGCGGCGCTTGCCGACCATGCCGGAGAAGGCGTCCCGCTCGTCCTGCGTCATCCGCCCGGACGCCTGCGCGCCCAGCACGAGCGCGGACTGCTGGCTCACCAGCTCACGGCTGCGGGTGATGAGGATGAGCGCCTTGGTCTGCTCGATGATGTCGATGTCCGGGGAGATCATCAACCGGTCGTAGACCTGGTGGGCGGCCTCGACGGTGGCGCTGTACTCCTCGATCGCGTCGAGGCGGGTGAGCCGCTGGTCGTCGATCTGGCCGCGCAGGACGTCGAGCCGGTCCATCTGCCGGAGCAGGTCCTGGACCCGGTCCCACATCGCGGGGGGCGTCTCGTCCTCGGCCTCGGCGGACAGGCGGGTCAGCAGGACCGCGGTGGCGTCGGTCTTGCGGCGCTGCACCTGGAGGTCGGTGCGCAGCGAGGAGGTGCGCCAGGCGAGGTAGCTCACCGACACGAACCGCTCGCTCTGCAGCTGGTTGATGGCCTCGCTGACGGGATAGACGATGTTGTCGTAGACCTTCTGGATACGCAGGAGCTGCTGCCCCTGCTCGATGGTCAGCTTGGCGGCGAACCCCCAGATCACCACCAGGGCGGTCAAAGGCACCAGCAGGATCGCGAAAATCTTGAATCGGATGGATCGTTTCCGACCAGCCATCAGACCTGCCCGTCGGTTACACATGTGTTAACAGTGGCGAAACCATAGCAATCCGTGAGCTGGGCCACCAGGGATCGTTCCTAACGACTTGGGCCACACCCCATATCGGGACAGTCTCGACGTTCCGGGGGAAAGCTCTTGCTTCCAGATGTCTAGTTGTCAGACAATCCTCCTCATGAACTCCAGATCGGGTCCGCTCGCGGTGGTCGCGGCGGCCGTCCTGTGGGGAACCGCGGGCACCGCGGGAACCCTCGCCTCCGCCGGCTCCGTCTCGCTCGCGGCGGCCCGTCTCGTGCTCGGCGGGGCCCTGCTGGGCGCCTTGGCGCTGATCGCGTCCCGCCGGGCGCGGCGCACGGCGCACGGGAACGTTCCGGGGAACGCGATGCGCTGGGCGCTGGTCCTGGGAGCCGTCGCCGTCGCGGCCTACCAGTTGTGCTACTTCGCGGCGGTCGGCAGGACGGGCGTGGCGATCGGCACGGTGGTGGCCATCGGCAGCGGCCCGGTCTTCACCGGGCTCCTGTCCTGGCTGGCCGGGCGGGAACGGCCGAGCGGGCGCTGGGCGCTCGCCACGGCCGCCGCCGTCGCCGGATGCGCGGTGCTCGTCACCGGCGGAGCGGCCGGCGGCGCGGACGCCGCGGGCATCGCGCTCGCCCTCCTCGGCGGGCTCCTGTACGCCTTCTACGCGGTCGTGGCGGCCCGGGCCATCGGCGGGGGCATGGAGTCGGGGACGGTGATGGGCGTCCTGTTCGGCGGCGCGGCCGTGCTCATGCTGCCGGTCCTCGTGCTGACCGGACCGGCCTGGCTCACGCGGCCGGCCGGTCTGCTGACCGCGCTCTATCTCGGCTGCGCGACGACCGGGCTGGCCTATCTCCTGTACGGCCGTGGGCTGCGCACGACCCCCGTCGCCACGGCGGCCACGCTCGCGCTGGCCGAGCCGGCCGTCGCGGCCCTGCTGGGCGTCGTGGCGCTGCGCGAGCACTTGTCCCTCGTCTCGTGGGCCGGTCTGGTGCTGCTCGCCCTGGGACTGGTCGTGGTGGCGCTGCCCGCCAGGGCGAGCGCGCCGGCCGCCCCCGCGGCGGACACGCCCACGGCGGCGGCCGCGACCCGTTAGTAGGCTCGGCCACGTGACCACCCTCAGACCCGTCTCCACCGTCGAGGCGCTCGCCGCCGCGCTGCGCGAGCGGGTGTTGTCCGGGGACATCGAGCCGGGCGCCGCGCTGCCCGAGCAGGAGCTGTCCGCACGCTACGGCGTGGCCCGCCCCACGGTGCGGGAGGCGCTGGCGCTGCTCGTCCACGAGGGACTGCTGCGGCGCGAGCGCAACCGCAGCGCGTACGTCCCGGTGATCACCCCCGCGGACCTGGACGACCTCATGTACGTGCGCGGGCCGCTGGAGGAACTGATGGCGCAGGCCGTCGCGGGGCGCCGGGTGACGGCGGCGGAGGAGGCGCTGGACCGCCTGTCCGGGCTGGAGCCCGGCGCGCCCTGGGCGGCCGTCGTGGCCGAGCACATGGCCCTGCACGAGGCGCTCGTCGCCGCCGCTGGCAGCCCCCGCCTGGAGCGGCTGTACGCCACGCTCGCCGCCGAGACGCGGCTCGGGCTGGTCCGGCTCAGGCACGCGTACGAGGACCCCCACGAGCTCGCGGCCGAGCACGCCGGGCTGCTGCGCGTCATCGCCGAGGGGCCTGCGGACGCGGCGGTCCGCGCGGTGCGCGAGCACCTGCGGTGGCGGCATCCCTGAGCTGTGCGGGCTCCGCGAGGCCGGTGATCCGGATTCCCTTGCACGGCGCCGCTTCAAGTCGTCACAATCGCGCCCATGCACGGCAACCCTGTGCCGGACACCTATGTGTACGTCACCGAAGAAGGCGTGACGCGTCACTACGCCGACGGCAGCGTCGAGGCCCTCGCATGGGAGGACGTGGTAGAGGTCCGCGTCGGCGGCCACGGCCACCGGGAGCCGCCCGGCCAGCCGGAGGAGGTCTTCATCGTCCTGCTGGACCGTGAGGGCGAGGGCTGCGTGGTCCCCCACTCGGCGACCGACGCGAGCTTCCTGGCCCGGCTGCGCTACCTGCCGGACTTCGACCTCGACCGGCTGAGCACCGCGGTCGCGAGCGCGCGTGCGGACTACGTCGTCGTGTGGCGCAGTCCGGAGCCGCCGTCCCCGTTGCCCGACCTCGAATACGACTGAAGGCGGGCCGCTCCACGCCGGCCGTGAGCGTTTCACGCCGGCGCGGCGGCCTCCCGCGCTGCTCCGAATGCGGTTCGGAGAGTTCCGGGCCGGCATCGGCCGTCCATTCGGCGGCGCATTACGGCGAATTTGAATCGGCGGGTAAGGCCGAGTTCGATTATGGAGTTGATTCGGCCAAATAGTATTTTCGAGGTGCAAGGGGCACGTCTTCGCTGGATTCGCGAGTCTGTGGCTCCTCTTCGCGGGCGTATGGGGCGACCGTATGGGCGTGTTATGTACCGGCAGATATTGGCGGTATATGCCGTGGTCGGGACCGGTGGTGCCATCGTGGACCGTTCCCGTCAAGTCCTCCAGCTGGGGTCATTGCGACCAATTGTGGACAGGGGGCTTGCGTTCCCTCTAGGGCCGTCGCTGTCTAACATCATCCTCGTGCGGGCACCCCCTCAATTGGGTGAGTCGTGAGTCAACCTTTGCGACGCGAGGGGCGTCAATCACCTGGACGGTCCGGCTACCTAGGCGCGGTGAGATGGAATCGCAAACGGAGTTGGCGGAATCGGGGGTGTTTCCCCGCGAAGTCCATGTGCGGCTGCCGGTGAGCGTGTCGTCGGGTTCCTATTCGAAGATTCTCCTGGCGGGAGACCTGCTCTGCGCTGTCGTCGCCCTCGCGGGCGTCGAGCTCACGCGGCTCTGGTTCGGCGCCTTCATCCCGGTGTACGACTTCGCGTTCGGGGCGACCCTGACGCTCTCCTGGCCGCTGGTCGTGGGCGTCGCCGGCGGCTACCGCGGCCGCACCCACGGCGAGGGGACGGAGGAGTTCCGCTCGGTCGCCCAGGCGGGCCTGGGCCTCATCGCGGCCGTCGCGATCGGGGCGTACCTCACCCAGACGAACGTCGCCCGCAGCTACGTCATGGCGATGCTGCCGCTCGCCACGGTGCTGACGCTGCTGATCCGGCACCGCATGCGCAAGCGGCTGCACCGGCTGCGCATGAAGGGCCGGTACATGCGGCCGGTCGTGGCGGTGGGGCACCGGCAGTCCATCCACGAACTGGTGCTGCAGCTGCGGCGGCAGCCGTACCACGGCATGCGGGTGGTGGCCGCGTGCCTGCCGAGCGGGCAGTACCGCAGGCAGCGCTCCGACGTCGACGGCGTGCCCGTGCTCGGCGACTTCAGGGACGTGCCCGCCGTGGTCGACAAGGTCGACGCCGAGGCGGTCGCGGTCCTCGCGTGTCCCGAACTCCACGGCGCCGCGCTGCGCCGCCTCGCCTGGGGGATCGAGTCGCGGGGGACCGACCTGTTCGTCGCCCCCGCGCTGATGGACGTCGCGGGGCCGCGCATCAGCGTCCGCCCGGTCGCGGGGATGCCGCTGCTGCACGTCGAGCACCCCGACCTCCAGGGCTCCCGGCGGCTCGTCAAGAACGGCTTCGACCGGATCGTGGCGGCCGCGTTCCTGCTCGCCCTGCTCTTCCCGATGCTGGCCATCGCGGCGGTCGTGCGCGCCACCAGCCCCGGTCCCGCCCTGTTCCGGCAGACGAGGATCGGCCGGTACGGCCGCGAGTTCCACATGCTGAAGTTCCGGACCATGGTCGTGGACGCCGAGCGGCTCAAGCCGGTCCTGGCCGCATCCAACGAATCGGACGGCCTGTTGTTCAAAATTCGGAACGATCCACGGATCACCCGCGTGGGCCTGCTGCTGCGCCGCTACTCGCTGGACGAGTTGCCTCAGCTCCTCAACGTGCTGCGCGGTGAGATGTCGCTCGTCGGGCCGCGCCCGCCGCTGCCCGCCGAGGTCGAGCGGTACGGCACGGACGTGCACCGGCGCCTGGTCGTACGGCCGGGCATGACCGGGTTGTGGCAGGTCAGCGGCAGGTCGGACCTGTCCTGGGAGGAGTCGGTCCGGCTGGACCTGCGGTACGTGGAGAACTGGTCGCTCCTGCTGGACCTGCAGATCCTGTGGAAGACGTGGTCCGCGGTCACCGGCGGCAGGGGGGCCTACTGACATGAAGGCCCTCGTGCTCGCGGGCGGGTCCGGGACCCGGCTGCGGCCCATCACCCACACCCGCGCGAAGCAACTGGTCCCGGTGGCCAACAAGCCCGTCCTGTTCTACGGCCTCGAGTCCATCGCGGCGGCCGGCATCGACGAGGTCGGCATCGTCGTGGGCGACACCCAGGACGAGATCGAGGCGGCGGTGGGCGACGGGTCCCGGTTCGGCCTGCAGGCGAGCTACCTCAGGCAGGAGGCGCCGCTGGGGCTGGCGCACGCCGTCCTGATCGCCCGCGACTACCTCGGCGACGACGACTTCGTCATGTATCTGGGCGACAACTTCATCGTGGGCGGCATCGAGAGCCTGGTCGGGCGCTTCCGGGAGCGGCGGCCGAGCGCGCAGATCATGCTGACCCGGGTGTCCGATCCCCGCCAGTTCGGCGTCGCGGAGCTGGCCGGCGACGGCCGGGTCGTCGGCCTCGAGGAGAAGCCGCGCGAGCCGAAGAGCGACCTCGCCCTGGTCGGCGTCTATCTGTTCACCCCGGCGATCCACGACGCCGTGGCGGAGCTCAAACCGTCCTGGCGGGGGGAGCTGGAGATCACCGACGCCATCCAGTGGCTCATCGACGCCGGCCACGAGGTCGAGCCCGCGGTCATCTCGGGATACTGGAAGGACACCGGGAACGTCGCCGACATGCTCGAGGTGAACCGGCTGGTGCTGGAATCCCTGGAGCGCCGCGTCGACGGCGACGTCGAGGACTGCGAGCTCATCGGGCGCGTCGTGGTGGAGGCCGGCGCCTCGGTGCGCCGCTCCCGCGTCGTCGGCCCGGTGGTCGTCGGCGCGGGGACCGTCGTCGACCGTTCGTACGTCGGCCCGTTCACGTCGATCGGCGCCGACTGCGTCGTGAGCGGCAGCGAGATCGAGTACTCGATCGTGCTCGCCCGTTCGTCCATCGAGGGGGTCCGGCGGATCGAGGCGTCGCTGATCGGCCACGACGTGGAGATCACGCCGGCGCCGGACACGCCGAAGGCGCACCGGCTGGTGCTGGGGGACCACAGCAGGGTCCAGATCAGTTCCTGACCGCCGCCTCCCGGCCCGTCCGGCACAATCCCTTTCCCGTTTCGAGCTCGAAGACAGGTGTGGTTCTTCTGTGAAGTTACTGGTCACCGGCGGTGCCGGGTTCATCGGCTCCCACTACGTCCGTACGGTTCTCACGGGCGGATACCCGGCCTTCGCCGGGGCGTCCGTCACGGTGCTCGACCGGCTCACGTACGCGGGCAGCCTCGCCAACCTCGTCCCGGTGGAGGGGCGGTACGACTTCGTCCATGGCGACGTGTGCGACGCGGACCTGCTCGGAAAGGTGGTGCCGGGCCACGACGTGGTGATCCACTTCGCGGCCGAGTCCCACGTCGACCGGTCGATCGACGGCGCGGCCGACTTCGTGCGGACCAACGTGCTGGGCACGCAGACGGTCATGGACGCGTGCCTGGCCGCCGGGGTGAGGCGCGTCGTCCATGTCTCCACCGACGAGGTGTACGGGTCGATCGAGACGGGGTCGTGGGACGAGAGCGCGCCGCTCGCGCCGCGCTCGCCCTACGCCGCCTCGAAGGCGGGCGGCGACATGATCGCCCGGGCGTACGCGGTGACCCACGGGCTGCCGGTCTCCGTCACGCGGTGCGGGAACAACTACGGGCCGTACCAGTACCCGGAGAAGGTCGTCCCGCTGTTCATCACCAACCTGATCGAGGGCAGGCCCGTCCCCCTGTACGGCGACGGCGGCAACGTCCGCGACTGGATCCACGTGGCCGACCACTGCCGGGCCATCCAGCTCGTCGCCGAGGTGGGCGGGCCGGGGGAGATCTACCACGTGGCCGGCACGGCCGAGCTGACCAACCTGGAGCTCACGCGGCGCCTGCTCGACCTGCTCGGCGCCTCACCCGACCTCGTCAGACGGGTGGAGGACCGCAAGGGGCACGACCGCCGCTACTCCCTCGACGACCGGAAGCTGCGCGCCCTCGGCTACGCGCCCCAGGTGTCCTTCGACGACGGCCTGGAGGCGACTGTGCGGTGGTATGCCGACAACCCGTCGTGGTGGAAACCGCTGCGGGCGGAGGCCCGGTGACGGCGTCGCCATGAGGTGGCTGGTCACGGGCGCCGCGGGCATGCTCGGCGCCGATCTCACCGCGCTGCTGGCAGGCGAGGGCGAGGACGTCGCCGCGCTGTCCCGGCGCGACCTCGACCTGTGCGACCCGGACGCCGTCCGGGCGGCGGTCCGTACGGAGAAACCGGACGTCGTGGTGAACTGCGCGGCCTGGACGGCGGTGGACGAGGCGGAGACCCGCGAGCGGGAGGCGCTGGCGGTCAACGGCCACGCCGTGCGCCCGCTCGCCGCCGCGTGCGCCGGTCACGGTGTGACGCTCGTCCACCTGTCGACCGACTACGTGTTCGACGGCACGGCGCGGACGCCGTACGCCGAGGACGAGCCGGTCAACCCGGTCAGCGCGTACGGGCGGACCAAGGCGGCGGGGGAGCGGGCCGCCCTGCGGCACGGCGGCTACGTCGTCCGCACCGCCTGGTTGTACGGCGCGCACGGGCCGAACTTCGCCAGGACGATGATCAGGCTCGCCGCCGGGGGCGACCCGGTGCGCGTGGTGGACGACCAGCACGGCCAGCCCACCTGGGCGGCCGACCTGGCGGCCCAGATCGTGCGGCTGGTGCGCGCGAGCCCGCCCCCCGGCGTCTACCACGGAACGAACGCGGGCCAGACGACGTGGTACGGCTACGCCCGGGAGATCTTCCGCCTGCTCGGCGCCGACCCGGACCTCGTCACGCCCACGAGCAGCCGGGACTACCCCCGCCCGGCCCGGCGCCCCGCGTACGGCGTCCTCGGGCACGAGGCGTGGGGGAGGGCGGGGCTGGCCCCGATGCGGGACTGGCGCGAGGCACTGCGCGACGCCTGGCCCCGGCTCGCCGGCTCCGGCGGGTTGTGACGTTCGCGGGCGTCCGCGCGATAACCCATGGACGGCATCCCGTGGCGGCATTCATGGACGGTGGGGATTCGTGGACGGATCGGTGGCGCACGCCGTGGACAGGACTGTCCCCCGATGACGGCGCCGGGACGGGCACACAGGCGATCGGTGCTGGGCACGACGCTGGACGCGCTGACCATGCGGCAGGTCGTGGCCGCCTGCGTGGAGGCGGTGGACGGCGGCGGACGCCTCGACATCGGCGTGGTGAACGCCGCGAAGATCGTCACCATGCGCAGGGACCCCGAGCTGCGGCGGTCGGTGCTCGACTGCGACCTCGTCCTCGCCGACGGGCAGTCCGTCGTGTGGGCCGCGCGCCTGCTGGGCCACCGGCTGCCGGAACGCGTGGCCGGGATCGACCTGTTCACGGAGCTGCTGGCCGAGGGGGAGCGGCGCGGATACCGGCCGTACTTCCTGGGCGCGACGCCGGAGGTGCTCGCCCTGCTGATCGAGCGGGTGCGGCGCGACTTCCCGGGCCTGCGGATCGCCGGGTACCGCGACGGCTACTTCCCGGCCGAGGAGTCCGCGCGGGTGGCGGAGGAGATCGCGCTGTCGGGAGCCGACCTGCTGTTCCTCGGCATGACCTCACCGAAGAAGGAGATCTTCGTCCGCGACTGGGGCGAGGCCACCGGGGCGAAGGTCGTGCACGGGGTGGGCGGCGCCTTCGACGTGCTGTCCGGACGCACCCGCCGGGCGCCCCGGGCCTGGCAGCGCCTCGGGTTCGAGTGGTTGTACCGCCTGCTGCAGGAGCCGGCGCGCCTCGGCCCCCGATATCTGAAGACCAACGGGAGGTTCCTCCTCCTCGTGGCCGCGGGACTGATTCGTGACCGCGGCCGTCTCGCGAGTTCCGCCGATTCCCTGGAGTGACAACGTGACGCAGCACCGCAGAATCGCCCTGCTGGGCCCGGGCGCGCCGGCCGTCCTGCTGCCGGCCATGGTGGACCTGGCGGTGCGCGGACTGCCGCCGGGCTACGTGGACGGGGAGTTCGTGTTCACCCGCAGGGGCGTGCGGCGGCCCGACGGCACGTGGGACGCCGTCGCGGAGGGCCGCAGCGTGCGGTATTCGGCGATCGTCGCGCTCGGCGTGGCCACGCTCCCGCAGGAGCGGCAGCGCGCCGCGCTCGCCGGCGACACCGCCGCCGACCTGGCCGGGCGCCTCGTCGAGCGGCTGCCCGGCGTGCGCGGGCTCGGCGACGCGGCCCTGATCTGCTGGGCGGCGGCGGAGACGGGGCATCCGCGGCTCGGCGAGGCGCTGCGGCACCTGGCCGGGATCGACCGGCTCGCGTCCTCGGGCCAGGTGTACACGGTCGAGGCCGCCTGGGAGCTCGCCGCGCTCGTCGCCGCCAGGACGACGCTGGGAGCGAGCTCCGAGCTGGACGGCAGGCTGGAAGCCGCCCGGGCCCGGCTGCTCGGCGGGCTGGCGTCCGACCGGCTCTACCGGCACGTGCTCGGCCCGTCGTCCGGGCCGCTCGTGCCCTGGTACCGGGCGCACGTCGGCTGCTTCGCCGACCAGGTGTACCCGCTGCAGGCGCTGGCGCGGCTGCACGCCGCGGTCGGAGACGCCGACGCGCTGGCCGCCGCGGAACAGGTGGCCGCGGGGATCTGCGCGGCCCAGGGCGCCGAGGGCCAGTGGTGGTGGCACTACGACGCCCGCACCGGCGCCGTGGTCGAGGGATACCCCGTCTACAGCGTCCACCAGCTCGCGATGGCCCCGATGGCCCTGCTCGACCTCGCCGACGCCGGGGGCACGGCCTACTTCGACGAGATCGGCGAGGGCGTGCGCTGGATGAGCGAGCGGCCCGAGTCCGACGAGTCCCTCATCGACGAGCGGCTGAACCTGACCTGGCGGAAGGCGGCCAGGGCGGACCCGAAGAAGCTGGTGCGCGGCCTGCGCGCGGTGGCCACCCGCACCCGTCCGGCGGCCCGCCTCGCCACCCTCGACCGGTTCTACCCGCCGGTCGCCGTCGACCGCGAATGCCGGCCCTACGAGCTGGGCTGGCTCCTGTACGCCTGGCTGTTCGAGCTCCCGCGTCCGTCATGACCTCGCGTCAGTCAGGACCCCGGCGCCCGGCTGCTCTCGTCGCGCAGCCAGGTCGTGTAGTCGCCCGCCCGTACGGCGCGGCGCGCCCTGCGCCGCGCCAGCACGGTGACGCAGGCGAAGACGGCCGCCGCCGGGAGCAGCCACGGCTCCCGTGCGGCGATCCGGACCAGGTCGCCCAGGCTCGTGCGCGCGGACGGCCCGCCCGGACCGGTCTCGCGTTCCAGCTCGCTCACGCTGGTCGCCGCGCGGACGCGCCGGCGCAGCAGGTCGGCGAACGTGCGGGGGGTCTGGATCCCGGCCCGTGCCTCCGCCACGACCACCCGCTCGTCCTCGCCGAACGCCAGGGAGGCGGCCAGGTCGTCGGCCATGACCGGCGGGAGCGCGCGGATCCGGTCGTTGCCCGCCTCGGTGACCGCGATGACCCCGCGGCCGAACAGCCCCGTGCGCACGTGCGGAAGCCGGGTCCAGATCGCGTAGTACGCGCGGACGGTCCAGGGCCGGCCGGCGAGCGCCAGATCGCGCTCGGGCGCCGCCGCGAGCGGCGTGCCCGGCCCGCCGAGACGGGCCACGAGCGCGCGTACGCCCGCGGTGCTCACGGTGACGTCGGCGTCCACGTAGAGCCGGGGAAAGCCGCGGGCCGCCCGGTCGCCGAGACGCAGCGCCTCGCGTTTGGACGCCACCGGCGTGCTCAGCACGCGCACGCCGTGCGCCCGTGCGACCGAGTCGGTCTCGTCGGTACACCCGTTCGCGACGACCACGACGTCGAACTCGCCCGGCCGGGCGTCGCCCAGCAGCCCGGAGAGCAGACGGCCGAGGACCGGAGCCTCGTTGTGCGCGGGGATCACGACGCTCGTCACACGAGCAGTATGGGTCTCCTCCACGTCAGGAGGCCCGATATCTCGGGAGGATCCCGGAATCCAGCGCCTCGCTCAGCGTGGGCGCCGCGGCGTCCTTGTCCGACAGGACCGGCTCGCCGTCGAGCCGCCAGTCGACGCCGATCTCCGGGTCGAGCGGGTGCACGCCGTGCTCGCGCCCCGGCGCGTACGGCTGGGAGCACAGGTAGAGCACCGTGGCCTGCTCGCTGAGGACGGCGAACGCGTGGCCGAGGCCCTCCGACACGTAGACCGCGCGCCGCGACACGTCGTCGAGGACGAGCCCCTCCCACTTGCCGAAGGTGGGCGAGCCCACCCGCAGGTCCACCACGACGTCGAGCACGGCCCCGGAGACGCAGGTCACGTATTTGGCCTGGCCGGGCGGTACGTCCGCGAAGTGGACGCCGCGCAGCACGCCGCGCCGGGAAATCGAGCAGTTGGCCTGGGCCAGCTCCATGCCGTGCCCGATCGCCTCGTGTAACTCCTGCGCCCTGAAACATTCGAGGAAGTCGCCCCGGATGTCGCTGTGGATTCGCGGGGTGAAGCTCCACGCTCCCTCGATACTCATCCGCTCCATGGGCGGAAGCATGACACAGGCGTCTTGTAACGCTCGCAGTCCATCGCCCGACTTATGACTGTCGGACTCCGGTGCTGGGGGGGAAATGCCAGCTCAGTTTCTGTCGGTTACGCCTGCCCGGAATTCATCCGGAAAACGGCCTGCGCGAAGTTGTCCGCGCGGCCGGAGGAGGTCCTGATGACGACGTGCCGGCTGTGCGGGTCCGCGAGCCTCGTCGGCGTGGTCGACCTCGGCGCGACGCCGCCGTGCGAGCGGTTCCTCGGCGCGGAGCAGCTCGACGAGCCGGAGACGACCTACCCGCTGCACCTGCGGGTGTGCACGGACTGCTGGCTCGCCCAGATCCCCGCGCTCATCACGCCGCAGGACACCTTCACCGAGTACGCCTACTACTCGTCGTACTCCACCTCGTGGGTGGAGCACGCGCGGCGGTTCGTGGCGGACGCGGCCGAGCGGCTGCGCCCCCGGTTCGTGGTGGAGGTGGCGAGCAACGACGGCTACCTGCTGCGGCACGTCGTGGAACGCGACATCCGCTGCCTCGGCATCGAACCGTCGGTCAACGTCGGCCAGGCGGCCAGGGACAACGGGGTCCCGACGCTCACCGCGTTCCTCGGGCCGGAGACGGCCGCCGCCGTACGGGCCGAGCACGGGCCCGCCGACCTCGTCGTGGCCAACAACGTCTACGCGCACATCCCCGACGTCATCGGCTTCACCCGGGGGCTGCGCGCGCTCCTGGACGACCGGGGCTGGGTCTCCATCGAGGTGCAGCACCTGCTCACCCTCATGGAGCTCAACCAGTACGACACGATCTACCACGAGCACTTCCAGTACTACACGGTCGCCTCGGCCGAACGGGCGCTGGCGAGCGGCGGGCTCGCCCTGGTGGACGTCGAGCTGCTGCCGACCCACGGCGGATCGATCCGGCTGTGGGCCCGCCCGCAGGAACTCGGCGCCGAGCCGAGCCCGCGCGTGGCCGAGGTGCTGGCGGCGGAGAAGGCCGCCGGACTGCACGAGCTGTCCGGCTACGCGCAGTTCGCCGAGCGGGTGGCGCGGGTCCGGCGGGAGCTGCTGACCTTCCTCCTCGACGCCGCCGCGCAGGGCAGGACGGTCGTGGGCTACGGCGCCCCCGGCAAGGGCAACACCCTGCTCAACCACTGCGGCATCCGCCCCGACCTGCTCCGTTACACGGTCGACCGGAACCCCTACAAGCACGGGCGGTTCACCCCCGGCGCCCGGATCCCCGTCCTCCCGCCGGAGCAGATCGCCGCCGACCGCCCCGACTACGTGCTGGTGCTCCCCTGGAACCTGAGGGAGGAGTTGACCGCCCAGCTCTCGTACGTACGCGAGTGGGGAGGCCGGCTGGTCTTCCCGATCCCCAGACTGGAGATCGTGTGAAAGTCGTCCTCTTCTGCGGGGGCCGGGGCACCAGGATGCGCAGCGACCTTCCCGGCGGGGACATTCCCAAGCCGATGCAGCTCGTCGGCCCCCGTCCGCTGCTCTGGCATGTGATGCGGTATTACGCGCATTTCGGACATCGGGATTTCGTCCTCTGTCTCGGATACGGCGCGCAACACATCAAAAGCTTTTTCCTGAACTATCAGGAAACGGCGTCCAACGATTTCGTCCTGCGCAACGGCCGGGTGGACCTGCTGTCCACCGACATCTCCGACTGGTCGATCTCCCTGGTGGACACCGGGGTGGATTCGCCCATCGGGGAGCGGCTTCGCCGGGTGCGCCCCTATCTTGAGGGCGATGAGATCTTTCTGGCGAACTACGCGGACGTGCTCACCGACGCGCCGCTGTCCGACATCGTCGAGCGGTTCCGTGCCGCGGACGCCGGGGCGTCGATGATGGTGGTCCCGCCGTCCAACACCTTCCACTGCGTCGACGTGGGCGAGGACGGCAGGGTCGGCTCGATCACGCCGGTCAGCGAGATGCCGCTGTGGGTCAACGGCGGCTTCTTCGTGCTCCGCCAGGAGGTCTTCGACCACATCCCCGTGAACGGCGACCTCGTGGCCGACGGCTGCGCCGAGCTGGCCAAGCGCGGCCGGCTGCTCGCCTACCCCCACCGCGGCTACTGGCGGCCGAGCGACACCGTCAACCAGCGGCTGGAGCTGGATCACGCGTGGGCGCGCGGCGACCGGCCGTGGGCGCTGTGGGAGCACGTGTGATCGGCCTTCGGCCCGGCCGCGTGCGCGGGATCGCGGCACTCGCGGCGCACTGCGACGACATCGCGATCGGGGCGGGCGGCACGCTGCTGACCGTCTGCGCGGCCAACCCCGGCGTCCGAGTGGACGCCCTGGTGCTGTCCGGCGGCGGCACCGAGCGGGAGGACGAGGAACGGGCCGCGCTCGCCGCCTTCTGCCCCGGCGCCGACCTGCGGCTGACCGTGCTGAAACTGCCCGACGGGCGGCTGCCCGCCCACTGGGACGAGGCCAAGAACGCCGTCGAGGAGCTGCGCGCGGCGGGCGACCCCGACCTGGTCGTCGCCCCCCACCGGGGCGACCTGCACCAGGATCACCGGGGCCTCGCCGAGCTGGTGCCGACCGCGTTCCGCGACCACCTGGTCCTGGGCTACGAGATCGTCAAGTGGGACGGCGACCTCGGCCGGCCGTCGGTCTACCAGCCGCTCCCCCCGGATGTGGCGAAGGAGAAGGTCGCCCTGCTGCAGAGCCACTACCCCTCACAGCGGCACCGCCCCTGGTACGACCCGGAAGCCTTCCTCGGCCTCGCCCGCATCCGCGGCATCGAGTGCCACGCGCGGTACGCCGAGGCGTTCCACGTGGACAAGCTCACCCTCGACCTGGAGAACTGATGCGGCTACTGCTCACCGGACACCAGGGCTATCTCGGCACGGTCATGGCCCCGGTGCTCGCCGAGGCCGGCCACGAGGTGGTCGGCCTCGACTCGGGGTTGTTCGCCGACTGCGTGCTCGGCCCCCCGCCCGCCGACCCCGAGACGTACGCGGTGGACCTGCGGGACGTCCGGCCCGAGCACCTGGCGGGGTTCGACGCCGTCGTGCACCTCGCCGCGCTGTCCAACGACCCGCTCGGCTCGCTGGCCCCCGAGCTGACCTACGACATCAACCACCACGCCTCCTCGCGGCTGGCCCGGCTCGCCAGGGATGCCGGCGTGCGCCGGTTCCTGTACGCGTCGACCTGCTCGGTGTACGGCGCGTCGGGCGGCGACGACCTGCTGGACGAGGACGCGCCGCTCCGGCCGGTGACCCCCTACGCGGAGTCGAAGGTCCGGGTGGAGGACGACCTGGCCGCGCTGGCGGACGACGACTTCACCCCCGTCTTCATGCGCAACGCGACGGCCTTCGGCTTCTCGCCGCGGCTGCGGGCCGACATCGTGCTCAACAACCTGACGGGCCACGCGTGCCTGTCGGGGGAGGTGCGCGTGCTGTCGGACGGCACGCCCTGGCGCCCGCTGGTCCACGCCCGCGACATCGCGGAGGCGTTCGCCGCCGCGCTGACCGCGCCCAGGGAGGCGGTGCACGCCAAGGCGTTCAACGTGGGCACCGAGCTCAACAACCTGACCGTGGCGGAGATCGCGGCCGAGGTCGTCGAGGCCGTGCCCGGCGCCACGCTCGTGATCACCGGCGAGGCGGGCGCCGACCCGCGCTCCTACCGGGTCGACTTCTCCCGGATCAGGGCCGCCCTCCCCGGGTACGAGGCCCGCTGGTCGGTCAAGGACGGCGCGGTGGAACTGGTCGACGCCTACCGCGAGTACGGGCTGACCAGGGAGGACTTCGAGCGCCGCTTCACCCGGCTCGCCCGCCTGTCCGACCGGCGGGAGGCCGGCGCCGTCGACTCCTCGCTGCGCCCATGAGCGAGATGCACGCGCTGGTCAGGCGGCTCTACCCGCTGTGCCGCAGCATCACCGGATCCGGCCTGCGGCGCACCCTGGAGATCATCGGCGAGTCGATCCCGCTGGAGATCAGCGAGGTGCCCACGGGCACCCAGGTCCTCGACTGGACCATTCCCAAGGAATGGAACATCCGCGACGCCTACATCAAGGACTCCGCCGGGACCCGGATCGTCGACTTCGCGGCGTCCAACCTGCACGTGGTCGGCTACAGCGTGCCGGTGTCGGCGACCATGACCCTGGAGGAGCTGCGCCCCCACCTGCACACGCTTCCCGGCCGGCCCGGCCTGGTGCCGTACCGCACCAGCTACTACGCCGAGACGTGGGGGTTCTGCCTCAGTGAGGACACGCTGGCGGGGATGGGACCGGGGCCGTACGAGGTGCGGATCGACTCGACGCTCGCCGACGGGCACCTGACGTACGGCGAGCACGTGATCCCGGGCCGCAGCGCGGAGGAGGTCCTGATCTCGTGCCATGTCTGCCACCCATCGCTGGCCAACGACAATTTGGCGGGCGTCGCGGTGGCGACCCGGCTGGCACGGCTGCTGGCGCGGGAGGAGCGGCGCTACACCTACCGCTTCCTGTTCGCGCCCGGCACCATCGGCTCGATCGCCTGGCTGGCGCGCAACCGGGACCGGGCCGGCCGGATCAGGCACGGGATCGTGCTCGCCTGCGCGGGCGACCGGGGGCCGATCACCTACAAGCGCAGCCGGCGGGGGGACGCCGAGATCGACCGGGTCTTCGCCCACGTCCTGCGGGACCGCCCGCACACGCTGGTGGACTTCTCCCCCTACGGCTACGACGAGCGGCAGTACTGCTCGCCCGGGTTCGACCTGCCGGTCGGCTGCCTGACCAGGACCCCGTACGCCGGCTATCCGGAGTACCACACCTCCGCGGACGACCCGGACTTCGTCACCGAGGAGGCGATGGAGGACACGCTGGACGCCTGCCTGCGGGCCGTGCGGGTGCTGGAGCGCAACCGCGCCTACGTAAACCTCAGCCCCTACGGCGAGCCCCAGCTCGGCAGGCGCGGCCTGTACGAGTCGCTCGGCGGGCGCAGCGACACGAAACAGGCGCAGATGGCGATGTTGTGGGTGCTGAACCAGTCCGACGGCCCGCACAGCCTGCTCGACATCTCGGAACGTTCTGGACTGCCGTTCGACGTGGTGGCGGACGCGGCCCAGGCTCTGCTGGGCGCGGGACTCGTGAAGGAGTAGCCGGATGACGCAGTTCGAGACCTCCGCACGACCGGAGGCCCTCGGCCTCACGGTCGGCGAGGTGGTGGAGGTCCGCAGCGTCGAGGAGATCATGACCACACTCGACGAGAAGGGCGAGCTCGACGGCCTGCCCTTCATGCCGGAGATGCTGTCGTTCTGCGGGCGGCGGATGACGGTGCACAAGGTGGCCCACAAGCTGTGCGACACACTGACCGGCACGGGCATGCGGCGGATGCGGGACGCCGTGCACCTGACCGGGGCGCGCTGCGACGGCTCGGCCCACGGCGGCTGCCAGACCTCGTGCTCGCTGTACTGGAAGGAGGCCTGGCTCAAACGGGTGGACCCGGGTGCGCCCGTGCCCGATGCCGCACCCGAGCCCGTACGCAGCCTTCCCCTGCTTGAGATCAACTCCCGCGGGGAGCCGGCGGCGGACGGCGAGGTGCGGTACCGCTGCCAGGCGACCGAGTTGCTGCGCGCCGCTCCCGAGCCCCTGCCCTTCAGGGACCTCGGCCAGTACGTCACGGACGTCCGGGTGGGCAACGCCGGCGTCCTGGCCACCCTCCGCACGGTCTTCTTCGGGCTGTTCAACCGATTACAGCGGGCGAGCCGCAGGCTGCCCCGCCGGCTGCGGTTCAGGGACGGCATGGCGTGGGGCTTCGTACCGGCCGGCCCGAACACCACGACCCCGACCGAGCTGAGCGACCTGCAACCGGGCGAGCTCGTGCGGGTCAAGTCGCGGGAGGCGATCGTCGCCACGCTCGACACGAAGCGGCTCAACCGCGGGATGGGGTTCGAGGAGGAGATGGCGCGGTACTGCGGGCGCGAGGCCCGGGTCGCCGCGCGCGTGGAACGGTGCATCGACGAGAAGACCGGGCGCATGCTGCAGATGAAGAACCCCTGCATCATCCTCGACGGCGTCGTCTGCGCGGGTGTGTACAAGGCCAACTGCCCACGGGCGTTCGTGCCGTTCTGGCGGGAGATTTGGCTGGAGCGGGTCACCGAGGAGAGCTAGGGATCGGGGAGTGCCGATGCGAGAGAGCCAGGACGCGGAGCCGGCGGAGTCAGCGGAGTCAGCGCAACCGCCGGAGCCGGCCGAGCCGCCGGACGGCGAGGCCGGCCACCTCCGGGATATCGGCCGCAAGGCCGGACGCGGGCTCGGCTGGAGTTTGCTGGGCACCCTGGCGACCCGGGCCGGGTCGTTCCTCATGGGCCTCGTCCTGGCCCGTCTGCTGAGCCCGGAGGACTTCGGCATCTACGCGGTCGCGCTGGCCGCGACCCAGTTCGTCATGGTCGTCAAGGACATCGGCGTCATGGCCGCGGTGGTGCAGTGGCGGGGCAGATTAGAGGACGTCGCGCCGACCGCCACCACCCTCTCGATGATCTCCGCCGTCACCCTGTACGGCGCGTTCTACGTGGGCGCGCCGTACTTCTCCAGCCTCGCGGGCAGCGAGGAGGCCACCCCGGTCGTCCGGCTCCTCACCGCGGTCATCCTCATCGAGGCCGTGACCGCGGTGCGCAGCGCGACACTGCTGCGCAGGTTCCACGTGGGCAAGAGCTCCAAGGCGATCCTGGCGGGCTTCCTGGTGAACGCCCCGGTGGCGATCGCGCTCGCCGCCGGGGGCGCCGGGCCGTACAGCTTCGCCTGGGGACAGGTGGCCGGCGCCGTCGTCACCGGCGTGTTCATGCTCGCCTACGCCCGGCTGCCCTGGCGGCTGGGATTCGACCGGGGCGTCGCGAAGAGGCTGCTGGGGTTCGGCATCCCCTCCGCGGCGGGCATCGCCCTGGAAATCGTGCTGCTCAACGTCGGCTACATCATCGTCGGCGCCATCATGGGGCCCGACTGGCTCGGCTTCTACCTGATGGCCTTCAACGTGTCGAGCTGGGTGCCCGGACTGATCGGCACCGCGATCCGTTCGGTGTCCATCGCCGGCTTCTCGCGCCTCGCCGAGCGTGACGAGGAGTCGCTGTCGCTCGGCGTGCAGAAGTCGGTGCCGATCCTGGTCACCGCGATCCTGCCGCTGGCCGTGGCCATGGCGGTGCTCGCCCACCCGCTCATCCACTTCCTGTACGGCGACAAGTGGGGCCAGGCGGCCGGCGTCCTGCGGTTCCTCGCGGTGCTGATGGTGGTGCGCATGCTCACCTCCTTCGCCCTGGACATCCTCAACGGGCAGGGGGCCACCCGCTCGACCGTCTGGATGAACCTGGGGTACGGCGTGGCCCTGATCCCCGCGGTGATCGTGGGCACGCACCTCGACGGCATCCGGGGCGCGGCGGTCGGCCAGGCGGCGGCCGCGCTGCTGGTGGCCCTCCCGCTCGCGATGCTCGCCGTGCAGCGCACGGGGGTGCGGCTGCGGCCGATCCTGCCCCAGCTGGTACGGCCGTTCGCCGGGGCCGCGGTGTCGTTCGCGGTCACCGTGGGCCTGGCCGCGCTGACCGCGGGCAGCCAGTTCCTCCAGCTCGTCGTGGGAGGCGCCGGAGGACTGCTGGTCTACGTGCTGATCGTGGTGCCGCTGCACCAGATGAGAACGGTGGGCGGCCACGTGATGGAGCGGCTGCCCGCCGGCCACCGGCATCCGGTGCCGGTCGAGGCGACGGCGAAGGAGCACTGAGTTGGCGGATTCACGGAGACTCGTCTCCATCGGCATACCGGTCCGCAACGGCGCGGACCGGCTGGAGGAGGCCGTGCGGTCCGTCCTCGCCCAGGACCACGAACGGCTCGAGGTCGTCATCTCGGACAACGCGTCCACGGACGGAACGGAGGAGCTGTGCCGGCGGCTCGCCCGGGAGGACTCCCGGGTCGTCTACCACCGCCAGCCCCGCAACATCGGCATCGTCGGCAACTTCACCGAGGTGCTGCGCCTGGCGCGGGGCGAGTTCTTCCGCTGGATGGGCGACGACGACCATCTCGAGCCCCACTGCGTGTCCCGTTCGATCGAGCCGATGCTGACCGACGAGCGGCTCATCCTGGTGACCTCGGACACGGCGTACACCAGCCCGGACGGCTCGGTGCACCGGCCGTCCTACCAGGGCACGGGGATGCTCTCCGACGACCCCGTCGACCGGCTGGCGGAGCTGTGGGACGCGGTCACCACCGAGCACATGCGCCTCGACCCGCTGTACGGCGTGATGCGGCGCGCGGCGGTGGCGGGCATCCGCAGACCCGTGATGATCCGCGAGGACGAGGTGTACGCCACCATGCTCGCCCTGACCGGGCCGTGGGGCCACGTCCCCGAGGTGCTGGCCCAGCGCGACCTGCGCTGGAAACGGCTGCCGAACATCGCCCGGGCCCTCGGCGTGCCGGTGTGGACCGCGCACTTCGCCAACACGCTCCAGTTCCGCGCGATGTACCGGGCGCTGCGCGCCGTGGACCTCACCCCCGAGCAGCGCCGCCGGGGCCGGGCCGTGCTGGCCCGCACATACGGGCGCCGCCAGCGCCAGGTGCTGGCCCACCGCGGCCGCAAGCTCACCGGTCTCGCCGTTCGCCTCCTGGGAGGCTGACCCGCGGGCACGGCGGCCGCAATCCACCCACGCGACCAGAAGAAAGGCCGACCCACCATGACGTCCTCGCCGCGAAGAGGGTTCGACCGGAACGTGATACGCCTCGTCCGGGTGCTGATGCAGCCCGGACGGTCGGTTCTCGCCGTCATGCGCCGCCTGCCCTTCGGCTCGTACGAGCTGCGCTGCGCTCTCGACCTGTTCCCCCGGCCGCACTACGCCTACGGCGTCCAGCAGGCGGCCGAACTGGCCAGGCGGCTCGGCGTCGACCGCATCAGCGTGGTCGAGTTCGGCGTCGCGGGCGGCGCGGGCCTGGTCGAGATGTGCCGCCAGGCACGGCTGGCCACCGCCGCCACCGGCGTGCGCATCGACGTGTACGGCTTCGACACGGGGGAGGGCCTGCCGAAGCCGACCGACTACCGCGACCTGCCCTACATCTGGCGCGAGGGCGACTTCAGCATGGACGTCGCGGCCCTGCGCGCGCGCCTGCCCGAGGCCCACCTGGTCCTGGGGAACATCACCGACACCGTGGCGGAGTTCCTGGACGACAGGCGGCCCGCGCCGATCGGCTTCGTCTCCGTCGACGTGGACTTCTACTCCTCCACGGCCGCCGCGCTGCGGATCTTCGCGGGCGACCACAAGTACTTCCTGCCCCGCGTCTTCTGCTACCTGGACGACACCGTCGGCGACGACGACCAGATCCTGCACAACGACTACGTCGGCGAGCTGCGGGCCATCGGCGAGTTCAACGAGGCGCACGAGACCCTGAAGATCGCCCCGATCAACGGCCTGCGCCACAAGCGCGCCGTGCCCGCGCCGTGGAACGACAACATCGTCGCGCTGCACCGCTTCGACCACCCCGACTACGGCCGGTACGTCGGCCGCCCCGACAGCCAGACGGAGCTGCCGCTCTAGACGGAAGTGATCGGGCGGCGGCTATCGCCGCAGGACCGCCGCCCGCAGCGCGCCCCAGCCGCGGTGACGCTGGAACGGCAGCTCGAAGACCGACGCGAACAGCCACGCCGCGAGCAGCGTGAGCGGCACGGTCAGCACGAGGGTGGCCAGGAACATCGTCACGCCCGGGGCGAGACGGGGGGCCAGGACCATGCGGTTCACCACCACCACGATCGGCGCGTGGATGAGGTAGAGGCTGTAGGAGAACGAGCCGAGCCGGCGCAGCGCCCGCGTGTCCAGCAGGCGCACGAGGGGCCGGGGCCGGCCGGCCGCCACGGAGGCGAGCAGCAGCCCGGCCGCCGGCCCGACGGCCAGGTCGACCCAGAAGTAGTGGTCGACCGTCCACTCGGGACCACGCACGACGATCAGCAGGACGACGGGTGCCGCGGCGGCCAGGGTCAGCCAGGGAAGACGCGACGGCCACGGCGACGCGCCCTCGTGCGCCTCCCCGTGCGCCGTCATGCCCGCCCTCATGCCCGCCGCCACTCCCGCGGCGACCGCGCCGATCGCGAAGAGCACCGCGAACTGCGGGGTCAGCCGCATGAACAGGTCCACCGCGGGGACGCTCGGCGCGAGCAGCCCGATGAGGGCCACGACGACGGTCAGGACGGCGAGCAGGACGGCCGCGCCGGCCCGCCGCAGCACGAGGAGCATCAGCGGGAACACGACGTAGAGCTGCGCCTCCACCGCGATGGACCAGAAGGCGCCGTTGGGGCTCGGCGAGCCGAACAGGTCCTGGACCAGCAGGCCGTAGACGACGACGGACTTCACGGTCGGGCTGGCCTGGCCGGGCTGCGGGATCAGCGTCCACGCGACCACGAGGCTGAACAGCAGGGCCGCCCAGTAGGGCGGGAGGATGCGCCAGGCCCGCCGGTAGGCGAACCGGCGGAGGCCGTTCAGCCGCCAGCCCGACCTGGCGGGCGAGACCGCCAGCGAGAACCCCGACAGGACGATGAACATCACCACCGCGAGGTGCCCGTAGACGAGCCAGCCGGCCCACGCGGGGCCCGTGTCGGCGGGGAACCCCGGGAAGGACAGCAGCCAGCAGTGGTGCAGGACCACGAACAGGGCCGCGACCCCGCGGATCCCGTCGAGGCCCGGCAGACGCGCGGGCGCGCGTGCCGCCCGGGTGGACGCGGAGGTGGCCGCGGAGGTGGACGGGGCCGTCGCCTGGTCCGCAGAGGACTCCATCCGCCGCACTCCCGTCGTCGCCCGGACCGGTCGCCGCAACGTATATCGGAGGAAGTTCGCCGAACGTAACCACCCGGCGCGGGACATCGGATCGTTGTAACGTGACAGCCGCGCGTGACGATGTATCCAAGCAGGGTCCGGACGCCTGCTGGCAGGCCGACGGCACTGGACAGGCCGGGGGGATACGTGGAGTTCTGGACGACGATCGCCGGTCTCCTACGGAAATGGTCGGTCGGACTCCCCCTGCTGGCGATCTCGATCCTGGCCGGCACGGTCACCTTCTTCGTCGCCCCGACCCGTTACGAGGCGGACACCTCGCTGGTGCTGGCCACGCCCGTCAACGGCGGCGTCTACTCCAGGGACCCGAACCGCCCGCTGCCCCGGGGCAACCCGCTCCTGCAGTTCAACGACGCGCTGAAGACGGCCGCGAGCATCGTCATCCAGTCCATGAACACGCAGGACGTGTGGACGCAGCTCGGCGCGCCCAAGGACGGGCCCACGACGATCACGATCGACGACGGGCGCAGCAACCCCCGGGTTCTGGACATCAGCGGGCCGTACATCTACATCCGCGTCGTGGCGCCGTCCCCGGCCATCGCCTCCGACGTGCTGACGAAGGCGCAGCGGCGTGTCCGCGACGAGCTGACCGGGTGGCAGCGGACGCTCGGCGCCCCGCCCTCGACCTACCTCACGGTCGCCAACATCGTGCCGCCCTCCAAGCCGGAGGCCATGCTGTCCACGCGGTGGCAGGTGGCGGCCGGCGCCGGCCTCCTGGTCGCCTGCGCGGGTCTCGGCCTGGTCTACGCCCTGACGCGCAGGGGCGAGCGCCCGCTGCTCCGCAAGGCCCCGCCGCCCCCGCGTGCCCCCGTGCCGCAGGCCGCCGCGCTCCAGGCGGTTCCCGTCGCTCCCGTCGTCTCCGCGTACGAGGACGACGACGTGGACGTGGTCCTGTGGGACACCCAGGAGATCGTCGTCGTGACGGAGCCGGTGAAGGGGCAGGACGCGGCCGAGGCGCTGCGCGCCGACGACGACCGTCGCTTCGCGAGCGTGGCCAGAGACGCGCGCACGGACGACGACAAGGACTGACGCATGGACTTCTGGGCGACGGTCCTCGTCCTGTTCCGGCGGTGGTACGTCACCTTCCCCGTCTTCGTGCTCGTGCTCGCGGGGGCGGCCGGCGTCTACGTCAAGTTCCCGAAGACCTTCGTGTGCTCCTCGAGCTTCGTGCTGACCGTGCCCCGCGACGGGGGAAGCCTGCCGGCGGACCCCAAGTTCCCCAACCCGGTGACGAATCCGCTGGTCAACGTCGACAGCGGGCTGGGCCTTTCCGCCTCGATCCTCATCCAGGGCCTCAGCTCGGCCGAGGTCGCGCAGCGGGTGGGGGTGACGCCCGGCGGACGGACCACGTTCAAGGTCAGCAACGGCACGACCAACCCGGAGCTGATGATCACGCTGCCGTTCGTCGTCATCTCCGCGGAGGCCCCGACGGCGCAGGAGGCCCATGACGTGGTGGCGCGGCTCGGCCGGATCGCGCAGGACAAGCTGGTCGAGCAGCAGCGGGCGCTGGGCGCGCCGCGGGCCACCTATCTCAAGGCGTTCGAGGTCGTGCCGCCGACCACTCCCGAGGAGAAGACGGGGAGCAGGCTGCGGGCGGCGTGCGTCGCGCTGGCGATGGGCCTGTTCCTGAGCATGGCCGCCGCCTTCGCGGTCGAGAGCTGGGCGCGGTCGCGCCGCGCCCGCCGCTCCGGCGCCTCGAAGCCGCAGGCGTCCCTCAACGGATCCGCCTATCCGGCCGGCGCGCGGACGAAGTCGGCGCCGCTGCTCCGGCACTGACAGCCGTGACCATCGGGAGTCCCGTGAGGATCGACAGCCCGCTGCCGCCCGGATCGCGCCGGCGCGCCGACGGCGCGACGCTCGTCTGCCTGTTCGTGCTCTCCCTGCTGCTCATCCCGGCCCGGCTGGTCCTGCGCGGGCTGCCGATGTCGCTGACGCTCGCCGACGTCGTCGCCCTCCTGCTCCTCCTCGTGTGGCTCCTGGCGCAGTTCACGACCACCCTCGGCGCCGCCAAGGGCGCCAACCCCGTCCGCACCGCGATCTTCGCGTACGGGATGGCGTTCCTGACCTGCTACGGCTTCGCCAGCCTCGGATACCTGCCCTCGGACGAGCTCAACCTGGCGGACCACTCCCTGGTGCTGTTCGCCGGGTACATCGGGCTCGTGCTCGTGATGTGCGACGGCGTCAGGGGACGGGACCGGCTCGACTTCGTGCTCAAGACGGTCGTGGTGGCCGGGGCGATCGTGTCGGTCGTCGCCACGTGCCAGTACCTGCTGGAGTTCGACCCCACGACCTACATGTCCCTTCCCGGATTCCGGCACACCTCCGTCGAGGGCACCGAGACCGTGATGTCGCGGGCGGACCTGCGCCGGGTGGCCGCGACGCTGGGCCACCCGATCGAGTTCGGCGTCTTCTGCTCGATGGTCCTGCCGTTCGCGGCGCACTTCGCCCTGCAGGCGCGGGACCGGGGCGAGCCGTGGCGTCGCTGGTGGCTGTGCGCGGCCCTGATCGCGGCCGGGCTGATGTTCTCGGTCTCCAGGTCGGCCGTGCTCGGGATGGTCGTGGTCGGCGCGGTGCTGTTCACCGGCTGGCCGCTCAGGCGCTGCCTGGTGAGCCTGGGGGCGCTCGCCGTGTTCCTGGGCGTGATGAAGGTGGCGGCCCCCGGGCTGCTCGGCACCTTCTACAACCTGTTCGCGAACGCCGGCTCCGACGACAGCATCCTCTACCGCACGCACGACTACCCGTTCGCGCTCACCGAGGTCACCAAGCATCCGCTCTTCGGCCGGGGCATCGGGACCTGGTATCCCTACAAGCACCAGGTGTTCGACAACCAGTACCTGCTCTCGCTGGTGGAGACCGGCGTGGTCGGCGTGGTGGCCTTCGTCGGCGTCATCGTCTGCGGGGTGGTCGTCGCGCTGCGCGCGCGGCGGCTCAGCCATGATCCCAACGTCCGCAACCTGGCCCTGACCATCGCCGCCTGCCTGCTGGTCCCGCTCGTCGGCGCGGCCACCTTCGACCTGCTGTCCTATCCCGGCGTCACCAGCCTGATGTTCCTGCTGATCGGGGCCGCCGGCGCGCTGCTGCGCGCGCTGAGGGCCGAGAACGCCGCCGCGGCCCCCGCCCCGCCCGCGGCGGAGGCGGCGCGTGCCGGGCTACGCCCCGAGGCGGTCGCGCAGCTCGGCCCAGGACCCGGCTGACAGGTCCCGGCCGCTGATCGCGCCGACCGGCAGCGGCCACGGAAGCGCGAGATCCGGATCGTCGTACCGCACGGCGAGATCCTCCGACGGGTCGTGCTCCCGGTCGATGCGGTAGCACACGTCGGCCTCGGTCAGCGCCTGGTAGCCGTGCAGGAGGCCCGGGGGCACGTACAGATGGGCGAACGTCTCGTCGTCGAGCAGCACCGTCAGGTGGCGGCCGAAGGTCGGCGAGCCGGGCCTGGCGTCCACCAGCACGTCCAGGACGGCGCCTCGGGCGCACCGGACGAGCTTGGCCTCGCCACGCCCCGAACGGCCGTGCATGCCGCGGACGGTGCCCTTACGGGAGCGAGACTGGCTGTCCTGGATGAAGGCGGCGGGGTCGAGCCCGTGCTCGGCGGCGACGGCCGCGTCGAAGGTCCGGGTGAAGAAGCCGCGCTCGTCGTGGTGGGGCGTGGGGACGAACAGCAGCACGCCCTCCAGGGCGAGTCGCGTCACTTTCACATGTCTGTAGTCGCGGCGGACGGGCCGGCCGTTACGCCGCCTCCGCCGGGCCGCCCCGCCCGCTCACTGCGGCAGCACCCGCATGCGCCTGGAGGGCCGCAGCAGGGCCACCAGCGAGGCCCGTGCCGTACGCCGGCCGGCGAGCGCGCGCAGCGCCTCGCCGAGAACCACGGCGAGATAGAAGGCGAGGGAGGAGACGGGCCCGCGCCGCCGCCGGAACAGCCGCACCCGGTTCGTCGTGAGCAGCGCGGCCAGCACGGGGTTGACGTTCGCCTCGCCGCCGATGTGCTCGACGACGGCCTCGGGTTCGTACCAGAGCGTCCAGCCCCGGTCGGCCGCCCGCAGCGCGAACTCGGTCTCCTCGCTGTAGAGCAGGAAGGACTCGTCCCACGGCCCGAGGTCGCGTACGGCCGCCACGGAGACGAGCAGGGCGGCCCCGGTGGCCCACTCGGCGGCGCCGGGCGTCCGGTAGCGACGGGGATCGGTGATCACCTCGCCGAGCCGCCCGACGCGGCCAGCGAGCCGTCCGCCGATCACCGCCTCGGCCAGCGCGCCGCGTACGGTGGGGGCGCGGCGCAGGGAGGGATGCGTGTGGCCGTCCGGGCTGACCAGCCGGGGTACGGCGATGCCGTGACCGGGGGCGCGCAGCGCGGCCGCGAGACGGGTGAGCGCCCCTTCGCGGGTGCGGCAGTCCGGGTTGAGGATGGCGACCGCGTCGACGCGGTCGAGGTGTCCCTCGCGGTCGAGGGCGGCGATGCCCGCGTTGATGGCCGCCGCGTAGCCGGCGTTGCGGCCCAGCGGCACCACCGTCGCCCCGGCCCGCTCGGCCAGCGGCACGGACTCGTCCCGTGACGCGTTGTCGGCGACGACCACCCGCACGAGGTCGGCGCCTCGCGCGCCCGCGGCGAGCGACTCCAGGCAGTCTGCCAGCACGCGCGCGCTGTTGTAGGTCACGACGACGACCGCGATCCGCGGGGTCTCGGACATGCGGCCCTCCGGGGGTCGGGAACTGCCCGCCAGGCGCATGCTAGAGGCGGCGCACCCGGGAGGCAACGCATTCCTCGATCTTCACCCTGGTGGTGCCCGCCGGGACGTGGCCGGGCGGGCGTCGCCGCTCAGCGGACGCGGTCGTAGACCATGGCGATCTCGCCCAGCTCGCCGGTCCGCTGATGTGCGAGCGTCCACTTCGTCGACGGCAGGCCGTCGTCGAACAGCCGCCGCCCGCCTCCGGCGATCTCGGGGAGGATCATGAGGTACAGCCGGTCGAGCAGGTCCGCCGACAGGAGCGGCTTGATGACACTGGCGCTGCTGTTGACGAGGATGTCGCCATCGCCGGTGGCTTTGAGGCCGGCGACGACCTCGGCGGCGGGAGCGTTCACCACGCGGGTGCGTTCCCACGGCGCTTCGGTCAAGGTGGTCGAGAGGACCACCTTCTCCGTGCCGACCAGCCACTTGGCGTATCCGCGATCACGCGGGTCGGCGTTGTCGTCCTCGGCGACCGGCGGCCAGTAGCCCATGAACCCCTCGGCGTTGATCCGGCCGAGCAGCGCCGTCGTCGCGTCCGCCCAGATGCGGTTCATGTGGTCCCGCGCGACCTCGGTGGTCACGTAGGGAACGAACGCGGCGAAATCGCCGGGCCCGCCGGGACCGTGGTAACGCCCGTCGAGGGTGAGGCTCAGGTTCGCGGTCACCCTGCGGCCGGTCGAGTGGGTCATCTCGTGCTCCTCGTGTCCGTGTCGTGCTCGGTGTCGTGCTCGGTGTCGTGCTCGGTTTCGTGTGCGTCGGCGGCGAGAATCGCCGCGAGTCTGTCGAGGCTCTGGCCGAAGCCGATCTCGATGCCCGCGATGAAGTCCGCGGATTCGACGGTGCTGTCGCCGACGCGGAAGAGGACGTCGAGGTCGGTGCCGGTGCCGGTGGGCCGGAGGCCGAGGTCGACGTGGGCGGTTAAGGCGAGGCCGCCGCCGGGAAGCAGCGGGGAGAGCCGGTACGCGAGGTGTTCGTGGAGGCGCACCTCCTCGACGGTCCCCTCCGCGTGCCCGGCGACCAGGTCGGAGCCGTCGGCGTCGTCCGCGTCACGATACTGCTGGACGATCCGCCCACCCGGCCGTGCCTCGAATACGAGCTCGGAGACGCGTAGGTCGTCGGGCGTCCACCAGCGGGCGAGCAGGGCGGCGTCGGTCAGGTGGCGCCAGACCAGCTCCGGATGCCCCTTCAGCGACCGGTGGAACCTGAACGTGCGGCCGTCGGCCCATCCCGGCTCCTCCGCGGCGAGTCGCTCCGCGTGGAGGCTGAGCCCGTAGCGGTCGTAGGTCTCGCGCCCGCCGCCGGCCTGGTCGGCGGTGTCGGCGAGCCGGCCGAGCGCGGCCGCCAGCTCCCGCAGGGGTTCGGGCCGCAGCGCGTAGATGCGGCGCTGGCCGGTGCGCTGCGAGGTGACGACGCCGGCACGTTCGAGAGTCTGCAGGTGCTTGGTGGTCTGCGGCTGGCGCGCCCCGGAGAGCTGGGCCAGGACGCCGACCGGGCGGGGCCGCTCGGCCAGCAGGCTCACGAGCCGCCAGCGGGCCGGGTCGGCCAGTGCGGTGAGGAGTGCCTCCATGAGGATGAGTATTCCCCTCAGAGAATATTCGTGTCAAGGAATAAGCTGTGGCCGGACGTGGCGCTGTAACACGGGCGGATTCGCCGCACGATATCCAAGTCGGGGCCTCGCCGTTCCGTGTGCGGTGGCGAGCGCGGGGGCGACGGATCGAGACGGACACCTTTCAGCCGGCGGCGAGGGAGAGATCGATGCAGGAGACCCAGGCGTTCACCTTCCGTCGGGAGGACCTGTTCCCGCTGGCCGACCGCCGGCGCCAGGACTTCCTCGACGCCGCGCCGTTCCGGCACGTGGTGATCGACGACTTCCTGCCGCCCGGCGTGCTGGAGCCGATCCTGGAGGAGTTCCCGGAGCCGCGGGACGCGAGCTGGCAGCAGTTCGACAGCTCGCGCGAGATCAAGCTCGCGCTGTCGGACACCGAGCGGATGGGACCCGCCACCCGCCACCTGCTCGCCGAGTTCAACGGTCAGGTGTTCGTCGAGTTCCTCGAACGGCTGACGGGGATCACGCAGCTCGTCTCCGATCCGCACCTGGAGGGCGGCGGCCTGCACCAGATCAAGCCCGGCGGGTTCCTGAAGGTGCACGCCGACTTCAACCGGCACCGCAGGCTCAACCTCGATCGCCGGCTCAACGGGCTGCTCTACCTCAACAAGGACTGGAAAGAGGACTACGGCGGCCACCTGCAGCTCTGGGACAAGGACATGACCCGGTGCGAGCACAAGATCCTGCCGGTCTTCAACCGCTTCGTCGTCTTCGCCACGACCGACGACGCGAACCACGGGCATCCCGACCCGCTGACGTGCCCGGACGACCGTGCCCGCCGTTCGATGGCGCTGTACTACTACACGAACGGCCGGCCGGAGGAGGAGACGGGCGCGGACCACACGACCCTCTTCAAGCAGCGGCCCGGCGAGCAGTGGAAGAGCAACCTGCGTCAGACGGTCAAGCGCTGGACGCCCCCGGCGCTGGTGGACCTGCTCAACCGCGACGGCAAGGCGTAGCCGGGCGGGGCGCGGCAGGCTCGCCGCCGGTATTCCCGGCGTGGGACGGACTCGCCCGGTACGGTGATGGCGGCCGGAGATCCGCCCGGATGCGCGGCGCGGACATGCCCGCACGATGGGCGCAGGGGGGAGAGCGCGGTGAGTCGCATCACGTCATGCCGGTGCGTCCGAATCGCCCGTGGAATCGGCCCGGCGTGCGCCGGGCGGTGACGAGGCGTACGGCGGTCCTGCTCGCGGGAGCCGTACTGGTGACCTCGCAGACCGCGTGCCAGGCGACCACGGACGGCGGCCCGGGCCGCCCCACCCCTCCGGCGACGCCGTCCGCGCCCACCACGCCGAGCCCCGCGCCCTCACCGTCGCGGCCGGCGGCCTGGCCGGGACCGGACAACACCGGGGTGCCGAAGGGGACGAAGCTGCGCCCGTCCGGATCGATCACCGTGACCAGGGACGGCACGGTCATCGACGGCCTGGAGGTGCACGGCGCGATCACGGTCGAGGCCGACGACGTGATCATCCGCAACACCAGGGTCCGCGGTACGCCGGGGTGGTGGGGAATCCTCCAGCGGCAGGGGCACTCCGGGCTGACGGTCGAGGACGTCGAGATCTTCGGCAACGGCAGGGAGCGCACGCAGTTCGGCGTTCTCAACCAGGGTGTGATGATCACCGTGCGGCGGGCGAATATCCACACGATTTCCAACGGCATCAGCACCGAGCAGGGCCTCATCGAGGACAACTACGTCCATGATCCGAAGCTCTACAAAGACGATCACGTTGATATGATCATGTCGTCCGGGCCGCCCGCCCGGGGAACCGAATTGATCATTCGCCACAATACGGCGGTCAATACGCTCGACCAGACCAGTGCCATCGCGTTGTTCCAGGATTTCGGCGTGATCCGGAACGTGACGGTGGAGGGCAACCTGCTGGCCGGCGGCGGCTGGGCGTTGTACGCGGGGGCGGGCGTCAAGGGCACCTCGTCGAACGTCAAGGTCATCGGCAACGTCTTCAGCCGCAGGGTGTGGCCCAAGGGGGGATTCGCCGGTCCGGTGGCGTACTGGGACGCCCACGGCCGCGGGAACGTCTGGCGGGACAACGTCTGGGAGAGCGGCGGGAAGGTAACGCCCGAATAACACCCATTGTCGCCGGAATGCGATTTATACGCGGATTGGGACGCATGTAGATTGCGCTGAAAATGGTTCCTTTTGCGAAAACAGCCCACATTGCGTGTCAGGTGTGGCTACCCTCCCGAAGGAGCCTCCCCCTATAGAGGCGGACAGTCGGCATAACCGTGGACCGGAAGGAGTCGACTGTGCGGATATATAAGGACGCCCGGAAAAGCGGGCTGCTGGTCGTGGCGGGTCTGTCCGCCCTCGCCGTCCTCGCCGGCGGCGGATGCGGCGTCAGCGGCCAGGACGCGTCCGACGGGACGGTCGCGCTGACGGGCGCCGGCACGCGGGACGGCACGCGGGACGGCACTGAGCAGGACGCAGGGGCGGAAGCGCGGGCGGCCGGCGCCGAGGCGGTCAGGGCCTCGCCCTCCTCCCGCCGCGGCCGCAAGGGGGCGACGCCGGCTCCCACAAGCCGGCGGAACCCGTATCCGGCGGTCACCTGGTGGACCACCCTGCCGCCCCGGAGGGGACACCGGCCCACTGTGCGGCCCACTCCGAGGGTGTCCTGGACGGCGAGACCGTCGGCCTCCCCACGTCCGGGCATCCCGGCCGGCCCCCCGCCGGACGCGTCGCCGACCCTCCTTCCGACGACTCGCCCGACGACTCGCCCGACGACTCGCCCGACCTTCTGGCCGACGAGACGCCCGACGACTCGCCCGACCTCCTGGCCGACCATCCGGCCGACGGTGCGTCCCACGCGCAGTTCCTCTCCCAGCGCCGTCCCTTCGCGCAGCGCGACCCCTTCGCGGAGTGCCACCCCCTCGCGCAGCGCGAGTCCCTCGCCCGACGTGACGCCCACGCACAGCGCGACGCACAGCCCGGCGCACAGTCCGGCGCACAGTCCGGCGCACAGCCCGGCGCACAGCCCCGCGCAGAGTCCGGCGCAGAGCCCGTCGCGCACCCCCTCCCCGGACCGGCCCTCGCCGACGCCGTCGAGGTCCGCGTCCGCCCGTCCTTCCCCGACTCCCTCGAACGGGCCGACGCCGCCGCGTACGGGTGACTGGCCGGGCCCGGGCAACACAGGCGTCCCCGCGGGCGTCACGCTCAAGAGGTCCGACTCGCTCGTCATCACGAAGGACGGCACCGTCATCGACGGCTTGGACGTCTACGGCGACATCACGGTGGACGCGGACAACGTGACCATCCGCAACACGCGGGTCCGCGGGCAGCGGGACTACTGGGGGATCCTCCAGCGTGAGGGCCACTCCGGGCTGACGGTCGAGGACGTCGAGGTCTTCGGCAACGGCAAGGTGCGCACCCAGTTCGGCATCCTCAACCAGGGCAGAATGATCACGATCCGGCGCGTGGACATCCACACGATCTCGAACGGCATCTGCACCGAGCAGGGCGTGGTGGAGGACTCCTACCTCCACGACCCCAAGTACTACGCGGGCGACCACACGGACATGATCATGAGCACCAGCGCGCCGGCCAAGGGCACGCAGCTGATCATCCGGCGCAACACGGTCATCAACACGCTCGACCAGACCGGCGCCATCGCGTTGTTCCAGGACTTCGGGGTGATCCGCGACGTGACGGTGGAGGGCAACCTGCTGGCGGGCGGCGGCTGGGCGTTGTACGCCGGGGCGGGCACCAAGGGCACCTCGTCGAACGTCAAGGTCATCGGCAACGTCTTCAGCCGCCAGGTGTGGCCCAAGGGCGGGCACGCCGGCCCGGTGGCCTACTGGGACCACGAGGGCTCCGGCAACGTCTGGCAGGGCAACACCTGGGAGGACGGCGGGGCCGTGAACCCCGGCAAGTCGTGACGGCGACGAGCGGCCGGGCCCTCGACGGGGCCCGGCCGCTCGTCCGGCGTCAGGCGCGCCTGTAGGCGATCACGGACTTCACCAGGCCGGCCAGCCGTTCGAACCGGATCCGCGAGCCGGGGAAGTAGTGCCGCATCTCCGTCACGCTGAGCAGCTCGACGTCCATCACGATGCGCCGCGCGGCCTCCCGATCGGAGGTCGGCGTGTGGATGAGCGGCCAGCGGCGGAGGATCTCCGTCCGGGCCGTCAGCGGGAGGAACTGGAAGCCGGGGAACAGGAAGTGCGGCTCGACCGGGAAGTAGCGGTAGGGGGTCTGCACCCAGTGCCGGTCGGCCAGGGCGTGCACGGTGTCGGCGAAGATCTGCCGGCGCTGGTGACCACCCACGTGCTCGATCACCGCGTTGGAGAAGACCAGATCGTAGCTGCCGCCCCGGATCGCGGCCGGCAGGTCGCAGGCGTCCGCGACGTCGGCGCGCAGCCAGGACGGCAGGTCCGCCGGCGGCTTCTCCAGGTTGACGATGTGCACGTGGGCCGGTCTGACCGGGGCGCGCAGCCAGGCTCCGGCCGTCCCGCCGAGGTCGATCACGTTCATCCGGTCGAGGTCCGGAAAGCACTCGGCGAACCAGCTCCACCGCCGCGCCCGGGCCTTCGCGCCCAGCGAGCCGGGAGCGTCGACGAAGCGGTTGCGCAGGGCGTTCAGACGGCTCATGGGCGGGGCCTCTCTGATGCGGGGGCTCCTCGGGGCGTGCGGAGACTGTCCGATGCCGGACCGATCATCAGCCCTTGCCCTCGTAGGCGAGCGCGACGTCCTCCGGCAGCCGCTCCAGATCGGAGACGCGCAGGAAGTCGCGGAGTGTGGTGCCGGTGCACGCGCAGTCGACGTTGGGCGCCTCGCGCCGCGCGATGACGTCGTCCACGTTGACCGTACGGAAGTCGATGCTGAAGCGGGTCCTGCCCGACGTGTTCGGCACCGACGAGTGCAGCTGGTTGCCGGAGAAGATCATGACGCCGCCCGGCTCGGGCACGAGCGTCACCCGGGGTTCCAGCTCGATCGGCTCCTCCGGCTTGGGCTGCTCCCGGGTGTCGGTGCCGATGTGCTGCGCGGCGTTGAACCGGCTGGTCCGGTTCCACTCGTCATAGTCATAGCGGGCGGACCCGTTCTTCACCGGGGTGCTCCAGTAACGCGGGTGGAACGTCATCACGTTCTCGGGCACGACCTCGTAGATCGGGATCCACCAGTTGACCTGGCTCAGAGGCGCCGAATACCAGGTGTCCCGGTGGGGGTGGAACGCGTAGGCGATCCCTGTGGTGAGGTAGTCGTCGGAGGTGGACGACCGCATCCTCGGCACGTCGAAGTACGTCCGGTCGGCGTCGCAGCCGAAGGAGAGCAGCAGCGCCCGCAGCAGTTCCTTCGCGCGCGGGTGGTGGATGAACGTCGGCTTGAGCTCGGCGAGGATCGCGGCGAACTTCTCCACGGGCAGTTCGTACTGGGCCGTTTCCGGGTCCAACGCGCCGAACGCGTCGCCGATCAACTCCCGCGCGAACTCGATCAGCGCCAGGGACTCGGGACGGGCCGGATACAGGAAGACCTGCCCCTCGTAGAGGCGTGTGCGGCGCTCTTCGTCCGTCAGATGGGGACCTGAGAAGATAACGGTCACGGTACGGCTATCGCCTTTCTGGAGTCTTCTGTTACCTGTGCTCGGCGTACCAGGCCAGCGTCCGTCGCAGCCCTTCTTCCAGGCCGACGACCGCCTTCCAGCCGAGGATCTCGGCGGCCGGCCCGGTGTCGGCGGTCTGGGCCACGTCGAGGGGGCGGTCGGCGACCGCGCCGAACCGCGGCCGGAGTGGGGTGCCGGAGATCCGGAAGAGCATCTCCACGGTCTGCCTGACGGAGGTGAGAACCCCCGTGCCGACGTCGAGCGCCTGTCCGGCGGCCCGGTCGCTCTCCCCGGCCAGGACGAACGCGTCGACCACGTCGTCCACGTACACCCAGTCGGCCCGCTTGCTTCCGCTGGTGAGACGCGGCTCCTCATCGCGCAGCAGAGACAGCGCCAGGTATGGCACCAGCTTCCGGGCGTCCCGCTGGCCGGGACCGTAGACCATGGTCGGCCGCAGCACGGTGACCGGGACGCCCCACAACCGGTGGAACAGCTGTGCGTAGCCGGTGGCCGCCCATTTGGCCATCGCGTACGGCGACGGGGGCGGCGACTGCTCGTTCGCGGGCCGGGGCTCCTCGCTGGAACCACAGAGGATCACCCGGAGCCCGGGGAGGGCCGCGGCGTGACTCAGCAGGTTCACCGTGGCCAGGAGATTGCTCTCCAGCGTGGGCTGCACGAGGCCCACGTCCCTCGCTCCGTCGACCTCGCCGGCCAGGTGGAAGACGACGTCCGGGCGGATCTCGTGGAGCAGCGCCCCGGTCGTCTCCCGGTCGCGGAGGTCGGCCGCGTGCCAGATCGCTCGTTCACCCAGGCCTGAGTCCTGGCGCTGTGCCGGACTTCGGCTGACGGCGTGGACCTCGGCACCCCTGCCGGCGAGCCGGAGGGCGAGACGGCTCCCGATGAATCCCGACGCTCCCGTGACCAGGACCTTCCTCCCCACCCACGGTGGTTCTTCCGGCCGTACGGGCGACGGCGGGCCGGAGGAAGGGGGCCGGGCCATGCACTCTCCCTTGCTGCTCGATCATGCTGTGTCTCGGCAAGGGAGACGGTCCGGTCGAGAGCCGGGTTGACGGCGAGAACAATGTTCGGGGCCGCTAATGCGAAAAGGGACCCGTCCGAAGACGGGTCCCTTCTCTGATGGTTCGCTCAGCCGATGGTCCAGGTGTCGCCACCGTGGAGGAGGTCGGCGAGGCTGCCGGTGCCCTTGTCGGTCGTGGCCGCCTGCACCTGCTCGTTCAGCAGGTGGTCGTAGGACGGCCGGTCGACCGAGCGGAAGACGCCGATCGGCACGTGCTGGAAGGCCGGCTCGTCCAACCTGGACAGCGCGAACGCCAGCGACGGGTCGGGGTTGTGGGCGTCGTGCACGAGGATCTCGCTGTCGGCCACCTCCGAGCGCCGGACGACCTCGACGCCGCCCGTACGCGACAGCCGTACGGCCTGCTCGTTGTCGCCGGTGCCGAAGACGATCGGCTGGCCGTGCTCCAGCTTGACGGTGATCTCGTCGCGGGTGGCCGGGTCCTTCAGCGTGTCGAAGGCGCCGTCGTTGAAGATGTTGCAGTTCTGGTAGATCTCCACCAGCGAGGCGCCGCGGTGCTCGGCGGCCTGGCGCAGCACGCTCTGCAGGTGCTTGCGGTCGGAGTCGATGGTGCGGGCGACGAACCCGGCCTCGGCGCCGATCGCCAGGGAGATCGGGTTGAACGGCTTGTCCAGCGACCCCATCGGCGTCGACTTGGTGATCTTCCCGATCTCACTGGTCGGGGAGTACTGCCCCTTGGTCAGGCCGTAGATCCTGTTGTTGAACAGCAGGATGTTCAGGTTGACGTTGCGGCGCAGCGCGTGGATCAGGTGGTTGCCGCCGATCGACAGCGCGTCGCCGTCGCCGGTGATGACCCACACCGACAGATCCGGCCGGGAGGCGGCCAGCCCGGTCGCGATGGCCGGGGCCCGCCCGTGGATGGAGTGGAAGCCGTAGGTGTCGAGGTAGTACGGGAAGCGCGAGGAGCAGCCGATGCCGGAGACGAACACGATGTTCTCCCGGCGCAGGCCCAGGTCGGGCAGGAAGGACTGCACCGCGGCCAGGATCGCGTAGTCACCGCAGCCGGGGCACCAGCGCACCTCCTGGTCGGACTTGAAGTCCTTCATGGTCTGCTTGGCGTCGGTGCGGGGGATCAGGGCCAGGCCCTTGCCGTTGAGGCTCCCGTTGAGGGTGTCAGTCACTTTCGATCACGTCCTCAATGACGGCGGCGAGCTCGGCGGCCTTGAACGGGAGCCCGCGCACCCGGTTGTAGCTGATCACGTCGACCAGGAAACGGGCCCGAAGCAGCATGGCCAGCTGGCCGAGGTTGATCTCGGGCAGCAGCACCTTGTCGTAGGAGCGCAGGACCTCGCCCGTGTTGGCCGGCAGCGGGTTCAGGTGCCGCAGGTGCGCCTGGGCCACCTTGTGCCCGGCCGCGCGGACCCGGCGGGCCGCGGCCGCGATCGGCCCGTAGGTCGAGCCCCAGCCGAGCACCAGCACCCGGGCGTCCCCGTCGGGGTCGTCCACGGTCAGGTCGGGCACGTCGATGCCGTCGATCTTGGCCTGGCGCAGCCGGACCATCCGGTCGTGGTTGTCGGGGTCGTAGGAGATGTTGCCGGTGCCGTCGGCCTTCTCGATGCCGCCGATCCGGTGCTCCAGCCCGGCGGTGCCGGGCACCGCCCACGGCCGGGCCAGCGTCTCGGGGTCCCGCTTGAACGGAAGGTAGGTCGTGCCGTCCTCACCGTTGGGAGCGGTGGTGAACTGCACCGAGATGTCGGGCAGCTCGTCGATCTCGGGGATGCGCCACGGCTCGGACCCGTTGGCCAGGTAGCCGTCCGACAGCAGCATGACCGGCGTGCGGTACGCGAGCGCGATCCGGGCGGCCTCGACCGCCATGGTGAAGCAGTCCGAGGGGGTGGCCGGGGCCAGCACCGGCACCGGCGACTCGCCGTTGCGGCCGAACATCGCCATCAGCAGGTCGGTCTGCTCGGTCTTGGTCGGCATTCCGGTGGACGGGCCCGCCCGCTGCACGTCGACGATGATCAGCGGAAGTTCCGTGGTCACCGCCAGGCCGACGGTCTCGGCCTTCAGCGCGACACCGGGACCGGAGGTGGTGGTCACGCCCAGCGACCCGCCGAAGGAGGCTCCGAGGGCGGCGCCGACACCGGCGATCTCGTCTTCGGCCTGGAAGGTGCGGATGCCGAAGTGCTTGTGCTTGGACAGCTCGTGCAGGATGTCGGAGGCCGGCGTGATCGGATAGGAACCGAGGAACAGCGGCAGCTTGGCCTGCACCGACGCCGCGATCAGCCCGTAGGCCAGCGCCTGGTTGCCGGAGATGTTGCGGTAGGTCCCCGGGCGCAGGGTGGCCGGCTTGATCTCGTAGGAGACCGAGAACGACTCGGTCGTCTCGCCGTAGTTCCAGCCGGCCTGGAACGCCGCGATGTTCGCCTTGGCAATCTCGGGCTTGCGGGCGAACTTGGCCTCCAGGAACGCGACCGTGCCCTCGGTCGGCCGGTGGTAAAGCCACGACAGCAACCCGAGCGCGAACATGTTCTTGGCCCGCTCGGCGTCCTTCTTGGAGATGTCGTAGCCTTCGAGCGCCTTGACCGTCAGCGAGGTCAGCGGCACCGCGTGCAGCCGCCACTCGGCCAGGGAGTCGTCTTCGAGCGGATTGCCGTCGTAGCCCACCTTGGACAGGTTGCGCTTGGTGAACTCGTCGGTGTTGGCGATGATGTCGGCACCCTTGGGCAGGTCGCCGAGGTTCGCCTTCAACGCGGCGGGGTTCATCGCCACCAGCACGTTGGGGGCGTCGCCGGGGGTCAGGATGTCGTGGTCGGCGAAGTGCAACTGGAAACTCGACACCCCGGGCAGGGTGCCCGCGGGGGCGCGGATCTCGGCCGGGAAGTTGGGGAGCGTCGACAGGTCGTTGCCGAACTGGGCCGTCTCCGCCGTGAACCGATCACCGGTGAGCTGCATTCCGTCGCCCGAGTCACCCGCGAACCGGATGATCACGCGGTCGAGTTGCTGAACCTGCTTGGTCACAGCTCCTCAGTCCTCCTTGACGCGCCCAGGCCAGCCTGCTTGTGGCACGTTGTCATATCCATGCTAGATCCATCGGGGTCACGCTGGTTTTTCGTAGATGCGCACTTGAGGTGCGGTCTACCGGGACTTTCCACGCCTGTGGCGCGTTCCCGTTTGGTGCCTGGCCGCCGGAGGCGGCGCACCGTCAGCCTCGCGAACCTTCCGGGCGACACAGGCCCGACGCGAGCCGGCACAGGTCCAGGTGCAAGCGGGCGACGAGCTTGATTCGGGTCACGATCCTCAACTATATGCGCGGGACTCACATGTGACCGCCAAGTGTTCAGCCCTTGAGATCGTGCCGGGGTTATCCTCGAAGTCTGGAGGCGGTATGAGTGGTTATTTCGGCTCATATGCCGTGGTCGTCGCCCTCTTCCTCGTCGGCGTGGCGATCTTCGCCGGCGGTCTGTTCGTGAACCGCATGTTACGACCCAGCCGGCCGACCCCCGAGAAGCTCACGACGTACGAGTGCGGTGTCGACCCCGTCGGCGAGGGCTGGGCGCAGTCGCAGATCCGCTACTACGTCTTCACCTATCTCTACGTGGTCTTCGCCGTCGACGCCGTGTTCCTCTTCCCCTGGGCCACCGTCTTCGCCGCGCCCGGGTACGGCATGACGACGCTGGTGGAGATGTTCGTCTTCCTCGCGTTCATCGCGCTCGGCATTCTGTACGCCTGGCGCAAGAGGGTGCTGGGCTGGACGTGACCCGACCGGCCACGGGGAGGACAATGGACGGCATGGCGGTGACCGCATGCCCGTGAACGATCTCCCGATGCCCACGGTGGGGCCGGTGTCCCGGCTGGCGCCCAAACCGATGAAGTTCGTGCTGAACTGGGGCCGTCGCTACTCCCTGTGGGTTTTCAACTTCGGGCTGGCCTGTTGTGCCATCGAGTTCATCGCCACGTCGATGAGCAGGCACGACTTCATCCGCTTCGGGGTGATCCCGTTCGCCAACGGGCCCCGGCAGGCCGACCTGATGATCGTGTCGGGCACGGTGACGGACAAGATGGCCCCGGCCGTACGCCGGCTGTACGAGCAGATGCCCGATCCCAAGTACGTCATCTCGTTCGGCGCCTGCTCCAACTCGGGCGGGCCGTACTGGGACTCGTACTGCGTCACCAAGGGCGTCGACCAGATCATCCCGGTGGACGTGTACGTCCCCGGCTGCCCGCCCCGCCCCGAGGCGCTGCTGCACGGGATCATGAAACTCCAGGAGAAGATCGCGGCCGAGACGCTGGAGGACCGCTACCTGCCGGAGGCGGACGCATGAGTGCGGACGCCGTGCGCGAGCGGTACGGCTCACGCGTCACCGACTCCTTCGGCCAGGACGTGCTCGACGTGGACCCCGGCGAGTGGGTCGAGGCACTGGCGTTCGCGCGGTCGGCCGGGTTCGAGTTCTTCGACTGGCTGACCGCCGTGGACGAGCCGCCCGAGGCGTTCGCCGTCGTGGCCCACGTGTTCGACCCGGTCGCGTTCGCGCACCTGCTCGTGCGCACCCGGGTCCCGCGCGCCGACCCCCGCCTGCCGACCGCCACCGGTGTCTTCCGCGGGGCGAACTGGCACGAGCGGGAGACGTACGAGATGTTCGGCGTGGTCTTCGACGGCCACCCGGACCTGCGTCCGCTGCTGCTGCCGGACGGCTTCGAGGGCCACCCGCTGCGCAAGGACTTCGTGCTGGCCGCCCGCGTCGCCAAGGCCTGGCCCGGAGCCAAGGAACCGGGGGAGTCCGGCCACGGCTCGCCGAGCCGCCGAAGGATGTCGCCCCCGGGCGTGCCGCCCGACTGGGCCTCCGGCTGAGAGGGGTTCCATGGCCGAGGTGCTCGACGTCGCGGTCCGGCTGGTCGTCGTGGTGGCGGCGTTCCTGCTGCTGCCGCTGATCGTCGGGCAGATGGAGCACAAGGCCATGGCCCACATGCAGTCCCGCCTCGGGCCGATGTACGCCGGCGGTTTCCACGGCTGGGCCCAGCTCCTCGCGGACGGCGTCAAGTTCGTCCAGAAGGAGGACGTGATCCCGGCGGCGGCCGACCGGCGGGTGTTCGCGATCGCCCCGGCGGTGGCGCTCGTGCCGTACCTGGTCGTGATGGTCGTGATTCCGGTCGGCCCCGGGCTGGCGGCCGTGGACCTCGACGCGGGGCTGTTCTTCGTGCTGGCGGTGATGGGCGTCGGCGTGCTCGGGGCGATCATGGCCGGGTGGGCCTCGGCCAACAAGTACAGCGCCCTCGGCGGCATCCGGGCCGCCGCCCAGCTCATGTCGTACGAGCTGCCTCTGGTGCTCGCGGCCTCCAGCGTGGCGATGGCCGCGGGCACGTTGTCCCTTCAGGGCATCGCCGAGCAGTGGCGCTGGTGGTGGCTTCCCTGGCAGGCGATCGGCGCCTTCGTCTTCTTCGTCGCCGGACTGGCCGAGCTGCGCCGGCCGCCGTTCGACATGCCGATCGCCGAATCCGAGCTCATCATGGGCCCGATGACCGAGTACACCGGGTTTCGCTTCGCCCTGTTCATGCTCGCCGAGTACGCCGGGATCGTCGTCCTGTCCGCCCTGACGACCGTGCTGTTCCTCGGCGGCTGGCAGGGCCCGCTCCTGCCCGGACCGGTCTGGACGCTCGTCAAGGTCTTCGCCCTGGCCTTCGTCGTCATCTGGGTCCGGGTCAGCTATCCCCGGATGCGCGAGGACCAGCTGCAGAAGTTCGCCTGGACCGTCCTGGTGCCCCTCGCTCTCCTCCAGCTCGCCCTCACGGGCGTCGTCAGGGTCCTCACCGCCTGATCGGCCTCACAACGGGCACCTCCACCCCGGCCACCCCGCCGTCGCCTCGTCCTCCCACGTGGACAAGGTTTTTCCCTGGTAGACCGTGTCGGCATGGCTTGCGACCCAGGTCGTGAAGGCGGCATTGGGTTGGATTTGGCCTTTGACCAGCCAACTCCTGGCGGAAAGGTCGCTTCTGGGGATGACGCCGCTGTCTATGAGACATTGCACGACAGCCACGAGCGCCTCCCCGCGGCGCTGAACGTCGTCGGGAGACGGGACGGGGCGCTGCTCGCCACGCTCACACCCCGCGAGCAGCAACATCGCCGCGATGCTAACCAAGCCAACGGTGCGTCTCGTCATCGCTGGTCCCCCATCGCGCTCCTCGCTTCCTCCACCCAGTCGTCGAGTCGTCTCCCACCGAGCACTGTCTCTCCGTGCGCGCTCAGCCAGGCGGTCAGGTTGCGATTGGGCACGACCTTCCCGTCTCTGAACCACGTCGCGTCCGCCGGTGGTTGGAGGACGCCCGCGTTCACCAGCCCTTTCACGACGGGGAGCTCCACGCCGAAGACGGCGTTGCGAAAGGCCTCGTTGTTCTTCTGCTGGGCTTCGGCAGCGTGCCCGGTGTCAAGGGAATCGTTCACGACCGGTGCTGTCACCCCTGTGAGGAATTGGGCGATGGTGCCGGGACCCCACGAATTGGAGAAGCTCAGTGCTCCGAAGCCTCCTGTAAGTATGGAAAGGGCCACCTGGTTGCGGGTCGCCTCTTCATCCTGCTTCTGTGCCGACGCGAACTGCCGGCCGTTCTCGACGCGTTGAATAAGTCCATAGAGGCCGGCCATCTCACGCAAGAAGTTCTCATCGCCCGGAGCCTTCACAGTCGCCGTCACCGCGGACGCTATCCGGGCATCCGCCAGCCCCTTGAACACGCCCAGTTCTCGAGGATCACGTAACGCCTGGTCGAGAAACCTCTCCAGTTCGGACCGGTTGACGATCGCCACCCAGGGATTGCCTTTGACATCGCCGAGAGGCGTCGCACCTGACCCGTACTCACGGCTCGCTCCCTGAGCGAAATCAGCGATGTAGCGCTGCGCGGTGTGGATCAAAGACTGCCGGATCGCGGTGGGGAGGGTGCTTTCCGGGTGGAGCTTGGAGAAGTCGGCGGTGGCTTGGACGATGTGGACGACGGACCAGGCCGACTCTTTCGCGTCGGCGGAGGTGCCGCGTTCCGCGGAAACGGCGGCCTTGAGGAAGGCCGCCGTGGGCGCGGAGAGATCCACCTGGCCGGTGAGCGGAAGCGTGCCGCCCGGGTGCACGTACGAGCTCAGGAAGGGGCCAGGGTCGTAGCCGGGGGTGTGCCAGGAGTCGCTGACGAGCATGCGGGCGTACTTAGGGCCGGTGGCCGGGTCGCCCAGCACGTGCCGGGCGGCCATCCCGTTCTCCGCGGCCCGCTGGAGGACGGCCCCCACGGCGTCGTACTCCGCCATCAGCCGCTGGTGACGTGACGCGTCGACGTCGGTCTCCAGCTTGCCTCGGGTGGGCGGCCAGATGGTCTTGCCGGCGGCGCGGGCGTCGAGCATGGCGCGGGTCAGGTCGGCGAGCAGGCGGGAGTCCCACGACCTGCCCTCGGGGCCGTACTTCACGAGCATGCCGACCGACCAGGGGTCGGAGCTTCCGGTGAGGGTGGCGCGGGCCGCGGCGGGCAGCAGGGGGCGGCGGTCCTTGCCCGTGCCGACGCGCATCTGGCTGGCGGCGGCCAGGGACGCCCCGAGCGCCCGCAGTACGCTCACGCTCTCCGCGCTGAAAAGGGCGCTACCCGCCCGTTCGTAGAGCGCGCGGGCGGCCCGCAGCGCGAGCGGGCCCGCTCCCGCCCAGAAGGCCGCCTGGTAGTCCTTGTCGGCCAGGTGCCGCCGCATACTGTCCGGCAGTCCCAAGAGGGCGATGCGTGCGTCCTCGGGGTCCTTGGCCGCGAGGGCGGCGGCCAGCGTCTCCGCGTCGCGCTGGCCCTGGTAGCCGCTCTGCCCCGTCGCCTCCCAGTCCAGCCGTACGTTGGGCGGCCGATTGAAGGTGAGGCCGGGAACGCCGGGCGCAGGGCCCAGCGCGCTCCAGCCCTGCTGCCGCGCCAGTTCGTACGCCCTGGTCGTGCGGGCATCCATGTCGCGGACGTCGTCGAGCGCGGCGGCGATGAGGCCGGGCAGCGCGGTGACCGCGACTTCGCCCCCCCATTTCTGCATTTTCTGCTGTATGAGCGGACTATACCGGGCCAGCAACTCATGAAGCTGTTCCAGTCGTTTGGCCAGCTCCTTGAGATTTTCGGGATCGACTCCGACGAATTCCCCCATGGCGATCCTTCCCGGTGTGGCGGCCTACGAGGCGGCTTTGCGGCGCTCCGCCTCCTCCACACGGGCGATCAGGTGCGGCTGCTCGGCGAGCACGGCGTCGAACAGCCTGGTGAGCTGGGTCCTCCTGGCGTTCCAGCCGGCCGCCCAGCGGTCGGCCGCCGGGCCCTGCCAGGTGTGGTCACCGAACAGGGCGGGGACGGCGCTGAGTACCTGGAGGATCTCCCGCACGGCGGTGGCGGCCGCGGCCATGTCCGCCCTACATTCGGCGATCTCCGGTGACGTCACTGGCCCTCCCGTTCCTCACGGCCGACGCACCGTAAAGCCTAAGGAAACGCCGATCGGTCAGCCAGGGATATGTGCGACGACAACCGGGATTACCGAATGACTATGGGAGATAAATGCCGTATTCGGCGAGATCGGCGGTGAGGTTCGGAGGCAGGGACGCGGCGGCCGAGACGTCCTCGGCGGAGACGAAGCCGCCGACCTGGTCGCGTACGCGCACGATCTGGTCGGCGAGCGCGGGGGTCAGGCCGGGCAGGCCGGCGATCACCGAAGCGGGGGCATGGTTGACGTCGACGAGACCGCCGTCGTCGTACTGCCGGGGCAGGTCGGGCCGCCCGATCCGCAGCTCGCGCGCCATGACCGGATCGTGCTCCGCCAGTTCCCTGGCCTGCTGCCGCAGTGCGCGGCGCTGCTGGGCGATGGCCAGCGCGTGCTCGTTCCCGGGCGCGTACGGCGTGGCGTCGCCGAAGACCTGTCTCCTGACCGCGAGCGAGTGCACGGTGCCGAAGAGCCAGGGGCCGAGCATGCACAGGACCATGACGATGGACGCCAGAGCCGGCGCGTCCGTGCCCTCGTACAGCTCGGACAGGTAGATCCAGGCGCCGGTGGCCGTGGCGTACCCGGCGGAGGCGGCCCCGTACCACGCGCTGCGCTTGCGGATGGCGGCGTACAGCATGCTGAAGGGAGTGCCGAAGCCGCAGGTGTACAGCGGGGCGAGCGCCCACAGGTAGCTGGGGGCGCTGGAAGGCCGCCGCACCGGGGGCGGTGGGGATGGCGGCATCGGCGGGGAAGGGGGTGGTGGCACGGGTGACTGTGCATGCGGCGCCGGATGCGCGCCGTAGGGGCCCGGCCACTGTTGCCCGTACGGTCCCCGTTGCCGGTACGGATTCTGTGGTCCCTGCCCCTGCGGTCCGTGTGGTCCGTTCCCTTGCGGTCCGTGTGGTCCGTGCCTCTGCGGCCCCTGCGGCCCCTGTCCGTGCGGACCGTGCGGACCGTTCCCTTGCGGTCCGTGTGGTCCCTGCGGTCGTTGCGGTCCGGGCGGGTAACCTCCCGGCCCCCCATAGCCGTTCATGGTCCAGACGATACGGATATGTCGGTGTTTGCGCTGCCCCCTTCTCCCCACACGCTGTGGACAACCTGGGGATGACCATGTGGATGATGTGGAAAACCGTCGGGATGGAGTCACACGTTCACTCGCCGCCGATAGTGCGCGATGATGAGCGTGTGGCGCGCATTCCAGGAGAAGGGCTGGCCAAGGGCCTGGCCGTGACGATGCGGCACATGCTGCGTAAGTCGGAGACGCAGCAGTACCCGGAGGTTCATCCCGACCTGCCCGCCCGGAGCCGGGGCGTCATCGCCCTGGTCGAGGAGAACTGCACCGTCTGCATGCTGTGCGCGCGGGAGTGTCCCGACTGGTGCATCTACATCGACTCCCACAAGGAGACCCTGCCCGCGCCCGAGGGCGGCCGTCCGCGCGCCCGCAACGTGCTCGACCGCTTCGCGATCGACTTCTCGCTGTGCATGTACTGCGGCATCTGCATTGAAGTGTGTCCCTTCGACGCGCTGTTCTGGTCGCCGGAGTTCGAGTACGCGGAGTACGACATCCGCGATCTCCTCCACGAGAAGGACAGGCTGGGCGAGTGGGCCGCGACCGTGCCCCCGCCGCCGGCACACGAGGTCGGCGCCGAACCGCCGAAGGAACTGTCGGCCGGATCGCGCCCTGCGTCGGCCGGCCGTACGGGGCGGCCCGCGCAGGTGAAGGGACCGGCCGAGGGCGCGTCCGCGGCCCAGGAGACGGCACAGGACACGGCCCAAGAGACGGCCCAAGAGACGGCCCAAGCGATGGGGCAGGACCCCGCCCAGGGGACGGCGCGGGAGATCGCGCGACCGGCGGCCGAACCGGCGGATGCCCCGGAGAACCGCCCGCGGCGTGAGCCGCCGCGAGCCATGCGCGACATCCGCTCCATCCGGCCGCCGGGCTCGCTGCCCAGGAAGAACGGATCGTCGCCGGAGGAGAAGGACGGGCCAGAGGGGGAGCGATGACCTCCCAGGCTCCGGGGTTGTGGCCGCCCTCGGGGCCTGAGATCGTCTTCCTGTTGCTCGGCGCCGTCGCCGTCGGCTCGGCGCTGCTGGTCGTCACGACCAGGCAGCTCGTCCACGCGGCGCTGTGGCTGGTCGTCTGCTTCGGCGCGCTCGCGGGCGGCTATCTGGTGCTGACCGCCGAGTTCGTCGCCTGGGTGCAGGTGCTGATCTACGTGGGCGCGGTCGTGGTGCTGCTGCTGTTCGGGATCATGCTGACCCGTGCGCCCATCGGGCCCTCCGCAGGCCTCGACTCGGGCAACCGGTGGGCCGCCGCGCTGGTCGCCGTCGCGACCGCCGCCGTGCTCGTCACCGTGGTCGTCACCGGCTTCCGCACGGCGTACGCGCCGCTCCGGCCCGGGCAGGGGTCGGCCGGCTCCCTGGGGGCGAGCGTCTTCCGCACCTGGGTGCTGCCGTTCGAAGCGCTGTCGGTGCTCCTGCTCGCCGCGCTGATCGGCGCGATCGTCCTGTCCCGCACCGACATCAGGGGGCGGGAATGATCTCGTTATCGGCCAGACCCGCGGTCCGAAGGCGGTGAACGCGATGCACGTCGTCTACCCGGTGGTGGTCTCCGCCCTGCTGTTCTCCATCGGTGTGTACGGCGTGCTGGCCCGGCGCAACGCGATCCTCGTGCTGATGTCGGTCGAGTTGATGCTCAACGCGGTCAACCTCAACCTGGTGGCCTTCGACGTCTGGCTCGCCGACCGTCTGCACGGCGGTCAGGTGCTCACGCTGTTCGTCATCGTGATCGCCGCGGCCGAGGTCGGCCTGGGGCTGGCGATCGTGCTGGCGGTCTTCCGCACGCGGCGGACCGTCGACGTCGACCGGTTGCGCGCGCTCGCCGAAGTCGTACGGACACCCGGCTCGGGGCGCCCGGAGGGGGAGGACGTCTCGTGATCGCCGTGGTGGCCCTGATCGTCCTGTTGCCGTTCGCCGCCGCCGCGGCCGGGCTGCTCGCGACCCGCCTGGGCACCCGGAACCTCGGCGCTCGCGGCGAACCGGCGGCGTACCGGCGGGCGGCCTGGGTCGCGGTCGTCCCGGTCGCGGTGTCGGCGGCGCTCACGGTGTGGCTCGCCGCGGCCCTCGCGCACGGTGCGGCCCCGGCGGACGGGCGCTTCTGGTCGGAGCTGCTCCCCGGGCGGGCCGAGGGCACGCTGACGCTGGTCGAGACGGGAACGGCGCCGATCTCCCTGACTCTGCGCGCCGACGGATTGTCAGTGCTCGCGGGCATCCTGGTCGTCGTGGTCGCGCTGGCGGTGCAGGTCTACTCGGTCGGGTACATGCGGGACGAGCCCCGCTACCCGTCCTACAGCGCGTTCGTCAGCCTGTTCACCAGCGCCATGCTGCTGGTGGTCTACGCGGGGGACCTGATCGTCCTCTACGTCGGCTGGGAGATCATGGGCCTGTGCTCCTACCTGCTCATCGGGCACTGGTGGGAGGACCGGGCCAACTCCCGGGCGGCGGTCAAGGCGTTCCTGGTCACCCGGCTCGGCGACGTCGGCTTCCTGTTCGGGATCTTCATCCTCGGCACGGCCGCGGGCAGCTTCCGGATCGACGACGTCCTGCGCGCGGACATCCTCCAGCACGCCGGAAACAGGGGCGCGCTGATCGCCGCGACGCTGCTGCTGCTCGCCGGGGTCGCGGGCAAGAGCGCGCAGGTGCCGCTGCAGACGTGGCTGCCCGACGCGATGGCCGGGCCCACCCCGATCAGCGCGCTCATCCACGCGGCCACGATGGTGGCCGCGGGGATCTTCGTCGTCGCCCGGCTCTATCCCGCCTTCATCGCGGCGCCGACCACGCTCGACGTGCTGGGCGTGGTCGCGGCCGTCGGCATGCTGGGCGCCGCGCTGGCCGCGCTGGCCCAGAGCGACCTCAAGCGCGTGCTGGCCTACTCGACGATCAGCCAGCTCGCCTACATGGCCGCCGCGCTGGCGGCCGGGTCCGACCGGGCGGCGATGTTCCACCTGGTGTCGCACGGCGCGTTCAAGGCCCTGTTGTTCCTCTGCGCGGGCCTGGTCATCCACCACGTCGGGTCGAACCTGATCAGCCACATGGGCGGGTTGCGCACCGCCCTTCCCGTGACGTTCTGGACGATGACCATCGGCTTCGCCGCCCTCGCGGGACTGCCGCCGGCGAGCGGCTTCTTCAGCAAGGACGCGGTGATCTCGGCGATCGAGCACGGCACGGGTCCCGCCCAGCCGTTCGTGCAGGCGTCGGCGCTGCTGACCGTGGGCGTGACCGGGGCGTACGCCGCCCGCGCGTGGCTGCGCACGTTCTTCGGTCCCACCCGGATCGAGCCGCTCGCGGAGCCGCCGCCCGGTGTCGCCCACGTCTTCGACGGCAGGGAGGCGCCCGCGTCGATGCTGTGGCCGGCCGGTGTGCTGGCCGTGCCCGCCCTCTTGCTAGGCCTCGCCGGTCCGATGACCGGCATGGAGATCGAGTGGGGACCGGCGGCCGTCAGCCTCGCCGTGGCGCTGCTCGGCGCGGGGATCGTGTACGCCGTGTGGCGGGCCGCGCCCGAGCAGGACCCCGCCCGCGTGCTCGGCCCGTTCCGGGTGCCGTGCGAGCGTGCTTTCTACGTCGACGCCGCGTACGCGGCGCTGGTCGCCCGGCCCGTCCTGCGCCTGGCCCGGGGGGTGGTCCGCGCGGACGCGCGGCTGGTGGACGGCGCGGTCCGGGGTTCGGGCCGGGCGACGCTCGGCCTGTCCACCCTGGTGCGGCTCGCCCAGAACGGCAACGCGCAGCTCTACGTCACCGGCCTGCTGGCCGGGATCGTGCTGATCGCGGTCGCGGCGGTGGTGCTGACATGACGCGGCTGGCGCACAACGGCGGCACGCGGCTTCACGCGGTGGTGGTGACGACGTGAGCTGGCTGCCGATCACGCTCGTCGCCGTGCCGCTGCTGGGAGCGCTCATCGCCCCTGCCGTCCGGGACAAGGCGGTGACCTGGGGGATCGCCGTCTCCGCCGTGGTGCTGGCCCTCGCCGTCACGCTCGCCGCGGTCTTCGACCACGCGCGCCCCGCCGCCATGCAGCTGCGGACCGACCGGCCGTGGATCCCCGGCCTCGGCCTCCGGTTCCACCTGGGCGTGGACGGCGTCTCGCTGCCACTCGTCGTGCTGACCGCGTTGCTGACGTTCCTGTGCTTCGTCCACCTCGCGGGGCACCCGCCCGCGGGGGGCCGCACGGGCACACTGGTCGTCACGCTGCTCGTGCTCGAGGTCGGCATGATCGGCACGTTCCTCGCCCTCGACCTGCTGCTGTTCTTCGTGTTCTTCGAGGTCGTGCTCGTCCCGATGTACTTCGTGATCGCCCTGTGGGGTGGCGCGGGCAGGCGCGCGGCGGCGCTGAAGTTCATCCTCTACACGCTGCTCGGCTCGGCGATCCTCCTCATCGGCCTCCTCGTGGTCTGGACGCAGGCCGGCACCCTCGACATGGTCGCGCTGGCCGCCCGGCACGGCTCGGGAATCGCCCGGTCCGCGCAGATCATCGCGTTCCTCGCCATCGGGCTGGGTCTGGCGGTGAAGACGCCCATGTGGCCGCTGCACACCTGGTTGCCCGACGCGCACACCGAGGCGCCGACCGTCGGCTCGGTCCTCCTCGCGGGCGTGCTGCTCAAGATGGGCTCGTACGGCTTCGCCAGGATCGCGATCCCGGTGCTTCCCGAGGGCGCCGCGGCCCTGGCCCCCTGGCTCGGCGCGCTCGCCGTCGTGGGCATCGTGTACGGTTCGCTCGCCTGCCTGGCCCAGCGCGACCTCAAACGGATGATCGCCTACTCGTCCGTCGGCCACATGGGCTTCGTGCTGCTCGGGTTCGCCTCGCTCACGCCGGTGGGCCTGAACGGCGCCCTGTTCGCCAACGTCGCCCACGGGCTCATCACCGGACTGCTGTTCTTCCTCGCCGGAGCCGTGAAGGAGCGGTACGGCACGGCCGACATGCGGCGGCTGGGCGGCGGCATGCTGCGCCGCCTGCCGTACGTCGCGTCGCTGCTGACCTTCGCCTGCGTCGCCTCGCTGGGCCTGCCCGGCCTGGCCGGGTTCTGGGGGGAGATGCTCGCGCTGCTCGGCGCGTTCCGCCCGGCCACGGAGCTCTCCCGGCCGCTGTTCCTCGTGTTCATGGCCGTCGGCGGGTTCGGCACGGTGCTCACGGCGGCCTACTTCCTGCGCATGCTCTCCCGGGTGACGCACGGCCGGCCGGTCGAGACGATCCCGCCGGGGCCGCCGCTCGCGACCGCCGAAGGCGTACGCGCGGTGCTGAGCGAGGCGGGGGAGGGCGCCGAACCGGTCGAGCCGGTCGCGGCCGGGGCCGCGGTGGCCGCTCTGGAGGGGGAGGCCGACGTCGTGGTGGACGCCGGAGGGGCCGGTGCGACGGGCGCCGCCCAGGCCCGCGGGGCAGGCGCCGCCGATGCCGGCGACGCCGCCGGGGCGCGGCGGCGGTTCGGGGACGTCACCGCCCACGAGTTGGCGGCCTGGCTTCCGCTGGTGGCGCTGATCGTGCTGTTCGGCCTGTGGCCGAAGGCCCTGCTCGCCGTCACCACGCCCGCCGTGCAGGCGCTCCTCGGACCGGGGGCGGCGCCATGACGGGCGGGGTGATCCAGTCCATCGACTACGCCGCCGTGGCGGCGCCCCTGGTCCTCGTGCTGGTGGCCGGGCTCGTGCTGCTGCTGGACGCGTTCCTGCCCGCCCGGCCCGGCGGTGCGCGGGTGCTCGGCCTCGTCACGCTCGGCGGCCTGGCCGCCGCCCTGGCCGCGGTGGCCGTCCAGGCCGCGAGCGGCGCGACCCGGCGCACGTTCTGCGTCCCCGCCTCCCTGGCGGGAGAGTCCGCCGCGGCGTCGTGCTCGTTCGTCGCGGACCGCTTCTCCCTGGTCGTCGCGGCGGTCGTGCTGGCCGCCGGGCTGGTGGTCGTGCTGCTGTCGATGACGGAGATCGCCGGCGCCGGGCCGGGAGAGCGCGGCCGGATCCCGGCCGGGGAGTGGTACTTCCTGCTGCTGGCCACGCTGGCCGGGGCCGTCCTGCTGCCGGCCTCCCGCGATCTCGTCATGCTGGTCGTGTCGCTGGAACTGGTGTCGCTGCCGGTCTTCGCGCTGACCGCGCTCAGGCGCCATGACGGCCGCGCGGCGGAGGCGGCCCTCAAGCTCTTCCTGGTCTCCGTGGTCTCCACCGCGATCACGTTGTTCGGCGTATCGCTGCTCTACGGCGTGACCGGCTCGGTCCACCTCGACCGGATCGACGCCGCCCTGCGCACGGCCGGGGGCCTGGTCGGGGGCACGGCCGGGGGCACGGGAGGGGACCTGGCCCAGGTCACGGCAGCGGCCATGGTGCTGGTCGTGGCGGGCTTCGCGTTCAAGATCGCGGCGGTGCCGTTCCACTTCTGGGCGGCCGACGTCTACCACGGCGCCCCGATCCCGGTCGCGGCACTGCTGTCGGTGGTGTCCAAAGCGTCGGGCTTCGCCGGGCTGATCCTGCTGCTGACGTCCGCGCTGCCGGGAAGGGCGGCGCTGTGGGCTCCCGGAGTGGCGGTCGTCGCCGCGCTGACGATGACGGCGGGCAACGTCCTCGCCATGCGGCAGCGCGCCGCCGTACGGCTGCTGGCCTGGTCGTCGGTCGCGCAGTCGGGCTACATCCTCGCGCCGCTGGCCGCCTACGCCGCCGAACCCCGCGTGGCGGTCGGGGCGTCGATCGCCTACCTCGTCTTCTACGCCGCGATGAACCTGATCGCCTTCGCGGTGGTCATGCTGGTGTCGCGGCGCGAGGGCGGCGACCTGGAGGCGTACCGGGGGCTGGTGTCGCGGAGCCCGGCCGCCGGGCTGGCCCTCGCCTTCTCCCTCGTCTGCCTGGCCGGCCTGCCGCCGGGGCTCGCGGGTCTGTTCGCGAAGATCGTCGTCTTCCGGGCCGTCGTGGACGGCGGGCTCGGCTGGCTGGCCGTGGTCATGGCGGCCAACACGGTGGCGGGGCTGTACTACTACATCGCCTGGACCGCCCGGCTGTTCGCGCCGCCCGCGGCGGGCGAGAGCCGTACGGTCACGACGAGAGCGGCGGCCGGGGTCGCCGTCGCCGTCACGGTCGCCGTCACCGTGGTCTTCTCCGTCGCCCCGCAGGTGGTGCTGTCCGTGACAGGGTGAGGCGCGTCACGGGGAACGTTCGTCCAGACCATGCGCGTTGGTAGGGCGGGACGCACCGAGCCGTGAGGAGGAGGCGTGCACCACAACCGCCTGCGCACCGCGGCTCTGCTGGGGGCGCTGTCCGCGTCGCTCCTGGTGGCCGGGGCCTGGCTGGGGGGTGGCACGGGCGCACGGATCGCCGTCGTGGCCGCGCTCGTGGTCAGCGGCGTCGCCTACTTCTGCGCCGACAGGATCGCGCTGTCGGCCATGCGGGCCCGGCCCGTGGCCGAGGTGGAGCAGCCGGTCCTCTACCGCGTCGTCCGCGAGCTGTGCACCGAGGCCCGGGGGCCGATGCCCCGCCTGTACGTGTCCCCGACCATGCAGCCCAACGCGTTCGCGACCGGCCGCAACCCGCGTGACGGGACGGTGTGCGTCACACACGGCCTCCTCGGGCTGCTGGACGAACGCGAACTCAAGGGCGTGCTCGGCCACGAGCTGTCGCACATCCACAACCGGGACATCCTGATCTCCTCGGTCACGGGCGCGCTCGCCACGATGCTCACGTACTTCGGGTACGCGGGCCTGCTCTTCGGCTCCGACGACGACGAGGGTCCGGGGTTCCTCGGCGCGGTGCTGGTGATGATCCTCGGGCCGGTCGCGGCCACGATGATCCAGGTGGCGATCGCGCGCTCACGGGAGTTCGCGGCCGACGACGCCGGCGTACGGCTGACGGGCGACCCGCTGGCCCTCGCCTCCGCGCTGCGCAAGATCGAGATGGAGGTCCGCAGGCTGCCGCTCCCGGAGAACGGCAGGCTCGCCTCGGCCGGCCACATGATGATCGTCAACCCGTTTCGGGGCACCCGCATCGGCAGGTTGTTCGCGACGCATCCGCCGGTCGCCGCGCGGATCGCCCGCCTTGAGCGGATGGCCGGCTATCGGCGGTGACGCGGCGAACCCCGTTCAGGAGTGCTGGGTGACCGGGTCGGTCTCCGCGGGGCTGAGGGCGGGCAGCCCGTCGATGCTCTCCCGATTGTGCTTGGCGCGGTAGTCCCGCCGCTGCTGGACCTCCTTGCGCCCCGCCCACTCGTCGAGCAGCGTGCGGTCCTGCTCGTACGCCATGAAGGGCACCGAGTAGCCGCACGAGTCGGCGATGCGGTCGCAGCTCACCACGATGACCGAGCGCACCCCCGGATGCGGCCCGAAGAGCGTGAGCAGGTCGGCGAAGCCGGAGTCCCCGGGGGTCACCACGCGGCCGGTGCCGAACAGGCGGACGATCTTCGGTGGCCCGCCGAAGGCACAGAACATCAGCGTGACGCGGCCGTTGTCACGGATGTGGGCGATGGTCTCCACGCCGCTGCCGTCGAGGTCGAGGTAGGCCACCGTCGTGTCGTCGATGACGGCGAAGGTGTCGGAATATCCCTTCGGGGACACGTTGACGTGGCCGCCCCGCTCGGGAGCGGTGGCGACGAAGAAGACCGGCTGCGTGGTGACGAACTCGCGCAGCCGGTCGGTGAGCTTTTCGTAGATCTTGCCCATAACCGGACGATAACCCGCGTCACTCGCCGGGCAACCACCAGGTCCACAGGCTGGACTTCACCCGGAAGGAGTCCAGCTTGGTGGCGGCGCCGGTGCCGGGGTCGAGGCCGCGGACCACGACGCCGGTCGTCTCGCCGGTCTTCGCCGAGTCCAGGGTCTCCCAGAGCGTGAGACCGCCCTCGGGCGTCCACTCCAGGCGCCTGGCCGACTCGTTCTTGGGCACGCGGACGTCGACGGCCTCGCCCACGGTGTCGTTCGACAGGTCGTACACCCGCAGCCGCTGCCTGCCCGAGGTGGTGGTGATCAGCACCGCCACGGAGGAGCCGTCGTCGGCGAGCGCCATCGGGCTGTTGTTGGCCACCACCTGCGGCACGACCTGGGTGTTCGTCTGCCGCCCGTCCTGGTCGTAGACGCTGAACCGGCTGGTGTTCTCGGCGGTCCCCCGGGTGACGAGCAGGTGCTTTCCGTCGGGACTGAAGCCCAGGATCGCGTCGCGGGACGGGATCTCGCGCACCTTCCCCGTACGCACGTTCACGAGGAGGGACGGCGCCTTGTCGTTCTCGTCGTAGTAGTCGATCGTGAGCAGGCCGCCGTCCCGTGACAGGGTCGTGGCGAGGTCGCCCGTGCCGATGCCCTTGGGCGGCTTCGACACCGCGCGGGGGAGCACGCGGACCTTGTTCGTGGTGACGTCGCGGACGACGAGCATGCCGTCCTTCTGCCGGAAGTACGACACGTGCCGCCCGTCGCCGCTCACTGAGACAGGCGCGTGGGACTGCTTGTCGATCTTCCCCTTGGCCGTGCGGGGGAACACCGCGGCGTCCTTGAGCACGCTGTCACGGCCGTCGCGGAGCAGCAGGTGCCACGAGCCGCAGGGGTAGTAGTTGTCCTTCTTGTGGCAGGACTTCAGCCAGGCGTACCGGACGGGGGACGCGGAGGCCGCCGTGGCGGAGGCGGCTCCCGTACGCGCCTCCGCCTGTGCGGCGCCGGCGAGGGTGGTCAGCGCCATGGTGGCCGCCGCCGAGAGGGCGAGGATCGCGGGCTGTCTCATCGGAGTGCCTTTCGTCTCGCCTGGATAGATGCGGTGCGACGACGGAAGGTTCTGTCACGAATGGGCCACGACGGGGCCGGGCGCGGAGACGAGGCGGGCACGGAGACGAGACGAGGCGGGCGCCCGCGACGGCCCCGCCTCGTCTCGTGTCGTCCGCGTCAGACGCCGGGATGCAGCACGCGGCTCAGGAATCCGCGGGTCCGCTCGTGCTGCGGGTCCGCGATGACCTGCTCGGGCGGCCCGTCCTCGACGATCACGCCGCCGTCCATGAACACCACGCGGTCGGCGACCTCGCGGGCGAATCCCATCTCGTGGGTGACGACCAGCATCGTCATGCCGTCCTCCGCGAGCTGCCGCATGACCGACAGCACGTCGCCGACCAGCTCGGGGTCGAGCGCCGAGGTCGGCTCGTCGAACAGCATCAGCGAGGGGTTCATGGCGAGCGCGCGGGCGATCGCCACCCGCTGCTGCTGGCCGCCCGACAGCTGGGGCGGGTAGGCGTCGATCTTCTCGATGAGACCGACCTTCTCCAGGTTCTCCCGGGCGACGCGCTCGCACTCGTCCTTGCGCCGCTTGAGCACCCGCTCCTGCGCGATCGTGACGTTGCGCCGCACGGTCAGGTGCGGGAACAGGTTGAACTGCTGGAACACCATGCCGATGTGCCGCCGGGCGGCGTCGATGTCCACGTCCGGATCGGTCAGGTCGACGCCGTTCACGATCACCTGACCCGAGGTGGGCTGCTCCAGCAGGTTCACGCACCGCAGCAGCGTCGACTTGCCCGAACCGGACGGCCCGATGACGCAGACGACCTGGCCGCTCTCGACCGTGAAGTCGATGCCGCGCAGCACTTCCAGGCTGCCGAACGACTTGTGCAGGTTCCTGATCTCGACGGCGCTCATCGGTGCGCTCCCTGACGTGCTTCCAGCCGCCTCGCGACGTACCCGAGGGGGATCGTGATCAGCAGGTACGTCAGGCCGGTCGCGAGGATCGGCGTGGGGTTGGCGTGGGTGGAGGACTGGTCGTTGCCGAACTTCGCCAGCTCGACCTGCGCGGCCGTGACGCCGAGGATCAGCACGAGCGAGGAGTCCTTCAGCAGCGTGACGAGCTGGTTGGTGAGCGGCGGCAGCACGATCCGGATGGCCTGCGGGATGACGATCGAGATCATCGCCCGCATGTGCGGCATGCCGAGCGAACGCGCCGCCTCCATCTGCCCCTTCGGCACCGCCTGGATGCCCGCCCGGAAGTTCTCCGCCATGTACGCCGCCGAGACGACGCCGAGCCCCAGCGCGGCGCTGCCGTACACTCCGCCGGGCAGTTCGAAGCCGGGGAACGCCAGCGGCAGGCTGCCGATCAGCAGGAAGATGAGCAGCATCGGCAGACCGCGGAAGATCTCGATGTAGACCGCCGACAGCCACCGGTACGGCGCGACCGAGGACAGCCGCATCAGGGCCAGCACCAGACCCAGGACGAACCCGAGGACGAAGCCCGACACCGTGTAGATGACGGTGTTGCGCAGCGCCACCGTGAACAGGTCGGGCAGGCCCTGACGGGCGACGTCGAGGTTGAAGAACGACTGGCGGATCGCTGCCCAGTCGGCCAGGGCGGCCAGGACGCCGACGATCACCACCAGCACGGCGTACTGGACACCCCGGCTGATGCGCTGCTTCTTGCGCGGGCTGAGCCCCTTGCGGGGCTCAGCGGCGGCGGCGTCCTGCTGTTCGCTCACAGCACTCATGATCCGGCGGCGGGCGACTCGGTTCCGGTCTCAGCCGGGCTCTCGGCGCCCGAACCGTCACCGGCCGTGGCGCCGGGCTCGGTGCCGAACCACTTCTTGTAGATCTCGTTGTAGGTGCCGTCGGACTTCGCGGCGGCGATGACCTCGTCGACGACCTTCTTGAGCGCCTCGTTGTCCTTCTTCATGCCGATGCCGTACTGCTCACCGGTGTCGAGGCTCGCGACGTGCTCGAACTTGTCGCCGACGTCGCCCTTCTTCAGCCAGGTCAGCACGACCGGGAGGTCCTGCACGATCACGTCCGCCTGGCCGGTCTGCAGGCCGAGCAGCTCCTTGGGCGAGTCGGCGAACTCGATCGGCTCGAAGCCCTGCTTCTTGACGTAGTCGAGGCCGGTCGTGGACGCCTGCGCGCCCAGCTTGAGGTTCTTGGCCTTGACGTCGTCCAGCGAGGTGATCCCGCTGCCCTTCTTGGCCATCAGCGCCTGGGTGGCGTCGAAGTACGGCTCGGAGAAGAGCAGGTTCTGCTGCCGCTCCGGCGTGATCGTCATACCGGCGGCGGCCACGTCGCACTTGCGGGCGTTCAGGGCGGCGCCGCTCTTGATCGCCGCGAAGTCGATGTCGACGATGTCCTGGGTCACGCCCAGCTTCTTGGCGACCAGGTCGACGATGTCCACGTCGAACCCGACGACCTTGTCGCCCTGGTTGAACTGGAACGGCTCGTACGGGATGTTCGTGCAGGTCGTGATCTTTCCGGCGTTCACGAGGGCGACGCCGCCCGGGGCGGCCGAGGCCGTCGCCGTGCCCGAATCGGCGGAGTCGCTCCCGCAGGCGGACACGGCGAGCGCCGTCGCCAGCACCGCCGCGCCGATGCTCGCCGCTTTCCGATAGGTGGACCAGGGAGCCACACCGGCCTCCTTGCTGTGGTGCGAAAACGTCTGAGGCGCAGTTTAAGCGCCCCTTATGACGGATTGGCCACCGCATGGGTCGGAGCCAGTAACGTCTGTGAAACCTGGTGTCAGGGATTCAGGCCTTCCGTGAGCACGTTGAACCGTTCGAGCATCCGCGCGAGCAGCCGCACGTCCTCCTCCGGCCAGGCGGCCAGCAGCGTGCGCAATTGGCCCTCGCGGGCGGCCCGCGCGTCGTCGAGCCGTTTGCGGCCCTCGGGCGTGAGGGCCAGCAGGTGGGCCCGGCCGTCCTCCGGGTCGGGACTCCGGCTGATCAGCCCCAGCTCCTCCAGCACCTTGAGCTGGCGGCTGATCGTCGCCCGGCCGACCCGGAGGTAGGCGGCCAGGTCGCTGGACCGCATCGGCGAGCTCTGGTCGATGCGGACCAGCAGGCCGTACGCGCCGGGGTCGAGCTCGGGATGCACCTTGCGCCCCATGCCGGCGGAGAACGCCTTGGCGCGCCGGAGCAGGATGGCGAGCTGCCGCTCGACCGCGCAGTACGCCTCGCGCTCGCCGGCCGTCGGCGGTCGGGGAGCGATCTCCGCCTGCGTCATGGCCTGCCTCCTTCCGCCTGCGGTGGGCAGGGCGTTCAGCCGCGCACCGCCTGGATGTCCAGCTCTACCTTCAGTGTCGCGCCGATCAGCGAGATCCCGGCCTGGACGACCTGGTTGTAGGTCATCGCGAAGTCCTCGCGGCGCAACTCGGTGACCGCGTGGAAGGCCGCCCGCAGCCCGCCCCACAGGTCCGGGCCGGTGCCCAGGTACGTCATGTCGAGATCGACAGGGCGGCTGACGCCGCTAAGCGTCAGCACGCCGTGTACCGTCCACCGGTCCGGGCCCGCCGGCGACAGCCCGGTGCTCCGGTAGGTGATCACCGGGTGCACCGGGACGTCGAGGAAGTCCGCGGACCGCAGGTGATCATCGCGCATCCGGCTGCCCGTGTCGATGGATTCGGCGACGATCTCGGCGACCACGGACGACTCCTCCGGCGTGGCGCCCATGTCGATCCGGCCGGAGAACTCGGTGAACCGCCCCTGCACGCTGCTGAGACCGAGATGTCGGGCCGTGGCCGAGATCTTCGAGTGTTCGACGTCGATCATCCACACGCCGGGCGGCGGGAGCTCGGTGCCGCCCTGCCGGGCCAGCACCAGCGTGCCGGCCTCGGCGGCGCCCGAGGCGGTCGCGATCGCGGTGGACGCGGCCGGCGCGTACCCGATCGCGGTCGCGACCACCGTGTACACGCCCGGCCGCAGCGGGGCGGTGGCGACCTGCCCGTCGGCGTCCGCCTCCGCCCGCGCCACCTGGCGGCCGGTCGTGTCCGTCACCGTGACGACCGCGTGCTGGACGGCCCAGCCGTCCTTGCTGAGGACCATGGCGTGCAGCCCCCCGGGGACCGTCTCCGAGACGCTCATCGCTCGTGTCCCAGCCACACGTCGTACGGCTCGTCGCCCTGGCCGCCCAGATTCAGCGTGCTCGCCACGGGCGGGTAGCCGCTGGCGACGATGGTGTACTGCCCGCCGGTGAGGTCGGTGAAGGCGTACTCGCCGTCCTCGGCGGTGGTCGCCACGCCCACCACGTTGCCCGCGGCGTCGAGCAGCGTGACCCTGGCGTCGGCCAGCGGCACGCCGTCCTTGACGCGGACCGTGCCCCGCACCCGTGCGCCGGGCAGCAGCACGACGTCGTGCCGGGTCTGGCCGGTGCCCAGCACCTCGACGGGGACGGCGGCCGGGCGGTACGCCGCGCCGCTGACCGTGAGCGTGTAGGTGCCGGCCACGATGCCGGAGAAGGTGAAGCCGCCCTCGGCGTCGGTCGCGCTCGTGGCCACGACCTCGCCGCGCACGTCGGTCACGACGACCACCGCCTCGGCGACCGGCGCACCGTCCGTCCCGCGTACGGTGCCGACGAGCCGGCCCGAGGCCGCGAGCACCATGTCGAAGTCCACCGGCTGGTCGCCCACGACCAGTGTCGCGACCTGCGGCTCCCGGTCGCCCGCCGACGCGATCAGCACGTACGTCCCGCCGCCCGGCGTCTGGAGCGCGTAGCCCCCGTCGTCCCGGGTGACCGTACGGCCGAGCTGGTGGCCGCGTACATCGATCAGCGTGAGCGTGGCGCGGCCCACGGGCACGCCGTCCTGGCCCTTGACGAACCCGCGGATCTCCACGCCGTCCGGGCCGTGCGTCTCCGTGGCGACGGCGGCGTACGGCTGGGCCTGCGTGGCGGTGAGGACCTGCGCGTTCAGGGGCTGCGCGTTCAGGGGTTGCGTGAGGGCGTGACCGTTCGGCGAGGCGACCTCGGCGCCGGTCGTGATCGGCCGCTGCCTGTCGCGCTGCGCGTGACGTCCGGGCGCGGCGCCGTTGCGCTGGTGGGAGATCTCGGGGGTGAGGGTCTCGTCGGGTTCCCGCGCGTCGGCGCGGACGCTGATCGCGCTGGTCCGCAGCGGGATCTCCTTGATGAACAGCACGGCGATCAGCGCGAGGAAGGCGGCCGGCGCGGCGTAGAGGAACAGGTCGCCGACGCCGTGGCCGTACGCGCTCTCGACGACGGCGCGGATCGGGGCGGGCATCGCGGCGAGGTCGGGGATCGCGCCGCTGTCGCCCCCGGTCCCGCTGACGCCCAGCGCCGACAGGCCCTCCTCCAGGTAGTTCTTGACGCGGTGGACCATCACGGCGCCCAGCGCCGACACGCCGATCGCGCCGCCGAGGGACCGGAAGAACGCGACCACCGAGCTGCCCGCGCCGAGGTCCTCCGCCCGCACCTCGTTCTGCACGGCGAGCACGAGGTTCTGCTGGCTCATGCCCACGCCCACGCCGACGAGGAACATGAAGACGGCCACGATCCAGTAGTCGGTGTCGTACCGCAGCGTGCCCATGAGCGCGAAGCCGGCGGTGAGGAAGAACGTGCCGGAGACCAGGAAGACCTTCCAGCGGCCGCTGCGCGTGATGATCTGCCCGGAAATAGTCGAGGAGAGCGCCAGGCCGAGGATCATCGGCAGCGTCATGAGGCCGGCCACCGTGGGCGTCTCACCACGGGCGAGCTGGAAGTACTGGCTGAGGAAGGTCGTCGCGCCGAACATGGCCACGCCGACCAGCACGCTGGCGACCACGGAGAGGCTGACCGTCCGCATCCGGAACAGGCGCAGCGGGACGATGGGCTCACTGGCCTTCGTCTCGACCAGGAGGAACAGCGCCGCGAGGACGACGGCCCCGCCGACCATCGCGCCGGTCTGCCACGACAGCCAGTCGTACTTGTTGCCCGCGAAGGACACCCAGATCAGCAGCAGCGAGACCGAGGCGGCGATGAGGATGGCGCCGCCCCAGTCGATGCGCACCTCGCGCTTGACCACGGGCAGGTGCAGGGTCTTCTGCAGCACGATGAGCGAGATGATCGCGAACGGCACGCCGACGTAGAAGCACCAGCGCCAGCCGAGCCAGTCGGTGTCCACGATGAGGCCGCCGATCAGCGGGCCGCCGATCGTGGCGACCGCGAACACCGCCCCCAGGTAGCCCGAGTAGCGCCCCCGCTCGCGCGGCGGGATCATCGCCGCCATGATGACCTGGGAGAGCGCGGTGAGGCCGCCGACGCCCAGGCCCTGCACCACCCGCGCCGAGATCAGCATCGTGGGGTTCTGCGACAGGCCGGCGATGATGGACCCGATCACGTACACGGTCAGGCCGATCTGGATGAGCACCTTCTTGCTCGTCAGGTCGGCCAGCTTGCCCCAGATCGGCGTCGAGACCGTCGCCGCGAGCAGGGTCGCGGTGATCACCCAGGTGTAGGTCGTCTCGTCCGCCTTCAGCTCCACCATGATGGTGGGAAGCGCGTTCGCCACGACGGTCGACGACAGGATCGCGACGAACATTCCGAGCAGCAGCCCCGAGAGCGCCTCCAGGATCTCCCGGTGCGTCATTCCCGGGGCCGCCGTTCCTGGCGGCGTCTCCTTGGTCATCGGATTCGCCATCGAAGTCCTTCCCCGTGCGATCAAACTTAGTTTCCCTAAGCAATCATATAATGATCGTTGCTTCGGGCAACCAAATGGTCATGGCGCGGGGGTGGCCAAAGCCGACAAAGGCCCTGAACCCGCAGGTCAGGGCCTTGATCGTGTGTCAGGTGTGAGGCGTATCACCGGTAGTTGACGAACTGAAGGGCGATGTCCAGGTCCTTGCCCTTGAGCAGGGAGATCACCTCCTGGAGGTCGTCCTTCTTCTTGGAGCTGACCCGGAGTTCCTCACCCTGGATCTGCGCCTTCACGCCCTTCGGGCCCTCGTCCCGGATCAGCTTGGAGATCTTCTTGGCGTTCTCCTGGTCGATGCCCTCCTTGAGGGACACCATCAGGCGGTACTCCTTGCCGGACAGCTTCGGCTCGCCCGCGTCCAGGATCTTGAGGGACAGGTTGCGCTTGACGACCTTGTCCTTGAAGACGTCGAGCACGGCGTTGGCCCGCTCCTCGCTGTTCGCCTTGATCTCGATGTCCTTCTGCCCCGACCAGGAGATGCTCGCGCCGGTGCCCTTGAAGTCGAAGCGGTGCCCGACCTCCTTGACCGTCTGGTTCAGGGCGTTGTCGACCTCCTGCCGGTCGATCTTGCTCACCACGTCGAAACTGCTGTCGGCCATCGGTGTCCGTGTCCTCTCTCCGTTGCCCTTCGAGATTAGTGGGCGCCGATGTGATCAGAGGTCCTTCCTCATGACGACGCGGGGCGCCACCTCTATGCCGAGGGACCGTTCGTGCTCGACGAGCCCGGTGAGTTCCGGCCCCCACTCGTCAGGTCGTACGACGTGGAAGCCGCGCCGGGCGTACCAGGGGGCGTTCCACGGCACGTCCCGGAACGTCGTCAGCGTCACCGCGGCGGTACCGGCCCGAGTGGCCGCCGCGCAGACGGCGTCGAGGAGCCGGGTCCCGATCCCACGGTTGCCGTGATCGGGATGTACGGCGATCTGTTCGAGGTGGGTCAGCCCGTCGACCATCCCGACCAGGGCGAACCCCACCGGCGGCCGGCCCGCCACGATCACACGCCCGGGATCGTCGCACCCTTCGATCACCGTGGTGCCCGGCGGGAAGACGATGCCGAGCGGCACGAACATCCCGTCCGCCGCTGTCTCGATCTTCGCCAGGGCCGCGAGATCCGCCGGCTCAGCCTGTCTGATCACCGTCCCACTATGGCCGCCCGCCTGCCGCGCCCGCTCCCGGTTTTCCGGCGGATGATCATGCGAGGGGGCCGCGCCGGAACCCATGTCACGTGCACCCGGGAAGTCCGCTATTCTTCTACCTGTCGCCGCAGCGAGCGGAAGACAAGGCAGGTTGCCCGAGTGGCCAAAGGGAGCGGTCTGTAAAACCGTCGGCTCAGCCTACCCAGGTTCGAACCCTGGACCTGCCACCAGCAGAACAGCAGCTCAGAGGCCCTCCGGGGCCTCTTCTGCTTTCCGGGCCTATGCAGCCGTAGGCCGCCCTGAGCGGCCGTCTGTCGGGGGTTGCGCAATATACGCGCAATGATCTTGGCGGCGTCTCCGCAGGTCGCGCAGGCTGTTTCGCAGCAGTCATGCGCCAGGCTTACGCATGAGCCGATGGGGGCGCGATCAGCCCCTTCCTGGACAGGCTTGCAGGGCGGGAGAGTTCCCGCATCGGTAGTGTCGTGACCATGGCGCGACGGATCGACTTCTACGACGACCCCGACGCCCCCGCTCCGAACAGCCTCGTGCCGTCCGTCAACGTCGTCGTCACCAACGAGGCCGGCGACATCCTCATGATCCGCCAAAGTGACAACGGCAACTGGGCCGTCCCCGGCGGTGCGATCGACCTCGGTGAGTCCCTCCCGCAAGCCGCGGTACGGGAGTCTCTCGAAGAGACCGGAGTGCTGTGCGAGATCACGGGCCTGGTCGGCATCTATACCGATCCCAGGCACGTGATCCTCTACACCAGCAACGGCGAGGCTCGGCAGGAGTTCTCCATCGTGCTCACCGCCCGCGCCGTAGCCGGCAAGCCCACCCCGAGCAGCGAGTCGACAGAGGTTCGCTGGGTGCCCCGGGACCGGGTCCAGGTCCTGCCGATGGACCGCTCGATGGCTCTGCGTATCAGGCATCACCTGACCGGTAGGAACACGCCGCATATTGGCTGAGCAGCAGGGCTCCATGGCCTGGGTTGCGATGTCGCCGAGGGCGTTGCCTGCTGTCGGGGGACCAACGGAAGTCGGCTGTGCTTGGTGAGCCTTGGAGACCTGGTCACGCTTGTGCCGTGACCCGCCCTCTACCCTCGGTCGCCTCATGAAGCCACCCTCGCTGATGTTTATCCCACACGTTGTGTTTATCTCCGCAAGTTGTTTCACGCGTTGGAGAATGCCTCTCCCTGGCTTTACGCGCTAAATGAAGGTAGCTTTCCTGGATTTACGCGCTAGATGGCCGTCTCTCTGCGGCGTAAGAACGGTATTACTTTTCGTTGAGGTCTAGTCAGAGGCCCTTCCCTTATGGCACGATCGTCGCGAGAAAGGGGGTCGGGGAGAAGTCTCCGACAATCACGAGATCCGCCCGCTTGAGCGACTGTTCCGCCCCGGAGCAGCGGTGCCCGGCTCTCCGAATGCCGTTATGTCGACGGAGAGAACGGAGGGAAGTGCCATGCGTGGAGGACGGTGCAAGCGTCGCCCGGGTAAGTGTCGCCCGGGTTGTAGGTGCTACCGGGAAATGGACAAAATCTTTCTCCTTGATCCGAAGTGGCCGGATGAGCTCTGCCCGAGATGCGCGTCCTACGCGGTGCTTGAGGTCCACCGAATCGACACGGACGAGTACATCGACCGTGCCCTCGGCTGTGGGGCCTGCACTCGCTCCTGGAGAGTCCGGCGCTCACGGTAGATGTGGCAGCGTGCCTCCGTTCCATTACCAAGGAGCGGAGGCACGCCATAGCCGTTCACGCGGATCGCTGTTCTGCTGGTAGCGGGAGAGGCTGACAAAATCAGCCGAAGTTGGCGACCAGGTTTTGGCGGTCACGCTGCCAGGGCGTCGTCAATTCTCCGGTTGGCGATCTCCTGTTGGCCGTCGAGGCACTTCGCGTAGACCCGTAGGAGGACGTCAACGCTGTGCCCAGCCCGCTCAGCTACGTCGGGGGCCGGGACGCCCGCGTTGAGCCACAGGGAGACGGCCGCGTGCCGGAGGTCGTACGGCCGACGAACCAGGGGAGAGGCGACCTGGGGCGGTGTGAAGGCGAGCTTGCGGGCTTCCTGCCACACCTCCGTGTAGGCCGTCGACGCGACCACTCCACCGCGTTCACTCTGGAAGAGCCGCCCGTCCGCGCTCAGGCCGTACTCCTCAATGTGTTGCCGAATAATGTTGACCAGGGTCGGCGGGATGGGAACGGGCCGCACGTCGTCCCGGCCGCGATGCTTGAGCCCGCGTTCCTCATGTGCATCGCCGGTGTCCGTCCACTGAGTGTTGACTTCGGGCCGGGACACATCGACGAGAATGCGCCCCCATCCATGCTTCGGAAGGTGGCAGTCATCCTTGCGCAGGGCGACGGCCTCACCGGGGCGAAGGGCCGCGTAATACATGCAGGCGAACAGGGCCATGAGCCGCCGGCCACGTCCCCGCTTGCCGACATAGGTCACCGCGGTCAGCAGCTCCTGAGCCTGCCGGGGGTTGACCACGACCCGAGGGTCGACAGTCTCCGTCGTCTTGGGAGGCTTCCACTTGATCCGGTGCAGCGGATTTGCCGACAACTCTTCCAGCTCCACCGCGTACTCCAAGACCGCGTGCAGGACGGCCCGCTTACGCCTAACCGTGTTGGCGCTGGCCGCCTTGCCGTCGAGGCGAAGTGCGAGCGCGTCAAGCGCCAGCCGTACCGTCTTCGTTTCGCCGAGGTCGGTCAGGTCGAGCGAGGCCCCTTCCAACCACCGAATGGCCCGAGCCATGGCCGGGGGAGCGTCAGGCCGCTTGCCCTCCGGTAGGAGTGCGTACTTCCGCAGCGCTGTCCGCAGCGTCTCGGCGTCGGGACAGCCGGGGCGTTCCTTCACCAGCGCCGGAAGTGCCGTGGCGAGCGCGTCGGACATGCTGTCACGGCTTTTGGCTGCCGCGTGAGGCCACTTCATCTCGATGTAGGCCCGGACGAAGTCGAAGACGGTGCGGGCGCTCTTGGCCTGGAGCATCGACAGGGGAAGGCCCGTCTCCACGTCGAACGGCTCACCACGCTTGGCGGCCTGCCGAAGGTCGGACAGGAAATTCTCGGCGAGAGCCTTGGTCCTGAACGTCTTCGACTTCTGCCGACCGCCGACCTTCCAGCGGACGACGTACGACGGGGTCTTGCTCGACTCGTTCCGAGTGATCGCCCAGAACTTCACGTCATACGAGGTATTCACGCAGCCTCCCGGAGGCTCTCAAGCCATGCGGTGAACTCGCTGCGGTAGATGCGGATCTCGCCGTTGGGGAGCTTGAAGCCCTCGGGGGCCTTGCCGATCTCGCGCCAGCGGTAGAAGGTCCGGCGGGAGATGCCGCCGAGCGCGTCGAGGATTTCGGGGACTGTCATCAGCTTGTCGTCCTTCTTCATGCCGCCCTCCCTTCAGTTGCCGAAAGATCTTGGCCGTCTGCCTCGGCTTCGAGCCGGGCCAGGTGGTTACGCCAGCGCTGCCGTTCATGGACCGAGCGCAGGAGCCGTACGCCGATCGGGGCGAGGTCGGGATCTCCCGGCTTGACGGGCCGCCAGATGTAGCGGTGGGGGTCGACCGGCTCGTCATGCAGGCCGAGGGCTTCCAGGACCCAGGTACGCCGGTCCTGTTTGTGCTCCGTGAGGGTCTTGTTGGACCACTTGCGCGAGACGAGGACGCGGCGGCCTGCGTAGCCGAGGTGGTCGGGCTTGTGCGCCTTGCCCTTGCACCGGCCCGGGGCCATCCCTGGTTTGGCGCCCTTGGGCTGCACTCCGTACCGCAGCCAGTTCGGGCAGGTCGGCGAGCACGGCTCGAACCGCAGCGCCTCCAGCAGCCGTTCGGCGTGAACCTTCCGGCGCGGGTCGTCGGTGCCGAGCGCGTCGCCGAGGGACTTGGTGAGGTACTTGGACAGGTATTGGATGAGCTGGTCGGCGTCCGGTGTTCCGGCGAGCACGCTTTGTATGTCGAGCTGGTCGCCGAAGCGGAGCACGTGCAGGGGTTCGGCCTCGTCGTCCTGGTCGAGCCGGTCGAGGGCCTGTTCCCAGGTCGGCAGCAGTTCCCCGGTGTTGGGGTCGAGGTAGCCGGCCCCGTCCTCCCAGACCGGCAGGTGGTCACCCTCGAAACGGACGGTGTCCGTGGAGGGCCACCACACTTGGTGGTAGGTCGCGGTGATGATCTGCCGCAGCTCCGCACGGGGCAGCGTGCCGCGGATCGCCATGTGCAGATGCGGTGCGAGCCGCTTCTGAGGTTCGACGGTGGCGAAGTACTGCACGTCGTATCCGGCGACGCGGCGGAGGTTCTGCACGAAGCGGTCGACGAGCTTGGAGAAGTGCAGCGCGTCCCGCGCCGCCCGCGCGTAGTCGTAGGTGTCCGGGTCGAGGGGCGCACCCTCCAGCACCCGCCCGTAGGACGGGAGCGTGAGCGTGACGAACATCGACGGCCGGTAGACCTTGCCGTCCGAGCCGGTGAAGGTCCGCCCGAGCGTGGTCTTGGTCATCTGCCGCTTGGGCAGATCCGGCGCGTCCTGCCGCCGCTTGGTCGAGCGCGAGCGCTTTCCGGAGGTGCGGCCGAGGACGTTGCCGCGCATCCCGGCGGCGTTGATCTCCTCGTCCAGGTCCTCGATGGCGGCGTCCAGGTCGGTGGTGTCGCCGCCGGCTTTTTCGACCTCGTCCCGCCAGGCTTGGGCGTCGGCCCGCAGCTTCACGAGGTGACGCTGATAGTCGTCGGCGTTGTCCGGAAGGTTCGCGGGCTCGGCTTCCAGGTGCCAGCCCTCCCGGCACTGCGCCCGCCGAAGCTGCCGGTTCCGCTTGGCACACGGCGGGCACTTGCTCTCCAACGTGGCCCCGCACGGCACGTCGATGACCTCAACCTGACCGGTGAGGATGTCCTGCCGCCGCAGCGGCACTGGGCGGATGCACACCCCGTACTGCTTGGCGATCTCCTCGACCACGTCGCGCGCCAATGGTTGAGCCATCCGGACGGCGCGGGGTGTGGAGCGGTCGTGCGGGTTGGTCACCGGTCACCGTCCCACGCGGCGACGGGGTCGAGGAGGTCGGCCGGGCCGAGGCCGTCGACCATGACGGAGGCTTTCTCTCCGCACTCGTGGCACTCGACGATGCCGCGCACCGGGTCGAGCCAGAGCACATCGAGCGCGCCGCAGCCCGAGCAGCGCAGGCCGTCGAGGATGTGGGCAAGGCGCATCATCGGCCCTCCCCCGCGAACTCGGCGACCATCGCGGAGATGTCGGCGTCGGAGACGTACGCGGCCCGCACGCGCACCGGATCAGGACTGGTTTCGAGCCGGACGTAGCCGACGCCCGCACCCAGCTTGGGGACCGGTGAGATGTGGTCGGCCAGTGCGCCCCGGTCCCGTGCGCCGTCGCCGAGGACCATGTCCACCTGCTCCGACTCATCGAGCCGGAGGGCGATCTTGTCGGGGAACAGGTTGCGGATGTTCATGACCTCCTTACGCGGATCCTGCAAGGCCGCCATGACCCCGACACCGACCGCCCGCCCTTGCGTGGTCAGGGTGGCCAGGGCCGCCGTAATCCGCTGACGGAGGCCCTTGTCGGGCTGGTAGGCGGTCAGGAACGCCACCTCGTCCACGAGCACCAGAACGAACGGATCCGCCAAGGTCGGCGTGTGGGAACGCTGGAGGCCGGCGAACCGGTCGGCCCGCTCCTGCATCACCGAGACCGCCTCGTCGAGCAGGTCGGCGCACTCCTTCGGATCAGCGGCGTACCGACTGCCGAACAGTGCCCGGCCGAAGGACAGTTCCATCCGCTTGGGATCGAGCGCCCAGACCTGCACCAGCCCAGCCCGCATCGCCGGGAGGAGACCGCGGATTGTCGACCACAGGTAGGAGCCCTTACCGGCCCCGGTCGCGCCCGCGATGAGGACGTGTGTGCCGTGCACCTTGAGCCGCAGCGGCGTGCCGTCCTCGCATCGGCCGATCTCGACCGGCCCCACCGACGCCTCGTCAGGGATCGAAAGCGCGGGCAGGGGTTCGGCGAGGGGGTCACGCCGGGGGAAGGTGAGCACGAGCCGCCCGGCCCGAGCGACGGCCACCCGGCAGGAGGGTGCGCCGAAGCCGTGGGCCAGGTGCTCGATGCGGTCGGCCCAGTCGGTGACGGCTTGGCCGTTGAGCATCTTCACGCTGACGCGGTCGGCCCAGCCGTCGCACTCCACCCGGATCAGGCGGGGCAGGTAGTCGCGTCCCCGGATGTGCCGCCCGAGGCCGGAGACGACCATCACGGGTTGCCAGTGCCGCCGGTACACGGCCACCAGCCGCCACCAGGCCAGCAGGGGCCAGCCGACCAGGCGCAGGAACGAGGCCCGATCCAGCAGCAGCCACGACAGGCCCGCCGAGGGCAGGAATCCGGCCATGACCAGGGCCAGGCGCCAGCCGTACAGGGTCCAGATCACCCCGAGGCCGACCGGCACGGCCACCGCGACCGGATGCCGCACCACGAGGCGGACTAGGCCCGCGACGAGCCGCGACAGCCAGATAACCAGGGTGACGATGGCGGGGGTCTGCATGACGGCCGGGCGGAAGACCACGGCGGTGTCCGGTGTGGTGGAGACGAGGTTGCGTGCCTCGTCGCCGGGGAGTTTCTTGAACATTAGGCTTGGTGTCCTCTCAGGCATTGGCGTGTGTGAGAGATCCCGGGGGCCGCTGGAATGCCAGTTCCAGCGGCCCCGTCCTTGTCGTCAGGCCGCCGATTCGATGGCCTGGGCGTGTTCGGCGTGCATGCGCTCGCAGTCGGCCAGGTACCGCGCGGCGGCGTTGAAGATCTCCCGCGCGATGTCGAGGTCTTCGGCGGTGACCGGCCCGGCCCCGGTGGTCGAGACGGTTACGTCCGCCTCGTCGGACTCCAGGACCAGGTATGGCCTCCCGGACTCCAGCACCCGAGCCCGCGCCCGAGTGATCGAGGCGTAGAACGAGATGCCGATGCGGGGACGCTCGCCGGGGTCGATCGACATCGACAGGTGCGTGTACGGCCGCCCGGTCACGCCGCCACCTCCTTGCCGTTGCCGGCCGCCTTGGCGTGAGTGCGAGGAGCGCGCATCTCCCGAGCCCGGATGGAGTAGGCGAGCCGTCCGGACCCGTTGACGTAGGGGGTCACGGTCAGCCCGTCGAACTCGACCGGCGTGAACGGCAGGCCCGCAACCGGGGCCGGGGGCACCGGCTGCACCGGAGCGAGGATCTTGACGGCCACGGTCTTCTGCGCGGCCTTGAGCGACGGGTCGGCGTCCATCACGGGGATCTGCCAGACGAGTTCGCCCGTCTGCTTGTCCCGCGCCTGGACGAACCGGCCGTTGCTCGACGCCTCGAAGTCCTTGACCGGCTCGACCTCGCCCACGGCGTAGCAGCCGTACGGGAAGATCTGGCCGAAGCCGATCGGAATGGGTCCCTGTAGCGCCATGATTACCGCCCTCCCTTCTTGTCCGGCCAGCCACCTTGACTGACCAAGTTGCTTCTCCATTAAGCACTGAACCCACTTGGCTAGTCAAGCAGTCCAAGTGGGTTCAGGCGGGAAAGTTGGATTACCTAATCGGGTAGGCGTCCTCAAGCTCGTGACGATCGCCGGGAAGCACTGTCTCCACGACGGCCCAGGGCTTGCCGGTCGCGTCGCAGGCAACGGCATAGACGGCCAGTAACGCGGCCGAGGTCTTGACGCCGAGGAGGTCGCGCTCCTCCTGAGTGGGGTTGCGTGCGGTCACGTGCTCGACGATGTGGTCCAGCTCGACACCGGCCGCGGCTTCGACGTAGCGCCGTACGCCCTGCTTGAGGTCGTCGGCCTCTGTCAGCGGGCTACCTTCGGCCACATCGGCTGGCACCCAGGTGGAGGAGATCTCAGACGCTTCGTCGTCGCGGGTGACGAGGGTCTTGCGGAGGACGACCGGCGACTTGGGCGTGATGTCGAGGTAGGCCGCGATGCGGTTGGGGGCCGGCACCGGCCCGGCCGACAGCAGCGAGCTTCCGACCTGGATCTCTTTACGGTCGAGCAGCTCCCGGCCCGTGCGGACCTGCCGCCCGGAGGCGATGGCGGGACGGCCGCGTACGAATCGGCCCTTGCCCTGATGGGTGACGATCCACCCCTGATCTCGGAGCACGCCCAGCGCCTTGACCACCGTGGGCCGCGCCATGCCGAATTCGGCCATGAGTTGGTGTTCGCTCGGCAGCGGTGAGCCGGGCGGATATTCGCCTGATTCGATGCGCCGTTCAAGCTCGGCGATCAGTTGGGCGTACTTGGGAGGAGTGTATTCAAATGACATCAGAGCCCCGCATTCAACATGCCTGTCTAGCCATGCAGGCTAGCAGTGCAGGTGTGTCGCGCGAAGGCCCATTGCCGACAGGAGCCCGTAACCCAAGGGCAGCGAACTGCCGCTCCTAACGGACCTCACCCGTCAGCAGGTCGAACCAGGTCGCCCAGCCCTGCCGGACCGACCACCGGTGAGTCTCGGCGATCTCCGGTTCTTCGTCCTTCTGGACGGTACGGCGGATGTAGGCCAGCCCGCCGGACTGGCACAGTTCGTAGAACCTGGCCTGACAGTCACACGTCCAGGCCAGGACCAGGACCCGCTGCGCAGGTGTGGGCTTCCACCACTCCAGTTTGCGGAAGTATCCCCGGCGGATGGGGACGTGTGCGCTGTGCAGGCGGTCCGGCTCGTCGAGGTCGTTCACGAGGCATTCCCCGCCAGGTACGGCGGACGGGGGTACTGCTGGCGCAGTTGCCCGTACCGGTGAGCCACCCGGCGCGCGGCGGTGACGACGTCGGAGGCCGGGCCGAAGGCGTAGACGGGCCGCCCGCTGGTCGAGGTACGGCCCGAGCGCCAGCGGAACCAGCGGCCATCGGTCCACACGACCAGCTCGACCCAGACCGACACCAGCGCCAGTCCGTACCCCTCGTGGACGTCGGCGGCCACGCCGTACTGCTCCAGCTCCACACGCAGCCGCTCGGCACATTGGGCAGCGGTAACGGCCAGGGGGCGACGGCCCGCCACGAGCCGATCGGCGCTCATGACGCCACCGCCCTACGGCCCGAGCCCGAGCACTCGAAACACTCGACCGTGGACAGCTCCACGATCACGCCGTTAAGCCGGTACTCAGCATCCGCCGACGCCCGCCGAACGAGCCGCCAGCCCTTCCCCCGGCAGGCCCCGCACCTCTCCGTCTCCGTAACCATGGGGCAAGGGTCGTAATTGCAGGTCGCTCAACCCATCCCGCGCCGATATTCCGGCCGGGCATGCCGATATCCCTTGACGGGTTAACCCCAACCCGGAAGCTTGGAAATACAGGCAGTCAAGCAGACGCAAGGGGAAGCGCCTTATGCCCGCAGAAGCGGCGGAACCGGTCATGATCCCGCCCGACCTCTGGCAGCGCCCTGAAATGCTCGACGCCCTGAAGAAACGGAACATCGGGCAGGTTTTCCGGCTTATCAGGCAATACGCGGGCGTGAGTCAGACTCGCATCGGCATTGCCGTGAACCTCAGCCAGGGCAAGGTCAGCGAGATCATGCGCGGAAGCGCGCAGGTCACAGCGCTTGACGTGTTCGAGCGGATCGCCGAAGGGCTGCGCATGCCCGACCCAGCCCGGCTCGCTCTCGGACTCGCCCCCCACTCGTCCGGCCGTACCCAGATCATCGAGACCGCCTCATCCCGTCGCGCTATCCCTTCTCGGGATGGGATGCCAGCGAGTCAGCTCCTTAGCGTCGAAGGCGTGGTGATCGGCCCGCGTCCGACCGACGACCTATGGGATGTCGACCTTCTGACGCTGGCCTGGGTAGTGGGAAGGCTGGACTCTCGGATGGACCGACGAACGATGCTGCTCCTCGCGGCCGGCATGACCGCCGAAACCGCGGCCTCCATCGCGGACCCCTGGGAACGCCTTTCCCGTGCGCTGAAGGGACCGCAGATGCTCGACGACGACACCATCGAACGACTCGAAGCGCGCACCATCGGCTTCCACCGGCTCGAATACGTCATGCCCGCCCGAACCATCTACCAAGGGCTCACGACGCACATCAACGAGCTGAGCACCCTGCTCCAAAGCGGCCCGCCCGAGCGCTATCGGCGCCGCCTGGCGGCAACAGCCGGCGAAGCCGCAACGCTGGCATCCTGGATCGCCTGGGACCTCAAGCAGCCCGCGCAGTCGGCCTCATTCGAGCGCGTCGCCGCCCTGGCCGCCGAGGAGAGTGGGCACCGCGTCATCCAGGCATGCACGTACGCCTACCGGTCGTACGCTGTCAGCGGCCCCGAGGCTGTCGAGCACATCCGACACGCCCAGCAGTTCCTCCCGGCCGAAGGCGACGACGCGACCCGCGCATGGTTGCTTGCCCGCGAAGCCGAAGAACTGGCCGGACTCGGCGACGGCCAGGCCGTCGAACTGTTGCAGCGAGCGGAGGAAGCCCACACCCGAGCCCGGCCCCACCGCGAGCGCGCATGGACCCGCTTTCTCGACGCCGGACGCATGGCCGCCTTCCAGCTCTCGACCTATGTACGGCTCGGCGACGAGCAGCACGTGACAGAGGCCGGCCAAGCCGCCCTTGCCGCTCTCGGCCAGGACGAGGACCAAAAGCGCGTGTCGGTTGTCTACGCCGACATCGCACAGGCACAGCTCCAGATCGGCGACGTGACCGAGGGAGTCGCCTACGCCCGCCGCGCCCTCGAAGCAGCCCAGCGCACCGAATCCACCTGGGGCGTGCAACACCTCGCCAAGGTGGAGAAGGCGCTCGCAGCCCGGCCCGACCATGCCGCCCGTGAACTACTCGGCGACATCCGCGCTACTCGTCGCGCTCTGGGGCCGTCTCCCGCCTGATCCACTCCAGGTAATCCGGCGTCCCCTGCACGATCGGCACCGCGATGATCTCGGGCACCTCGTACGAGTGCAGCTCACGCACGCAGGCCGCAAGGTCCTCGAAGCGATCAGCGGTCGTTTTCATGAGCAACAGCCACTCCTCAGCCTGCTGAACCTCACCGGCCCACCAGTAAGTAGAGGAGATGGGCGCAACTACCTGAGCACAGGCCGCCAGACGCCGAGCCACGACGGCCGACGCGATCCGGTCAGCCTCATCCCTGTCAGTAGCAGTGACACGAGCCTCGACGTGGTGCGACATCCGGTCTCCTTGCGATCAAACCCGATGGCTGGACGGAGCTCTAGCTATTGCACCCCGTCACCAAGCCGTGGTTCAGTACTAAGCTCATCGAAGGCTTACGGTACTGCCTGCAGCCTTGCAGTATGGGCTGGATCGGCTATAGAGGACGGAACGGGCATGGGAAAGTCGCTGCTAGAGGCACTGCCAAATATCGTTGCCGCTGGAAAGCAGCAAGCAGCCCGGATTCTCGAGAACCTAGAGGGTCGAAGTAAAGTCACCCTACAGGCGCGCGAGCTAGTGATTCCGTCCAAAGACACTTCGAGGATGGATCTATTTCGCCTTGATCGCGATACCACCTTGGGGGATTCGCCCAACAGGCTTATCTACGGGGACAACTTGCTCGCTATGGCGGCACTATTGGCCGGCGACGAAAGTACTCCATCCATGAGGGGTAAGATCGACTTAATATACATCGACCCACCTTTCGATTCCAAGGCAGACTACCGTTCTAAAATCACTCTGCCCGGCGCAACGCTGGAGCAGAAGCCCACGGTCATCGAACAATTTGCATATTCGGATACTTGGTCGGACGGCACTGCCTCTTACCTCGCAATGATTACTCCCCGATTGATCCTGATGCGAGAGCTGCTTTCCGATCGGGGCTCAATATTCGTCCACCTGGACTGGCACGTAGGGCACTACGTAAAGCTCGTACTCGATGAGATCTTCGGGAAAGATAATTTCACGAACGAGATTACCTGGTGGTACTACAACAAGATGCAAGGGAATATCAAAACCTTCCCGCGCAATCATGATGTAATTCTTTATTATCGCAAGAGCGATAATTTTATCTTCAATCCACAGAAGGAGCTACGCGATAAGCCGGTCCGTCAAATTAAGCGGGTTTGGTCGAGCGAAAAGGGCTCCATAGTAAACGCAAAGGATGAAAACGGAAACATCATCTATATAGACTCGACTCACCGTACGGTCGATGATGTCTGGCGCATATCGATGCTGCAGCCGGCCGACAAGACCCAGAATCTGCGCTTCGCGACGCAGAAGCCGGAAGCCATCTTGGAACGTATCATCTTGGCTGCCTCTGACGAGGACTCGATCGTAGCTGATTTCTTTGTCGGATCTGGGACCACCGTTTCTGTGGCCGAGCGGCTAGGGCGGTCTTGGATCGCTTCGGACATGGGCAAGCCCGCAACGATGATCACACGGAAGCGACTCATTGATCAGGACGCCAAGCCATTTGTTTATCAGGCGATTGGCGACTATCAAGTGGAACAGGCGCGCTCAACTCTGGGACGAAGGTTCCGAGTCGGCGACCTGGCACAAGTGGTCTTGAGTCTTTTTGGCGCGATCCCACTTCCTCAGGAGGAGAACCTTAACGGCAGTCTGGGACGTGTTCCAGGAACGAAGACACTGGTTTACGCCGATAGTCCATCCAAGCTGACCACTGCTTCGACCTTGAGGCGAGCGCAAGGTTACAGAGATTCAACTATGGGAGGATTCGACAAGGTAATCGTATTGGGCTGGAACTTCTCCGCTAGCATAGGGCAGGAGATTTCCGCACTCAACGACGATCGCCTCGAAGTGCTGGTGATTCCACCTGATCTTCTCGACCGACTGAAGAAGAGGGGAAGTCTGGAGAAGCTCGCAGGCGACCTTCGCTTCTCGAGCTTGCAGTATCTGCAAGCTCGAGTGACGGAGCGTAAGGCTTCTCCCGACGGGGAGGAATTGCGTGTTTCCCTAGAGAACTACGTCCTTCTATCTCCAGAGGCGATCAATATCGATGAGAAAAACCGCAAGGCGCTGCAAGGGGTAATAAACACTGAACCGCTGTCGCTTATTGAATATTGGGCTGTAGACCCGGACTATGATGGTGAGGTTGTCCGCTCCGTCTGGCAGGACTATAGAGGGAATACCGATAATGATGGTGATCCTCTTCGCGTGGTGACGAACGCTCGTCTCACGCTGCCCATGAAGGAAGGAACGCGGAAGGTATGCGTGCGGGCAGTTGACGTGTTCGGATTCGAATCAGAGGTCATCATCGATGGTGTGGAGCTGACCGGATGAGCGGCAACGGTGTTTCTTTTCCCCTGGCCACCGGCCTCGCTCAGCGACTCAACGAGCAACTCGCCGAACTCGTAGGTGGCAGTTCTCCTGAATTGCTAGATCATGTGACTCCTACTACCGCGGAACTCCTGCGGTACTGGTTCGGCCCCGACTATTGCTCCTTGAGATGGCTCAATTTCCACGAGGGTCAGCGCGCGGCAATTCTGCATGTGATCTATGCACATGAAGTCCTGCGCACCAAAAATCTCTACGAGCTGTACAAGGCCGTAGCACCTGATGCCCTGCTCGAAGACGGCGTCTTAGGCGAGGTAACGCGCAGTCGCCACCAGCATCCTAAGTACGCCGCAAAAATGGCGACAGGGACCGGCAAGACCTGGGTTCTTAATGCTCTTCTGGTGTGGCAGTATTTGAACCATGTAGCTGCGCCTGAAGACGATCGGTTCACCAGCAACTTTCTAATCGTTACGCCCGGTCTCATCGTCTACGATCGTCTGCTTGACTCTTTCCTCGGCAAAGAGCGCGAAGGAGAGCGGCACTTCGAGACAAGCGATATCTACCAGAATCGCGACCTTTTCATCCCGGATAATCACCGAGAGCAAGTTTTCGGGTTCCTCAAATCTTCTGTCGTCACAAAAGTCGAGATTGGTCGCAAGGTTACCGGCGGCGGAATGATAGCCATTACAAACTGGCACCTGCTTGCTGGCGTGGAAGATCCATTGTTTGTGTCGGACGTGGATGCACCCGGAGTAGAAGTAGATGCACAAGCGGCTATCGAAAGCTTTTTCCCGATTACCCCTGGAACCACAAGCGGCAACTCCCTAGAGGCGCTTGACCGGGCTTACGTACGAGGCGGCCCGCTCGACAGTCTCAAGGACTTGTCGCGTCTTCTCGTCTTCAATGATGAGGCCCATCACATTCATGAGGTGCGCAAAGGGGGTGAGGTCACTGAGGTTGAGTGGCAAAAGAGTTTGGCGGAGATCGCCTCTACCAAGGGTCATCGATTCATCCAAATAGACTTTTCTGCAACTCCTTACAATGAGGTCGGTTCCGGGAGGAATAAGGGAAAAAAGTACTTCCCTCATATCGTAGTCGACTTCGATCTAAATCTGGCCATGAGTCTTGGCCTTGTTAAGGCTTTGGCTCTGGATAAGCGTAAGGAAGTGGCCTCTCTGCCCCTGGACTTCCGCGCGGAACGGGATGAGCAGGGAAAGGCAAGTGGGCTCTCAAGCGGACAGCGCACGATGTTGCGCGCAGGCTTGAAGAAGCTTTCTATCCTGGAAGAGAAGTTCGCGGCCACTGATCCGGACAAGCACCCCAAGCTTCTGGTTGTCTGTGAGGACACCAGCGTCACCGGCCATGTCGTTGAGTTCCTTAAGCAGACTGGTCTGAGCGAGGACGACATTCTCAGCGTGGACTCTAACCGTAAGGGGGAGATGTCCAAGAAGGAATGGGAGGCGGCACGTGAACGGCTCTTCGATATCGATAGGCACAAGCAGCCAAAAGTAATCGTAAGCGTTCTTATGCTGCGAGAAGGGTTTGATGTCAATAACATTTGCGTCATAGTGCCGCTTCGCTCTAGCCAGGCTCAGATCCTACTAGAGCAGACGATTGGTCGGGGCTTGCGCCTCATGTGGCGCGGTGACGAACGCATCGAAGAGCTTAAGCGAGAAACCCGAGAGCGGTTTAAGAAGAGGCTGGAGCCCACTAACTACTTCGATGTCCTCTTCATTGTCGAACACCCAGCGTTCACCGACTTCTACGATGAGCTCCTAGCCGGCGGCTTGGCTGGCGAGGTGGGTGACGAGGGGGACCGGACGGATCCGACTGGTGACCTCGAAAGCGTAGATCTTCGGGAGGATTTTTCCTCATACGACTTCAATATCCCTATCGTAATTCGAGAGGCCGAAGAGGAGCTGCAGACGCCCTTCCTTGATCCGATGCAGCTGCCGCGTAGTAAGTACCAACTCGGTTGGCTGCTTGAGCAGATCGGCAAGGGCGATCGATTTGTGTCTCAGGATGCTCAAACGGGAACTCAGTATGGCGATTACCGCGTCGACAGCGGTGTACTGACCGCTACAGGATACAACGACTATCTGTCCAGAATGACGGTGCGAATCTCTGAAGCACTCGGTAGCAACCTGACCAGGAGCGCGAAGAAGTACAGCGAGATCTCTAAGTATCCCGTCTTCCAGATACACCGCCCTCTTCTGGCGGCATGGCTGGATACTTACATTCGGCAGCGGCTTTTTGGTCAGTATTACGATCCGCTGGCCGACGAGAATTGGCGGATCCTGCTTCTCGACGATATCGCTATGGAAATCGCTGGAGCCTTTGCCACCCGCCTAGTCGAAGATGCTCAGGAGAACCTTCAGCTTGAAGGCGCCGAAGTCATCTACAGGCGTATGTCCGAAGTTAAGACCATCAGCGTTCGGTCTTCCAGTGCGGTTACGGTGACTAAGTCAATCTATCCGAAGTTGCCTGTGCCGACTCGTAACGGCGGCCTGGAGCGGCTGTTTATGGAGTGGGCGGATCAGGACACACAGATTCGAGCTTTCGTGAAGATTCACGAGTATCGACATGACTTCATGCGTCGCCCATACTTGAAGGCAGATGGAATGCCTGCGCAGTACTCACCAGATTTTCTTGTGCGGACGGACTCCGACGTATACGTTGTTGAAACGAAAGCACAGAGTGCGTTGAGCGATGAGAACGTACAGCGGAAGCAGCGTGCTGCCCTCACCTGGGTGGATCAGATCAACGACCTTTCGGAAAGCCAGCGGTTTGATCTCACCTGGCACTACGTCCTACTCGGTGAGACCGCTCTTCGGGCCTGGCACAAGAACAATGCACGGCTTACCGAGTTACTTGACTTCGCGCGGCTGCGGAGGGGTAATGCGGAGGACCAGGAGCGATTGATCTAGCCGAACCCGGACGCTCTCCCCGCTCCTGAGTAGCGGGGAGAGCGCCACCGGCAGTCATACCACAACACGGTTTCGGCTGCTATCCCAGACTGAAGGCCGCCGGTCGTGGGTCTGCATCCTGCTCTGCTGAATTGCTCTTATAAGGATCAAGGCGGCGGCGCTGCGCGCCGCCGCACTGCGGCCCTTCGCCCGCCCGCCGTCCGGGCGTGCGGCCCGGGGGCCGGTCCCGGCCGGCGGCAGCTCGGGCCGCGGCTCCAGGAAAAAGGCGACCGACCGGGCTACCGCTGGCGCCCGACTCTGGCGGCCCGTACGGTCGAGTACATGGACTTACCGATCACCGGTGTCTCTGACTGGCGCACGTTCGAGGACCATGCACGCCGATACTTCTCCGCGCTGTGGGGAGTGGAGCTGGCGGAGCGCTCTGTGAACGTAGGCGGGAAGGTCCCTTGGAAGTTCGATCTCGTCTCGCCTGACCAGCGCATCGTCGGAGACGCGAAGTGGCTCAAGAACATCAAGGTTCCGGCCGCGAAGTGGCAGGCAATCGCTGAATGCATATGGCTCTTGCAGAAGGTGCAGGCCGATCGCGTGTTCATGGTATTCGGGCAAGACGCGCTGGTGGGCGAGCGGTACTTACGCCGTGTCCGCCCGCTCACCGCTCCTGTCGAGTTCTACTTTCTCGACGGTTCCGGCCACAGACCTCTCTGACGAGGTCAAGTCGTGTGCCTCCGGCGGGGGCGCTCCGGCTCCGGGATGCCCCGCCCAGTTGGAGAGCGCGGGTTTCAGGTGGCTGAGGTAGGAGCCCGCGCATCCCTCCTGCCATCGACCCGGGCAAGCCCAGCAGACCAGCTCCTACAGCTCAAGCCCGTCTGTCACCCTTGGCGTCCGATGGCCGAGGAACGGCGACCGGCTGACGTACACGCGAAGACGGGCTTGCCCCTCCGTCGCCGGCCTGCTGCTGCTCCGCAGCGGGTCGACGGCATACGGGATGCGCGGATGGGGGAGGGGCGTGCGAGGCCGCACCTCCCCCAGGCCGCCGACAGCACGGCTCGACGGTGCCCTAATAACGAGCAGGACGTAACCCCTGCGAGGCTGCAGGAGGCCCAGTCTTCCGCCTAAGCTGTGCTACGGAGGTCAGATGCCTCACCACGCGATCAGCGGAAACCGTTGGATCGCTGTGAATAGGCATCCCATCAGTGCGAAGAGCACAACCAGGACCGCCAGGCGGACGGTACGGCCCCAGCTTGCCAGAGCCAGCCGTACCGTCCGCACTACCTCGATGGCGACTGCAGACCATGTCACTGTCATCACCTCCCCTCCACATACAGCGAAACGGCTGTAACTAGCCCAATAAAAGCGAAAGGGCGCCGAGTTTGCGCGCCCGATTTCGGGCAGCACAAAACTCAACACCCTAAAGTCGAATACCCATAAAAATGGGATCGACAAGGTCAGCGAAGACGTCACGCGGGGCGCATGCCTCGGGGTCTTAACGCTGGTTTGAGCGTAACCGATCCTGGCCGGTGATGGAAGGGGCTCTGCCGGGCTCGGCATCGGGGTCTTTCCCTTGAGTCTCCGTATGGCGCGCCGTGCAATATGCGTGCAATGATCTTGCCGAGAAGGGCCGGGCGAGAAGCTTCCGGCGCAGGTCAAGAGCGTCGAGCAACCGAGAATGGTCACGCGCTGTAAAACCGTCGGCTCAGCCTACCCAGGTTCGAACCCTGGACCTGCCACCAGCAGAACAGCAGCTCAGAGGCCCTCCGGGGCCTCTTCTGTTTCTCCGGCCTGTGCAGCCAGGCGCCGCCCTGAGCCCCCCGTCTGTCGCCGGTCCATCGATATGCGTGCAATGATCTCGAGGGTGTTTCCACAGGTCGTGAAGCGCTTTCGACCAATGGTCGCTCTGCCTTCGAGGTCGCTACCGTGGTGACGTCGACCGCCCCACCGGGCATGCTGATCACGTGATGGATGCTGCCGCAGCGTGTGTGGTTCGAACTGCCCGTCCAGATGATCTGGTGGCGGTCCTGCAGGTGTACGCCGCGGAACGGGACAACGATGCTGACTCTTCCCGCGAGGTTTCGGACCCGCACTATCTCGCTGATGCCCGGGGATGCCGTTACGGGTTCTCTTTGTCCGGCGCCAGAACCTGGAGGGCGGCGTCGGCCGCGTGCAGGACGCTGACCCATGCGGGGTGGTCGAGGTAGGCATCGTCTGGGGCGATGGGGCCAAGGTCATCGAGAACGCGAAGGAGGGCATCAACCACGAGTTGCACGCGGTCGGCTTCTCGCTCGTTTTGGAAGAGTTGGGGGATCAGCGATCGTGCGCCGGCTTGGTCGATGGAAGTGTCGTCGATCAGCCAGTGAACGGCGGCAGTGAGGTCTGGCCACCCGTGTCCTGCTCGCCAGTGTTGCTCCTGATAGTCGCGGTCGCCGAGGGCTTGTAACGCGTTCAGGACGTCTGCACGTCGCTCTGGCCACTGGACCCGCCGTGCCGTTGAGGCGTGTTCGTGCACGACCCCACGCTACTGAGAGCCGGTACCTGGTAGGAGAGCCTGGCGAAAGCTGAAGGTGCCGCTGGCAGATGAAATCAGGGCTTGTCGGCGGACCGGCTGCGGCCTCGGGCGACGGGCGGACGATGACCCGGAGCCGAGGCACCCGCCGGAGGTATCTCGGCCAGGCGCGGACGGCTCTCTATTCTGTACAGGCCCGGCCAATCAGGTGTATGTCTGCCGGATGCACGATGCCTTGAACAAGCTCATTGCTCTGGTTCCGCCTCCTGCCGAGCCCATTCATGGGGAGACGGCGTGGGAAGCGGTGTTCGCTGAGCTCGGCACTTCTCTCCCTGCCGATTTCGTTGCACTCGTCGACCGTTACGGGAGCTGCTACTTCGGGGAGTGGCTGTCGGTGGCTGATCCGCGTAGCGCTGCGGGTGGCGAGTCCTTCGCGGACGCTGCTCGGTACGTTGGGGATCAATACCGGGAGTTTCGTAAGGAGTGGCCGTCCTGGTACCCGCTCGCGGCCTGGCCGGAGCCAGGTGGCTTTCTCAAATGGGGAAGCACCGACAACAGTGATTTGATCGGTTGGCTGACCGAGGGCGAACCGGAAGCTTGGCCAGTGATTATCTGGCCCCGGCATCACGATCAGGGTCCCGCTATCAGATTGACCGCGACCGAGTTCCTGCTGGAGTGGTTCTCGGGGAACACGTTCGGCCGACCGGAGCTTCCTGACTTGGACGAAGTGACTTGTGAGGCATGGGGGTAGGCTGCGGCCCGAGCTGCCGGCGGCCGGGAGCGGCCCACAGCCGCATACCCGGCCGCCGAGCGGGCTCAGGGGCGGGAGGCGGCGGCTCGTCTCCCCGACTGCCTGACGATCCTGACGGCGCTCTCAGTCACCGGGCGACGGGCTGTTGCAGTGCGGACGACGACGCCGAGAAATAGGTCGGCATCCGTGAAATTGTCAGGGCCACCGCATAGCCTCGCATCGACTCCGATGCCGACAGCCGTAGGGGTGGCCATGGACAGCGAGGTTCTCTTCGAGACGGTGGCGCCCGTGATCCCTGTCCTCGATCTGGCTGCTGCACTCGAGCGTTACCGTCAGCTGGGGTTTTCGGTGCGGAAAGCCGAAGAGGACCCCAGGTATGGGTTCGTCGCGCGGGGGTCGATTTCGCTCCATCTGACCGAGTGGAATGAGCACGATCCTGCCCGCACCGCCGCGGCCGTCTACATCTATGTCTCAGACGCCGATGCCGTGTACGCCGAATGGGCCGCGGCGGACGTCGCCGGCCGCCTCGGCGCACCTCACGACACTCCGTACGGACTCCGGGAGTTCGCCTACATCGACCCTGACGGAACACTGCATCGCGTCGGCTCGCCCATGCCCTGATCCGATCACGTGCGTGGAGCCCGCGCCGCGGCAAGCTCCTCGAGCTGCCGGACGACATGCTCTATCGGAGCGCTGGCGTCGATCTCCATGGTCGCGGTAGCCCGCAGCAGCGGCTCGACGACGCGCAGGTTCTCCAGGATCGCGTCTCGTTCCTCCGGCCGCTTGCCGTACGGATTGTTGGTCCGCTCTCCAGCCAGGCCAGCAGCGCGGTCGACTTACCGGTCCCCGACATTCCGGTGATCGATATCTTGGCCGGCTTCACATCGGCGTCTACAGAGCCGTGGAGGCGGTGGTCTCCGGCACGAAGGCGATGCCGTCGAAGTGCTCGGCGAGCACGGTCGACGTGTAGCTGAGCTTGTAGGTGAACCGCCTCGCCACCGCGCCGTAGCTCCGCATGTACAGGGAATCGCCGAGCCACTGCGCCACAGCCTCGGGCCGTGGCCCGCACCGCAGATCGACCACATACTCGCCCGGGGAGGCGGCGGCCAGGTGGCCCTCCACGATCGTGGGTTTGTGGACGAGTGGAACGCGGAAGGTGACCGGAGGCTTGGACGGATTCACCTTTCCGAACCGTGGCCGCCGGGCCCGGAACCGGCCTTCTCCGAACAGCACGCCGAGTGCGTAGTACGCCTCGCCGTGGCGCTCTGCGAGGTGCCGGCCCATGGCGGGCACCGACCCGCCGCTGTGACTGCCCTTCATGATGTGGCCGTTGTGCGCCCAGAGGGCGATCCTGGCGTTCGGGTCGGCCAGGAGCAGGCCGAGGTTGTCGGCGAGATAGCGGTCGCGGGCGACGCTCACGGTCTCGGCGGGGTCCGAATGCCGGAACGGCCGGCTCGCGAGGTCCGCGCTCTGCCGCACGATCCGCGCGTGCGCCAGCGCCTCATCCCGTCCGAGGCCGGCGGTCCGGCCGGTCAGTAAGTCCTCCACACGGCGGGCGTCGGCTTCGATCCGCCGGTCCAGCGCTGGGCCGATGCCCAGGCGCTTGCCGGCGAGGGGAGCGAGGGGGTCGAGCAGGTCCGGCGCGTCATCGCCGAGGTAGGTACGCAGGGCCTCCAGCGAGGCCGCCGGATACTGCGGGTCGATCCCCACGAACCGGACCTTCTCCACAGCGGTGCGGTTGTGGTCGCGCAGCCACTGGACGACCGCCAGCATCTCCTCGGTGTGCAACGTCCAGAAGCCCAGACCGGCGAGCGCCTCGACCGGATCACCGGAGCCGCCCCGCACGTAGTCGTCCACGGCCCGGGACGCCGACGCGCTGGCCTCCACCGCGAGTGTCGTGAAGCCCAGCTCCTCGACCAGGAACTCCAGCAGTCGGTGCCTGAGCAGGAAGAACTCTTGGCTGCCATGGGTGGCCTCACCGACTCCCACCACCCGCACCCCGTCCAGTGCGGCGCGGAACGGCGCGAGGTCGGCGGTCCCGGCACCTGGTTTCAGGCCGTTCAGCGGTATCGCTCGCGACTCGAGCCACTCCGCCACTCCGTTCTCCATGAAGATCCCCCGCGGTCGGTCGGATGACGGTCACAGACCCGTGACGGTGCTGCGGCGTTCGAGGAGGACGACGTCGCGCCAGCGGTCGTGGTGCCGGCCGATGTGGTGGCGAATGCCGACGACGCGGAAGCCGGCCTTCTCGTGCAGGCGCAGGCTGGCGGTGTTCTCGGGGAAGACGCCCGACTGAATGGTCCATACGCCCTCGGCCTCGGTGGACCGGATCAGGGCGTTCAGCAGCGCCAACCCGACTCCCCGGCCGGAGTGGGCGGGATCGACGTAGACGGAGTGCTCGACCACCCCGGCGTACACGCAGCGGCCGGAGACGGCGCTGACGGCGACCCAGCCGATCACCCGCCCGGTGGTGGTGTCCACGGCGACGTGCCGGTGGCGGGGCAGCTTCGCGGCGTCGAACGCCTGCCAGGTGGGGGCGGTGATCTCGAAGCTGGCGTCACCGCTGTCGAGCCCCGCTTGGTAGATGGCGAGGACCTGCGCGGCGTCGGCCTCCCGCATGTCCCGGATGTCATAGCCGGCGAACCCGGCGCGGTCGGTCACTTGCTGCCCCTCCTGGACGGCTTCCGGCTGAGGGAGTGGTCGCCGAGCCGGTCGGGACGCCACATCCACAGCACCACCGCCACGAAGGCGACGGCGACCACCACGAAGAAGAGAACGTACGGGAAGGAGCGGCCTCCTTCCGCCGGCTCTTCGAGGGTCGCCGGTTCCACCACCGGAGCGATCCTGTCGATGAGGGCCTTCGCGGCCGCCTTGAGGTCGCCTGGGGGAGCGTGCCCGAGATCCGCCGCCCGGGTGACCTGGAGCAGGTCCTGCCGGATCCGGTCGCCCGCCGCGCTGTTGACGAGCACGACCAGCCTGCGCCGCGGAAGCGGCAGGTCCCGCGGATCAGGACGCCGGTAGCCCTCGTACGCGCTCACGCTCTCCGGAACGATCGCGGCGTCGGCGGAGTGCTCCGCGAGCCGGCGCGAGATCTCCTGGGCAGACTCGGGGCGCAACTGGACGCCCCAATCACGCAGCGCATTCAGCTGTTCCGCGCCGAGGGTGTCGCGGATGAGAACCTCCTCGCCCTTCTCGGGATGGTCGAGGAACCTCTCGGGCTTGATGTCGTCGTTGACGAGCAGGACGTCGGGGTCGGTCACCCGCAGGTCCGCCAGTTCGCTGAGGCCCAAGGCCTGGAGTTCTCCCCGCACGTCCCTGCCCGAGTACCGACCGCCGCTGACCGCCCGGAGGACGTCGAGGTCGTAGGCGATCGTCACGGTCGGCACGTCGGCGCGCGGCGTGACCGTCGCGGGATCGATCGTCTCGATGGCCGGGGCGTAGCCGTCGCGGCCGAGCATCTCGGCGAAGGCCTCGGCGGCGTACTGCTGCTCCGCGGGCGCCTGCACGACCACCGGCAGAGGGGAGAACTGCTCCGGGGAGGATTCGCCCGCGTCGCCCAGAGTGAGGAAGACGGTCACGACGGACACCACGACGAGCACGGCCGTTCCCGCCAGGGTCACCGTCAGACGCGCTCGCCGGTCCAGAGCCCGCCAGGTCCACCGGCGCTCGGGCGGCGGCTCGCCCAGGAGAGAGGTGAGCATCCGCCGGACGGGCTCGGGCGTGGTGGGTGAGCAGACGAGGGCGTCGGCGATGTCCTGGGTGGACTGCCTGCCCATCTCCTCGGGCGGAAAGGCCGCGTCCACAAGCCGTGCGTAGAGGCGGCTCGCGTCACTACGGGAGTCGATGACGCCGCGGAAGCAGTTGCGCTGGAGCAGGACCCGCTGGATGTGCTGCCGCGTCGTGGGGTTCGTGCCCGTGCGAGCCAGTTCCTCGACCGCGGCGCGGACGTCCGGGGCATAGCTGAGCGCGTCGGCCAGCGCCTCGATGAAGGCCTGCCCCGCGCCGTTCCGGTGCGCCACCGTGGTGTCCGCGGGACCCATGGGCGGGGCCGAAGGAGGGTCAGGCGAGGGTTCGATCTCGGGCACCGCGCTGCCGGACAGTTCGACCAGTTGGAGCACCCTGGGCCGGTCCTTCTCGAGGGACAGCGGCTCGGTGTCGCGGGCGAGCCTTGCGACCATCGTCGCCACGGGGACGTCGGACCGTGTGTAGAACTGGTAGCAGAGTTTCGAGGCCGTCTGGTCGCGGAGACTCTCGGCCGCGTGCCCCCACACCACCGTCTGCCCTCCCTCGGGGGCGTACCGCGCGAACGACAGCTTGATGGTGTGCTCGGTCGTGCTGCTGGTCCAGGTGGCCGCGGTGAACCTGGTCCGCGTCCCGTACGGCAGCAGCGCCGCGACGGTGTCGACGAACCGCAGCCGGTCGATCATGGGCACGGCGTCGGCGCCCACCACGCACACCGGCCGGCCGTTCAGCAGCAGCGCCGCCGCCGAGAGCGCGTCCGGCCCGGGAGACACCGCCTCCGGGGCGTACGGGGGCACGTCGACGGTCAGCGGGGGCCGCGGCTCCAGCGGCAACGCGGCGAAGGCGGTGTAAAGCGCCGTGTACGACACGGGCCGATCGACGAGCTGCTCGTACGGCACGTAGAACCAGCGGGTGTAGGCGATCCTGCGGTTGGCGAAGTCGTGGTGACCGGACCACTCCCGGATCGCCAGGACCACATAATGGGATATCTCCCCGTTCTCGCTGATCTTCGCGGTCCCGATCGTCACCTGTGGCAGGTCGACGGCGGTGCCCGCGGTGTAACGGTCCCTGAGCTTCTCGAACACCTCGTGATCGAGTCGTCCGTCGCTCCAGTTCAGTAGACCGTATTCGTCATAGCTGCCGGGCCGCTTGCCTTCCAGCGCCCACTCGAATCCGATCACCGGGAGCCGCCGGCGGCGAGGCGCTGCCCTAGCCACAGCATGGGCTCGACGACGTTGATGGGATGGACCTGTCCCCGGATGCGCAGGTCCTTGCCCGCCTCGGGCAGCAGGTTCTGGTAGTCGTGCCAGTCGAACGTCTTGGTCTGCGGCCGTACGTAGAAGCCGATCGACGAGGTGACGAAGAACTCGACGCGAGTGCGGTCGAAGAACTGGTCCAGGGCGTTGACGACCATGTCCGCGTTGCCGCTCGCGGACACCTCGCACAGCGCCCGGAACAGGTCCCGGGCGTCCTCGCTGCTCACCCGGGGAAATCCGTACTCGTCGTCCGGCGCGGGGTCGAGCAGGTTGAGTTTCTCCGCGGTCTCGAGCACGCGGGGGTCGTCGAACTTGGTGATGCAGACGGCGACGTGATGGGGAAGCTTCCCGTCCCGGAGCTCGCCGGTCTCCAGCATCTTCTCGGCCAGGCGGGTGAGCGGCGGGTGCAGGTGGTTGAAGGCGTCGCCGAGCTCGAACTCCCGGATGGGGTCGAAGAGGAAGACCAGGCCCCGGCTCTTCACCAGGTTGTCCATCAGGCGGCGTCGCGGGTCCTCGGCACTTCCGGAGCCGGTCCCCGTACGGAGGGGAGCCGCGCTGAACAGACCCCCGGGCGCGTCGACCATGCTGATGCCGATCTTCAGTGGCGGGGCGGGCCGGAGCCTGTGCCACCACCGGCGCTTGTGCCGCCCGGTCGGCCCGACCAGCGTCCAGCGGTAGTGCTCCAGGCTCTGGCTCGCCTCGGGGAAGACCTTCCCGCTCGACAGCGCGTTCGTTCTCTCGATGAGGTAGTCGGACGAGGCGGCGTCGGAGCCGATGATCTTCCAGTCGTCGTTCCGCCGCATCAGCGCGATGTTCAGGGCGGCCAGAAGCGTGGTCTTGCCACTGCCCGGGGCGCCCCACATGGCGATGTCGTGTGCCGGTGGTCCCGGCGCCGGATCGGACTGCATGCCTGGTCTCACTCCGTCTCGTCGAGGAGGGGGAACGGGATGGGGAGGGCGGCGGGCGCGCTCAGCCCCAGGTCGGTGGCCAGCCCCCGGATGTCGAGGGCGTCGAGATGCGCGACGGCGTTCGCGCCGAGCCGGCGCCAGGCCGGGTGCGCGGAGGCGTCCCGGCGGTCGCAGATCGCGGCGAGCAGGGTGTCCGGCCGGTGCTGCACGCGACTCAGGAGTGACTGCCAGTCGTGCGGGTGCGGGCAGGGCAGGATCAACGACCGGTTCGCGCGCACCGGATGCGGCGGGCGGTCGCCGACCGTGAGCAGGACCGTGCGCGTGTGTTCCGACGTCGAGAGCCGCCGGGCCACGGCGTCCAGCATGTCCTCCAGCTGCGCGGCGTGCGGGTAATAGGGATAGCCCTCGGTGATCGCGCCGCGATCCTCCAGCGGCTCCAGAGCGGCCAGAGCGTGCTCGGGCGCGACCTGCCAGGCGGCGACCTCCACCGGATGCTCTCCTGCCGATCGGTCGTCGTAGGAGTGCGCGCCGTACGTCACGAGGGAGACCCGCAGGAGGCCGGCCAGCTCGGTGGACAGGAAACTGACCACCTGGCGCACCCGGCTCAGCCGCTCCTCCACCTTCGCGTCCGGCCCGCACACCTCCACCGCGCAGATCAGATGCGTGGGTCCGGCCCGGGGCGGCAGCTGCGACGGCGCCGCGGCGACGAGGTCGCCCCAGTCGCGCGGGTCGCGCGTCAGCTCGCCCACGCCGGTGAACCGCACCTTTCCCGGCCGCACCAGCTCGGCCGTCAGCGGGTAACGCCCGGGGGTGAGCCTGGCGCTGTGCACCGACAGCAGCCTGGGCTCGCGGCCCTGCCAGGTGACCACGGCGAACGCGGTGCCGTACTCGTCGCCGGGCTCGCAGCGGACGGTCACCTCGGCCCGGGTGCCTGGGACGGCGCCGATCGGGAACAGCTGCTTGCTCCCCAGCCGCAGTCGCCCGCCCGGGTGGTCGGCACGCATCACGACCAGGTCGTACGACCGCGTCAGCGGGTCGGAGGCCAGGACGTCCTCGACGACCGCGGTGACCGGCCCGTCGACGGGGTGGACGGCGGCGGGCCGCGCCTCGCTCAGCCAGCCGAGCACCCGGCTCGCCTCCGCGCCGTCCGGAAACGAGCAGGCGAGGACGACCTCGTCGGCGGACGACAGGTCGGCGGCCCGGAGCACGGCCTGCCGGGGAGACTCCTCTGCCCACCCGTGCTCGGAGGCCAGTTCGCCCCATGACAGGGACCAGTAGTGGCAGCGAGGTCTGCCGTTGTCGTCCCGATGGATCTGGAAGACGGTCATTGCGTCGGCTGCGACCTCGACGATCGTGAGGCGGCCGGTGGCGGTGAGCCCCGCAACGGCCCGGGCGACGGCCTTGCGAAGCAGAGCCTTGTCGGGCTCTGGCACGAATCCTCCGATTATCGTCCTATTTGTCGCCCACGTCCCTTTATGTCTAGTCGGCAACTACGAAGAGACGACTTGTCATAACGCTAGGCTTCTTGTTGTGTCGTTGCGTCGAATCATTGTCAATTCCCCGCAATCGCACGACAGGGATCTACGATAGCCCGCGTCGCGTGCGTAATGCCAGGTTGCGATATGGCGCTCCAGGTGGGGGCCGCGTAGGCGAGGAGAAACATGAGACGGTTTCTGATTGCGCTGTCCGGAGCGCGGCCGGAGGTGCTCCAACGGTGCCCGACGGAGTACGGGAAGTTCGAGGGCATCGGCGGCGCCGTGCTCACCACGGCCGTCCTCGCGGTGGTCTCGATGACGTTCGCCCTGAACAGCGCCCTGGGCGTCAACGTCGTCCTGGCGGTCATCGCGGCGCTCGTCTGGGGCCTGATGATCCTGAGCCTCGACCGCTGGCTGGTCACCACGATGAGGGCGGACGCCCCGCGCCGCTGGCCGCTGGCCGTTCCGCGCGTTCTCATGGCACTCCTGCTCGGTTTCGTCATCTCCACGCCATTGGTGCTGCAGATTTTCCGGTCGGAGATTGATGCTCAAATCGTGCAAATCAAGCAGCGGCGTGCGGACACGTTCGTCGCACAGCAGCAGCAGGGCAACGTCGGCAAGGACGTCGGCCAACTCCGCAAGGAGGTGGCGGATCTGGAGAAGGTCATCTCCTCCGGCGGCGACGTGCCCATCGACACCGAACAGGACCCGGCCGTCAAGGCGTTGACCGTCGAGCGTGCCAGACAGCAGAAACTGGCCGACAAGCACTACGACGAGTGGCAGTGCCAGCTGTACGGGGGACCCTCGTGCCCGAAGAAGGGCGACGGTCCTCTCGCACAGGACAGCCGGCGCGCGTACGAGAAGGACAAGCGGCGGATCGACCTGATCAACCGGCAGATCGAGAACCGCAAGCGAGAGTTGAGCGCGAGTAGCGAGGAGGCCAAGCAGGCCCGCCTCGCCAGCGCGCAGGAGGCCCTGCCCAAGGCGAAGGCGCAGCTCGACGCGGGGATCAAACGGCAGGCGGACCTCCAGGCGTCCTTCGACGCGGAGAACATGGCGACCAACGGTCTGCTCATCCGCATCCAGGCGCTGAACGAGATCACCGGCAAGGATCCCAGCCTCAGCGTCACCCGTCTGCTGCTGTTCCTGCTGTTCCTCCTGATCGAGTGCCTGCCGATCGCGGTCAAGCTGATGCAGCGGCCGGGCAACTACGAGAAGGTCCTCGCGCTGGCCGAGAAGCACGAGTTCCGGGACGCGCGGGGCACATTCGCCTCGCCCGGCACGTCCGGTCCGGGTACGTCCGTCCCGCCCTCGGCCCGCTCCCAGGACGTCTGGCGCATCTGGTCCCGTACGGGCGAAACGGGTCCCCAGCCGGTCGTGGACGTCTCCGGGGACGGCGCGCCGTATCCGGCGGGCCCGACCGGCACCCGCGCGGAGACCGTCGGCGAGACCGACGTGTACGACTCGCTGGAGGACCAGGAGCTGAGACGGATGCCGGACGACAGGACCATGCGGGTGCCGCGGGCCGGCGCCGAGCGTCACGGGGGAGTCGAGCTGCTGCCCGATGACGACTGACGCTCCCATGGCGAGTCCGGGGCGCGTGATCAGGGACCGTTACGAGCTGAGGTCCCAGCTCGGCCGCGGCGGCATGGGCACGGTCTGGCTCGCGAAGGACAGGATGCTCGGCCGGTTCGTCGCGCTCAAGGAAGTCGCTCTGACGCCGTACGGCGAGAGCATCGAGGTCCAGCGGGCGAGGGCGCTGCGGGAGGCTCGGTCGCTGGCCCGCATCAGGCATCCCGCGATCGCCGGGATCTACGACGTCTTCGAGGAGGGCGGCTCGCCGTGGATCGTCATGGTCCACATCGAGGGCGGCTCCCTGGACGACCTGATCCGGCGGCGGCGGTTGTCCGAGCGCGAGATCGCCACCATGGGACGCGAGGTGCTCGCCGGGCTGACGGCGGCACACGCCGCGCACGTGCTGCACCGCGACGTCAAGCCGGCCAACATCGTCGTGGGGCACGACGGCAAGGCGGTTCTGGTCGACTTCGGCATCGCCCACATCGTCGGCGAGAGCGGGCTCACCTCACGCAGCACCCTGCTCGGCACCTCGGAGTTCATGGCGCCGGAGCGGATCGACGGGCGCACGGTGGGACCGGCCGCCGATCTGTGGTCGCTCGGCATCACGTTCTTCTGCGCCCTGGAAGGCTACTCGCCCTTCCGCCGGGAGAACCCCTACGCGACCGTGCACGCCGTCTGCAACGACGATCTCCCGCGGCCTCGCCACCCCGGGCCGCTGTACGACGTGATCGCCGGACTGCTCAGGAAGGACCCCGGCCTCCGGACGGGAGCGGCCGAACTCGACCGCCGGTTGGCGGCGATCCTCGCTTCGCCGCGGTCCACGCCGCCGATGCGGCCGCCCCACTCGCCGCCACCTCCACCCCAGCAGCCGCAACAGCCGCAACAGTCGCCGCCGCCGTCGCGCGGCTCTTCTTCACGCGGCTCTTCTTCACGCAGCGCCGCCGCGGCGCTGGCCGCGATGACGCCCGGTGCGGCCGGACAGGCGCTGGACGCCATGGCGGACGATCCGTCCCGGGCGGCCGAGGTGCTGGCCCTGCTGCCGCCCGGCCAGGCGGGGCGGGTAATCGGTCACATGACCGCGGCGGGAGCGGCCGCGCTGCTGCGGCAGATGCCGGCGAGCCGGGGCGCGGGCATCCTGGCGGACGTGGCCGATCGGGTCGCCGCGGACATCCTCAACGCGCTCGGCGTCACGCCCGCCGCGATCCGGCTGGTCGAGGCGATGACGACCCGGCGGGCCCGGCAGGTGCTGGAGTACGTGCCCCCGCCTGTCACCGCGGCGCTGCTCCGGGCGACCACGGACGGCCGCGCCGAGCGCCTTCTGGCCGGGCTCAGCCCCGCCGTACGCGCCCAGATCGCCTCCGCCCGCTGACCGGCGGCAACGGGAGGGCCCGGCGGACTCCGCCGCCGGGCCCCAGGGGATCCCTACTGAACGGTGATCTTGTCGACCTCGACCGTGATGCCCTTCACCTGGGGGGTGGAGGTGCCGGTCGTGACGCTGCCGGTGCCCGAGGACACGCCCTTGACCTTGAAGGAGTAGCTGAGCGTGCCGCCGGGGGCGCCCGGCGTGCTGGTGATCCGGTAGTCCTGCGTCGGCGGGCCGCTGATCTGGCTGCCGGCGTTGCCTTCCGCGTTCTCGGCGCCGACGGTCAGGCCGTACTCCGGCCCAGGGTCACCCGGCAGGTTGGCGGGGTCGTAGGCGTACGAGATGTCCTCGGCGCCGCCCAGCCCGATCCACTGCTGGAAGACCTTGCGGCTGTTCGTGCCGTACAGGTTGACCTGCCACTCGACGACGATCCACCTGTTCACCCCGTCGGTCAGGGAGGCGACGTAGACGCCCGGCGCCCCGGTGCCGTTCAGGTCGGTCCAGTACGACGCGAGCACGCCGTTCGGCGGGGCCGTGTCGGGCAGCGTCTGCGGTGCGAACTGGATGTCCGCCGCGCCGTTGGTGCCACCCGCCACCGTGTAGCCGTTGGAGACGACGCCGATCCTGGTGAACGTACGTCCGGCGTAGGTGAACGCCGGGACGGTGAAGTTCAGCGCCTCCTCGTCGCCGATGGGGGTCGGGGCGATGCCGAAGGCCGACAGCGGCAGGTAGCCCACCGGGCTCTCGCCGGGTGCGATGGTCGGCTTGTCCGGCTGCCTGCCCGCGAGCGTGCTCTTGGCCGTCACGATCTGGCTGCCGATCTTGGTCGCGCCGGTGACGCCGCCCAGCCGCAGCTTGAGGTCCAGTGTGCTGACCGCGGTGACCTCGGTGTCCTCCAGGGTGTTGTTCTGGACGGTGACCGTGCAGGTGGACTCGCCCGTGTTCCTGGCGATGGTGCTCGGCGCACAGGTCTGGTCGATCGGCACGGCGCCCTCCTGCCGGTAGAAGGCCACCGGCAGGTGCTGCTCCCGGTTGCCGCCGACCTGCTTGAGGTTCACCTGGCCGAAGTACTGCCCGTCGGGCAGGTCCGGCGCCGTGATCACGATCGTGATCTTCTGGCTCTTGCCCGGCTTCACCGTGAACAGCGGCGGCAGCACGGTGATGTTCGCCCCGCTGACGGTGGTGCCCGACGCGGCGTAGACCAGCGACTTGCCGGTGGCGTTGACGAGCGTGCGCTTGGCGGTGATCACGCCCGGCATGACGGGCGCGTTGACCGACGGCAGGTTGAGGTCGATCCGGTTCAGCGGGTCGGCGGCCGAGGCGGCGTAGTTCGCCGCGGTCTCGTCGAGGGTCAGGCCCGCGTCGCCCGCCTTGCTCAGGTCGATGCGGCCGCCGCCGTAGTCGAACGGATCGGCCGGGGTGGTCCGGTCCTGCTTGGTGACCTTGGTCGTCGCGGTGGTCTCCAGGGCCGACTTGACCTGGCCGGGCGTCCAGTCGGGGTGCAGCGCGAACACGAGCGCGCCGGCGCCCGCCACGTGCGGCGACGACATCGAGGTGCCCGCGATCGCCTGGTACAGGTTGCCCGGAGGGCCTTCCAGCTCCGACTCCGGCGTCGGGGTGGTGCCCGCCAGGATGTGCAGGCCGGGCGCGGTGACGTCGGGCTTGAGGAAGTCGCCGCCCGGGCCGCGCGAGGAGAACGTCGTCATCGCGTCGCCCTGCCAGGTGGCCTTCTCTCCCTGGGTGAAGCTCGCCGTCCCACCCGGGTGCGAGTTCAGCCAGGCGAGCAGCACGTCGGTCTCCGGCTTGTCGATGTGGACCGTCGGCAGCCAGTGGTTGTCGGTCATCACGTCGAGCGGGGTGGAGTTGTACAGGATCATCCCCGCGGCGCCGCCCTTCTTGACCTGCGCTCCCTTGAGCACCCGGTTCGGGCCGCGCTCACAGGCGACGATCTTCCCGGTGAACAGCCCCGGGGGCGGGGTGCTGACGCACAGCGCGTCGTTGTACGGCGGAGCCGACGCGAGCACCACGGGCAGCGGCGAGGCGACGCCCGCCGTGATCGACGCCCCCTTGATCGACGGGCCGCCGGTCAGCGTGATCGTCGACTGGAAGGTGCGGCTCTGCGTCGAGGCCGCCACGGTGGTCACCCACGGGCCGCGGTGGTCCGTCGTCGCCGCGCCCGGTCCCGAGTTGCCCGCCGAGGCCGACACGAACACGCCCGCCGCGTACGCGTCGAGGAACGCGAGCTCGACCGGGTCGCTGTAGGGGTCGGCGCCGCCGCCGACCGAGAAGTTGATGACCCGCACGCCGTCGGCGATGGCCTGCGCGACCGCGGCCGCCGAGTCGGACTGGTAGCAGCCCTCCGCGCCGCAGACCTTGTAGACCGCGACGTGCGCCGCGGGCGCGATGCCGTGGATCGCGCCGCGGTCGATGCCGAGCGGGTTGGCGTGGTCGACCGGCCCGCCCGCCGACGTGGAGGCGGTGTGCGTCCCATGGCCGTTGGAGTCACGGGCGCTGTCCCCGTACATCTCCCCGCCCACGATGGCGTTGTACGTCTCCAGGAACGGCTGGCCGGAGATCAGCTTGTTGTTGCAGCGGAAGGGGTCGGCCGCCGGCGTCAGCGGGTTGTCGCCGAAGTCGCACGTCCGCGCGGTGCCGTCCGCCCTCGGCGGGGGAGCCGGAAGCGTTCCGGGGTCGGCGAACGACGGATGCTCCGGCCACGCGCCGGTGTCGAGGATGCCGACGATGACGCCCTTGCCCGACGACTTCGCGCCGCCGAGCCGGTTGTAGACGGCGGTCGCGCCGATGAACTCCGGGCTGGAGTCGGTGAGGGGCTGCTCCCGCTTGTCCTCCTGCACGGCGGCCACACCGGGCAGCTTCAGCAGGTCGGCGGCCTTGTTGGCGGGAAGCGTCAGGGCGACGCCGCCGTAGACCGTGCGGAGCTTCTGCCCGACCCTGGCGCCGGGAATCTTGCTGCCGAGCTCGCCGAGGAAGGTGTTCTCGACGCTCTCGATGTGCTTGGTGTATTTCGCCGCGTCACCGCTCTTCGGGTTGAGCGCTCTGCCGGTGACCGACGGGCTGGTGCCGGGCAGACCCGGCAGGCCGCCCTTGTACGCCGCGAGCGAGTCGTAGTCGAGCTTGACGACGACGCTCGTCCGTTCCGCCGACTGCGAGGCGAGCAGCGCGGGGTCGCTCTTGGCGAGCCGGCCGCTGGGCGACTTGGCGCCCTGGACGCGCTCGGCGCCCGTCACGGCCGTGGCGCTCCACGACCACGACGGGGTGGGGCTCGGGTCGGCGGCAGCGGTGGCCGCCGGGATCATCGCCGTCACCAGGCCGAGGCCGGCGACGACCGCTGTGGTCCGTAAGTAGGCAGGTGGGGGCTTCCTCGACACGACACCTCCATGGAGACCTGTGAGGCCCCGCCGCTCAGGGCGTGGAGGAGCCGCGCCGCCCCCGGGCATGGGAGGGCACGGGCCCTCCCCGTTGGGCGACGGGCGAACGGCCACCCGAGACGGGCGGCCGAAGCTGACTCGGAGTTTAACTAGCGATCGTTTTTCCGGCTAGATCGTTCCATGAGATGATTTTTCACCGGCGCTCATAACATTTCGGGCTGACGGTTACCGCTATTTCGGATATGTGGACTGGCGACCCTGGAATGCCGATTACTAAACTGCGCAATCGTGGGCGACCAGGCGGAATTACGCGCCGGAGACCGGGACAGGGACCGGATCGCGGACAGGCTGCGCGCCGCCGTCGGTGAGGGCCGCATCACCCTGGACGAACTGACCGATCGGCTCGACCGTCTGTACGCCGCACGCACGTACGGCGAGCTGGAGGCCCTGGTCGCGGACCTGCCCGGGACGCGGGCGCCGGACGTGCGTTCGGAGCCGGCGGACGACCTGCTGCTGTTCACCCGCGGCACGCGCGCCGTCAGGAAGACCGGGCGCTGGAGGGTGCCGCCGCGCATCACGCTCGACTGCACCTGGCGGACGGCGGTGGTCGACTTCCGGTACGCGGACTGCCCGCACCGGGAGATCGACATGATCGTCCGCTGCGACTCGATGTTCGGCGACGTCGTCATCCGGGTCCCGATCGGCTGGCGTGTCGCCGCCGACGAGGTGACCTCCGGCGGGTGGGTCCGGCACAAACGCGTGCACAACACCTCTCCCGTGCCGCCCGATCCCGACGGCGTCGTGCTGCGGCTGTCCGGGCACATCGGCGGCGACATCTGGGTGCGCTACCACCGGATCCCCTGACGACCGGGCCCGATAGGGTGCCCGGATGCCGCATTCGCCGCATCGCCGGCTCGCCGCGCTGGCCGCCGCCGTGGTGGTCGTGGCCGCGGGCCTGACGGTCCGGGCGCTGCTGCCGGGCGCGGTCGCCAAGTACGCGGGCGACCTCCTCTACACCCTCCTCGTGTACGCGCTGGTCGTCGTGGCCGCGCCGCGCGCCCGGCCGGTCGTGGTGGCGGCCGTGGCGCTCTGCCTGAGCTGGCTGGTCGAGTTCGCCCAGATCACCGGCGTACCGGCCGAGCTGTCGGCGCACAGCGCGCTGGCCCGGCTCGCGCTCGGCACGACCTTCAACGCCCCCGACCTGTTCTGGTACGCCGTGGGCGCCGCCGCCGGATACGTCACCCATGTTTCCCTGATCGCGATCCCTTGTTATCGTCACACTGACGATTAAGGAGGTCGTGGTGGCACTGACCGATCTGCTGGGGCCCCTCCTGGAGCCCGCCATCACCCTGGGCGGCGTGTCGACGAGCTGGGCGGAGCTGCTCGGCTTCGTGACCGGAGCGCTCACCGTCTGGCTGGTGGCCCGCCAGAACATCTGGAACTGGCCGATCGGCGTCGCGAACGTCGTCCTTCTGGGCCTGGTCTTCCTGGCCGTGGGCCTGTACGCCGACGCGGGCCTGCAGATCGTCTACGTGGTCCTCGGCCTGTACGGCTGGTGGCAGTGGCTCTACGGCGGGGCCGGGCGGACCACGCTCGCGGTCACCAGGACCGGCCGCGCCGAATGGGTGTGGCTCGCGCTCGCCGGCGCCGGAGTCACCGGGCTGCTCACCGCCGCGCTGGCCGCCTGGACCAACTCGGCCGTCCCGTTCTGGGACGCCCTGACGACCGCCCTGTCGCTCATGGCGACCTACGGCCAGTGCCGCAAGCGGGTGGAGTCGTGGTGGCTGTGGATCGCGGTCGACCTGATCTACATCCCCCTCTACGCGTACAAGGACCTCTATCTCACCAGCGTCCTCTACGTGCTGTTCCTCGCGCTGTGCGTGGCCGGGCTGGTCGCCTGGCGGCGCGACCTGGCCGCCCGGCCGGTTCCCACCCCTGATGCGGCGGTGGCGCGGTGAGCGCCCGCTACGCGCACGGACTGGTGATCGGCAAGTTCTATCCGCCGCACGCCGGCCACCATCACCTCGTCGACACGGCCGCCGAGCATTGCGCGCTGGTCACGGTGGTCGTGGCCGCCTCGAGCGTGGAGAGCATCCCGCTCGCCCTGCGTACGGCGTGGCTGCGCGAGGCCCATCCGCAGCCGCACGTGGTGGTGGCGCCGGTCGTGGACGACGTCGAGGTCGACTACGACGACCCGGACGTCTGGGCCGCGCACGTCGAGGCGTTCCGGCACGCGCTGGCGCTCGCCCACGGCGGCGGCGCGCCCGACGTCGACGCCGTCTTCTCCTCCGAGGCGTACGGGCCGGAGCTGGCCCGCAGGTTCGGCGGCGCGCACGTGGCGGTCGATCCGGACCGGAACCGCCACCCGGTCAGCGGGACGATGGTCCGCGACGACCCGGTGGCCGCGTGGCCCTGGCTGAGCCCCGCCGTACGCGCCCACCTCGCCTGGCGGGTGGTCGTCGTCGGAGCCGAGTCCAGCGGCACCACCACCCTCGCCCGCGCCCTGGCCGCCCGCTACGCCGCACGCGGCGGTGTCTGGTCCGCGACCCGGTGGGTGCCCGAGTACGGCAGGACCTACTGCGAGGAGAAGCTCGCCCTGGCCCGCCGGGCGGCCAAGAGGGCGGGAGCGCCCGAGCCGTGGCTCGACGACCTTGAGTGGGAGCCGGAGGAGTTCACGCTGATCGCGCACCGGCAGCTCGGCTGGGAGGAGGCGGCGGCGCGGGTCGGGTCGCCCGTGCTGTTCTGCGACACCGACGCGCTCGCCACCGCCCTGTGGCACGAGCGTTACCTCGGCACAGTGAGCGCGGACGTCCTGCGCGTCCACGAGCGGGCCCGGCACGACCTGTGGATCCACACGTCCGTCGACGGCGTGCCCTTCGAGCAGGACGGCTGGCGCGACGGCGAGCACGTCAGGCACGAGATGGACCGGCGGCTGCGCGCCGAGCTGTCCCGGCGCGGCCTTCCGCACGTCGTCGTCTCCGGATCGCCGGGGGAGCGGCTCGCCGCCGCGGCGCGAGCCGTGGACGATCTCGTCGCGGCCGGTCGCCACTTCGCGCCGCCGCTCTGAGCTGGGTTCATATGTGAACCGATATCGGCCGGGTGTCCATATGAATATTGGACTTGTTCCGAACCCTCTGGTTTGCTCCTGCGTCTGACAGATCACCGACGCACGAGAGCGAGGACATGCCATGGGACACCCGGTGACGGTGAAAGCCGCCGCGATGACGGTCTTCGTCCTGGTCGGAGCCGCCCCGGCGACCCCCGCCGCCGCCGCGCCCCGGACGGACGTGGCCGCCGCGCTGCGCGCGCTGGAGACGTCCTTCAAGGGCCGCATCGGCGCGTACGCGATCGACACGGCGACCGGGAAGACGATCGGCTACCGGGCGGGCGAGCGGTTCGCGCTGGCGTCCACCTTCAAGGCGGTGGCCGCCGCGGCGGTGCTGGACCGCACCACCGACCGCGAGCTGACGCGGAAGGTCGTCCGCTGGACGGCCGACGAGGTGAAGCCGTACTCGCCGGAGACCGCCAAGCACGTTAAGGACGGCATGACCCTCGCCGAGCTGTGCCGGGCCGCGATCATCTACAGCGACAACACCGCCGGCAACATGCTGCTGAAGCGCATCGGCGGGCCGGAGGGGCTCACCCGCTACTTCCGCACGCTCAAGGACCCGGTCTCGCGGCTGGACCGGTGGGAGACCGAGCTCAACGAGTGGTCGCCCAAGGAGAGGCGGGACACGACCACGCCCGCGTCGATCGCCCGCGACCTGCGCGCGCTCACCGCGGGCGACGCGCTCGGCGCGAAGGACCGCTCCCGGTTGCTCGGGTGGCTGCGCGACAACACGACCGGGGACGCGCGCATCCGCGCCGGTCTGCCCAAGACGTGGATCGTCGGCGACAAGACCGGCACCGGCGGCACGTACGGCACCGCCAACGACATCGCCGTCGTCTGGCCGGCCAAGGGGGCCGCCCCGATCATCATGGCGATCTACACCAATCGCCTGGCGGCCGACGGCTCCGGTGACGACAAGGTCGTCGCCAAGACGGCGACCGTGCTCGCGCGCGGCCTCGGCCGGCTGCCGTAACCACTCGTTACGGGGTCGATCGCGTTTTACGGCCCCATAACCTTGTCTATAGCCATTTGGGGGAGGATCTAGTGAACGCCACGGGGAAGGTGCTGCGCCTTGCCGCCATGGGAGCGGCGGCGGGCGTGCTGGTCGCGGGCATCGCGCTGCCGGCGGTGGGAGGCGCGGGCGTCGGACTGGTGTCGGCGGTCGAGGACGTGGGCCTCGCGCCCCGGGACCTGGCCGAACCCCCGCTGGCGCAGGTTTCGGTCATCCAGGACGTGAAGGGCCGCGAGATCGCGCGCTTCTACGAGCAGTACCGCGAGGTCGTCCCGCTCGACGAGATGGCCGACATCATGAAGACCGCCATCATCTCGATCGAGGACTACCGGTTCTACGACCACGGCCCGATCGACATCGAGGGCACTGTCCGCGCCCTGGCGAAGAACCTGCAGTCGGGCGGGGTGGCCCAGGGCGGATCCTCGATCACCCAGCAGTACGTCAAGCAGGTGCTGCTCAACGCCGCCGACACCGAGGAGGAGAAGAACAAGGCCCTGGAGGCCAGCTACGCCCGCAAGCTCAACGAGCTGCGCTACGCGATGGGCGTGGAGAAGAAGTACTCCAAGGACCAGATTCTGGAGAAGTACCTCAACATCGCCTACTTCGGCGCGGGCGCGTACGGCGTCGAGGCGGCGGCCAAGCGGTTCTTCGGGATCAGCGCGAGCGAGCTGACGCTGCCGCAGGCGGCGACGCTGGCCGGGGCCGTGCAGGACCCCAACGCCACCGACCCCAACCTGGGCAAGACCAGCCGCGACCGGCTGCTGAAACGGCGCAACGTCGTGCTCGACCGGATGGCCGAGCTCGGCAAGATCACCGAGGAGCAGGCGGCCGAGGCGAAGAAGGCCAGGCTCGGCTACAAGGGGACTCCGCTGCCCGGCGGCTGCGAGTCGAGCGAATACCCGTACTTCTGCGTCTACGTGCGCAACGAGATCCTCAACAACGCCGACTTCGGCAAGACGGCCAAGCAGCGTCTGGCGTTCCTCAACCGCGGCGGGCTGACCATCAGGACCACGATCGACCCCACGATGCAGGCCGCCGCCGACAGGGCGATCAGCAAGTGGGTCCACCCGTCCGACAACCCCGTCGCCGCCGAGGCGCTGGTCCAGCCCGGCACCGGAGCGATCAAGGCGATGGCCGCGAGCCGCCCGTACGGCACGCGCAAGAGCAAGCACCAGATGTCCTACAACCTCGTGGCCGACGTCGCGCACGGCGGCGGCATCGGTTTCCAGGCCGGTTCGACGTTCAAGACGTTCACCCTGCTCACCGCGTTGAAGCAGGGCATGAAGATCAGCGACGGCTTCAGCGCGGGCGCCGGCTACACCGCGCCCTCCCCCTCGGCGTTCGAGAGCTGCGCGGGCGACGCGGTCGGCGACACCCGCTGGACGGTTACCAACGACGAGGGGTCGCCCGGCTGGAAGACCCTGCAGACCGGCACCTGGGCCTCGGTCAACACCTTCTTCATGGAGCTGGAGCGCCGCGTCGGGCTCTGCGAGGTGGTCAAGACGGCCAAGTCGCTGGGCATCCACCGCGCCGACGGCGCCGCGCTTCACGAGGTCGAGACGTTCACGCTCGGCATCAACGAGATGGACCCGGTGACCGTGGCCACCGCGTACGCCGCGATCGGCGCGCGCGGCAAGTACTGCGCGCCGATGGCGATCACCCGCGTCACCGACAGCACCGGCAAGAGCACCGACTACAAGCCGAAGTGCCGGCAGGCCCTCGATCCCGAGGTGGCCGACGCGGCGGCGCACATCCTGTCGGGCGTGTTCACCAAGGGCACGATGTCGCCGGTGGGGGGCATCGGCCGTGATGCGGCGGGCAAGACGGGGACCAATGACATGTCCTCCTCCGCCTGGTTCGCCGGGTTCACCCCCGACCTCGCGGGCGCGGTCAGCCTCGGCGACCCCCGTGGCACGTCGAAGTACAAGCTGAACGGCGTCACGATCGGCGGTCGTTACTACGGCTCGGTGTTCGGCGCCAGCATCCCCGGTCCGATCTGGAAGGACACGATGCTGCGGGCGCTGCGCGGCGTGCCCGCGACGGAGTTCACGCCGATCAACGCCGAGCGGTTCGGCGGCTGCGGCGGAAGCTGCCGGGGCCTGGTGTCCGTGACGCCTCCGACAGGCGGCAACGGTCCGGCGGGAGGCGGCGACGGCCCGACGGGAGGCGGCGACACGCCGGTGCAGATCCTGCCCGACTGATCGAGGGCGTCGGCTAATCGAGGGCGTCGGCGGTGTCGAGGACGCGGAACAGCCGGGTCAGGTTGGTCCAGCGCAGGATGCGCAGCACCTGGCCGCCAGGCGCGATGAGCGCCAGGTCGCCGTCCCTCTCGCGCAGGTTGTGCACCAGACGCACGAGCAGCCCCACGCCCGTGGTGTCGATGAACCGCACCTCGCTCAGGTCGATGGCCAGCCACGGGCCGCGGGCCTCGATCTGCGTGCGCAGCGGCTCCCGCAGGTGCCGCACCGCGTGGAGATCCAGCTCTCCGCGCAGCCCCAGCACCCACCAGCGGGTGGGGGAAGAGGGTTGTGCCGTCCACGTCTCCACGGTGGTTCCCTTCGCTCTCCTTGGCGCCGGGGACCACCGGGGAACGGGACGGGAGGTCCGGGGCGACCGACGAAGCGCTTCGACCGACACGCCGATGAACGTACGAGCTGAGCCGCACTCAGAGTAACAATCCCCATTCGGCGCGTCGATCGAGTGGGGTAAAGCTTCTATGGTCATTAAAAAGACGGGTGGCTATTGTCCCGATTCATGGGGGTTAAGCGCCGGCTGCTAATCGGAGGGATCGTCGCGCTGGCCGCCGCCGGATCGGCGCCGCTCGACGAGGAACTGTCCCGGGCCGTCGCCGTCGCGTACGCCGCGCAGGGCTCCCTTCCGTACTCGTGGGGCGGGGGGCACGCGGCGCGGCCGGGACCGTCGAAGGGGACGTGCCGCGGCTACAGCGGCTCGATCAAGCCCTGCCCGGCGGGCCGGACGCGTGGTTTCGACTGCTCGGGGTTCACCCGCTGGGTGTACGGCCTGGCCTTCGGCGACGACGTGCTCGGCCCCGGCAACACCGACGACCACCTCCGCAGGCTGCGCCGGGTCGGCGTGCCGCGACCCGGCGACCTGGTCTTCTACGGCAGGCCGGGCAGGACCCACCACGTCGGGGTGTACGTCGGCGGAGGAAAGATGATCAACGCGTTCGCGACCGGGACGCGGATCCGCATGGACGACGTGAACGTTCTGGACGACCTGCTCGGTTATTACCACTATCCGGCCTGATCCCTATGCTTGCTCCGTCATGGTAAAAGTGCGGGTTTTGGGGCGGATTGCGGCAAAGGTCGACGGGCGCCCCGCGGACCTCGGGACCTCGCTCCAGCGCGCCGTGCTGGCCCGGCTGGTGGGCGCCCAGGGGCACGTGGTGTCGACCGACCGGTTCGTCGACGACCTGTGGCGAGGGCAGCCGCCGCCGCGCGCGCTGGCCGCGCTCCAGGTCTACGTGTCGAACCTGCGGCGGGCCCTGGAGCCGGACCGCGCCCCCCGCGCCGCCGCCCGCGTGCTGGTCAGCGCTCCCCCCGGATACCGCCTGGCGCTGGAGCCCGGCGACGTGGACGCCTGGCGCTTCCCCCGGCTGGTCGAGGCCGCCGCCGGCCTGCTCGCCGAGGGGCGGCCCGCGAACGCGCTCGAAATCGTGGACGAGGCCCTGGCGCTGTGGACCGGCCCGGCGTACGCGGAGTTCACCGAGGAGGAGTGGGCCCTCCCCGAGGTGGTCCACCTGGACGAGCTGCGGGCGGTCGCGGTGGAATACCGCGCCGAGGCCGGGCTCGCGCTCGGCCGGCACGCCGAGGTCGTCCCGGAGCTGGAGCGTCATCTCACCGCGCATCCCCTGCGGGAGAACGCCGTACGGCTGCTCGCGCTCGCCTACTACCGGGCCGGGCGGCAGGGGGAGGCGCTCGCGGCCCTGCGCCGGACGCGCGCCCTGCTCGCCGAGCAACTCGGCGTCGACCCCGGGCCCGCCCTGCGCGCGCTGGAGTCGGACATCCTCGCGCAGGCCGAGTCGCTCGACGCCGCCCCGCTGGTCTCGGAGCCTGTGGTTCCGGAGCTCGTGATCCCGGCTCCCGCTCCCGCCCCGGACCCCGTCTCCCCCCGCATGGTCGGCCGTACGGCGGAGCTGTCGCGGTTGGCCGCCGCGGCCGAGCAGGGCGGGGCCGGGTTCCGCATCGTGTGGCTCGGCGGCGAGGCGGGCTCGGGCAAGAGCACCCTGGCCGACGCGCTCGTGCGGCGCCTGGCCGCGGACGGCTGGCAGACCGTGGTCGGCCGCTGTCCCGAGACGACCGGCGGCGTGCCGCCCGCCTGGGCGTGGAGCGAGGTGCTGCGGGAGCTGTCCGCGACCTGCCCGCCCGAGCCCGAGACCGCGGCCCGGCTGGCGCCGCTGCTGACCGACGACGCGGCGCCCGTGGGCCAGTTCTGGCTGGCGCGGGCGGCGGGCGACTATCTGGAGGGCGTGCCGGGACCGCTGCTGATCGTGCTGGAGGACGTGCACCGTGCCGACGAGGAGACCCTTCAGCTCCTGCGTCACCTGGCGGGCCGCCTGACCCGGACGCCGGTCCTCGTCCTGCTGACGCATCGGCCCGCCGAGGCGTGCGACGACCTCACGGCCACCGCCGCGGCGCTCGCCGTGCAGACGGTGGAGCACATCACCCTGGGCGGCCTGGCCGAGCCGGAGGTGGCCCGTCTGCTCATGGCACGCTCCGGCACGGAGGTCGACGAGGCCACGGTGCGCACGATCACCGAGCGGACCGGCGGCAACCCGCTGTTCGTCACCGAGACGGCCCGGCTGCTCGCGGTGGACGGCCCCACGGCGGCCCACGCGCTGCCGCCCGGCGTGCGCGACCTCATCCGCCGCCGCCTCGCCCGGCTGCCCGCGACGGCGCAGACCACGCTGCGCACCGCCGCCGTCCTCGGCCGCGAGGCCGACGCGGACGTGCTGGTCGCCCTGCCGGGGGCGGACGAGGAGACGGTGCTCGACGGCCTGGAGACGGGCGTGCTGTCCGGGCTGCTGGAGGAGCCGCGCCCCGGCCGTGTCCGGTTCGCCCACGTGCTCGTCCGCGAGACGTTGTACGAGGACATCCCGCGGCTGCGCCGGGCGCGGATGCACGGCAAGGTCCTGACGGCGCTGGAGCGGGTGCGCCCCGGCGACGTGGGGGCGCTCGGGCACCACGCGCTCGCCGCCGCGACGACCGCGACCGCCCTCACGGCCGCCGAGTACGCGGCGCGGGCCGCCGGGCAGGCGGCCGCGCTCTACGCCCACAGGGAGGCGGCCGCGCTGCTGGAGGGCGCGCTGGGCGCGCTCGACCTGCTGAGCGAGGGGACCGACGACGCGCATCGGGACGTCCGCCTCGACCTCCTGTGCCGTCTGGTGTCCGCGCAGGCGCACGCGGGCGACGTGATCACGGCGGTGCGCAACCGGACGAGGGCGCTGGCGGTGGCCCGCCGGATGGGCGGACGGGACGCGGTGGCGCGGGCGGTGTCCTCGCTCGACGCGCCGGTCATCTGGACCATCCAGCCGGACCGCGTGCTCGACACCGATTTCATCCGGGCGATCGAGGAGTCGTTGCCCGCGGAGGCCGGGGAACTGCGCTGCCGGATGCTCGTCGCCCTCTGCCATGTGCTCGAAGGACACGACGCGGAGCGCATCGAGGCGGCCAGTGGGGAGGCGCTGGCGATCGCGGACGCCCTCGGCGACCCCCGGCTGCGGTGCATGGCGCTCAACGGCCGCTACTGGGTCTGTCTGACTCCCGACAAGCGGGACGAACTGGAGAGGCTCGGGCACGATCTGCTGGCCGCCTCGGCCGCCGCAGGGCTCCTCGGCTATCAGACGCTCGGCCACTTCTCGCTGCTCATGGTCGCGCTGGGCCGCAACGACTGGACGACGGCGCGCCGGCACGCCGACAAGGCGATGGAGCTGTCGACGAGCGGCCAGCTCGGCCTGGCCCTCGGCATCCTCGGCTTCCTCGACGCCCTGCGCCTGCTGGTGAGGGGGGAGTTCGAGCGGGCCGAGAGCGTCTACTCGCAGCTCGGGGAGCAGCTGGCCAGCACCGGTGACGCCAACGGCGCGATGGTGGGAGTGGTCGGCCGCTTCGTGGTCAAGCTGGCGGCGGGACGGGTCCACGACTCGGTCGAGGAGCTCGCCGCCCTGTGGGAACGCCTGCCGCAGGACGCCGGCGAGCTGTACGCGCGGGCGCTCACCGGCGCCGGCCGCCCGGAGGAGGCCCGCGCGGCCTGGGCTCCCGTACGCGCCCCTCGCCGGGACTACTACTGGCTCTTGTTCATGGCTCTCCGCTCGGACAACGCGATCAAGCTGGACGACCCGGAGGTGGCAGGGGAGTGCTACCGGCTGCTCCTGCCGTACGACGGCGAGCTGGCCGGCCTGCACTCGGGCTCGGTCACGCTGGGGCCGGTGGCGCACACGCTCGGCGACCTGGCGGTGTTCCTGGGGCGGCCCGGCGACGCCGAGACCCACTACCTGCGGGCCGCCGAGGTCGCCCGGCAGGTCGGCTCCCCGCACTGGGAGGAGGCCGCCCGCCGCGGGCTTGACGACGCGGCGCTCACGCGGCGCCGAAGATGAGGCGTTCGCGGCGCCGGTGGGCGCGGCGCAGCACCGCCAGCATGACGACCAGGACGGGCCCGGCCAGCGCGCGCAGCTCCGCCATCTCCTCCGGCCGCGCGTGCTGCTCGATCCTCGGCAGCTCGAAGCGCACGTCGCCGCCCTTGCGGACGTACTGCTCCAGCTCCTCCCAGTCCTTGCCGGACACGTGCCGCATGATGATCGGGAAGATCGTGCGCTCCTCCTCCTCGATGTGCTCGTCGAGCAGGTCCGCCAGCCGGCGCAGCGGCTTGGCCAGCTCGGCCGGGTCGCCCGCGACGGACTGGATCTCCTCCAGCAGCGGGTCGAGCTCGGAGTGGTCCTCGCTCAGCTCGCTCAGGTCCACCTCGGCGCCCGCGGACCGGACGAGCAGGGGCCACAGACGGTCGTCCTCCGCCTTGTGATGGTGGTGGATGCCGCGGCACAGCTTGGTGACGTACTCGCGGATGGCGGCGGCGCGCTCCGGCCCGCACGGCTGCCGCCCCGCGGCGATCTCGGCGGTGACGTCGGCGAGGCGCCGGGAGTCGGCCCGCATCGCCCGGTGCGTGATACGGAAGCCCAGCAGGTTGGGGGTGTCGGACATCGGGGGCCCTTCGTGAGCGGGGGAACGGCGGTGTGTCACGCTCACTGTGCGGCCGGGCACTTGGGGTCGGTTAAGACCCTACTTAAGGCCGATTCTTGTGGGACGAGAGATAGGCGTGGGGAAAACCCGATAGTTTGTTCCGTCATGGACAGCCGATGGGTGGGACCGGACGGTTACGAGATCGTTCCCGCGTACCGCCGTGACCGCCAGGTGCTGCGGGTGCGGCGCCACGGCCAGGTGGTCGCCGACTGCCTGTCGGTCGAGGAAGTCGCCCGGTATGTCGACCTCGCCGACCTGTGCGAGGTGATCCCGCTGACCGCCCGGACCGGCGACGCCCGTCAGGTAGCCAGGTCACAGGCGTAACAGGCGCGGGCCCTGGGCACTCACAGTGCCGAGGGGGAATCGATGCGCCTGCCTGCCCGTCTGCTCGTCACCGTCAGCGCACTCGCCGCCGCGCTCGCCGCCGCACTCGCCGCCGCACTGGGCGGCTGCGGGTCGGCGCCCACGGAGCCCGTGGCCGAGACGCCGGTGTACGTGCTCAACTTCCGGGACTCCGAGCGGGGCAGGCCCGACCAGCGGCCGGCGAACCTCGTGCTCTCGGAGTTCAGCACGATGAGCGCGGTCACCTGGCGGACCTGGGGACCGACCCGGGCGACCGGCGCGGGCAAGCTCAGCGGCACCTGGTGCCTGCCCGAGTGCGCGGACGCGCCGTACGACGCCACGGTGACGTTGAGCAGCGTGATCCCGGTCAAGGGCAAGGGCTACTTCAGCCGCTACGCCGTCACGGCCGACGTGCCCGTCCGGCACCGGCCGGAGGCCGACCTGTCCGGGGTCCTGCCGACACCCTGAGCGCGCCCTGAGCGGCCCGCGGCGCGGGGTGATTCGAATTCGCGTAGGCCGCCGTGGCCGTGTATGGTTACACCTGTCCGCAACGCGAGAGCGGCTGGCGGACCCGCCCCTATAGCTCAGTCGGCAGAGCGTCTCCATGGTAAGGAGAAGGTCAACGGTTCGATTCCGTTTGGGGGCTCTAGTCGAGAAGTCCTATCCAAGCAGTGTTTCTGACTGATGCTGCCGGGTGGGGCTTTCGGCTTGGTGGGGATGCCTCATCTCCAGGGGAAGACCGACTTCGATCATGGCTGATCCCGATGCGCGAATAGCCGTACAGGTCGGGTATCCTTGCGTGGCCGGATCCAGTTTCCGGCCGAGGCGGAGTAGCTCAGTCAGGCAGAGCAAGCGGCTCATAATCGCTGTGTCGCCGGTTCAAGTCCGGCCTCCGCTACTACCCTCCCGGGTCACCTGCACAAGGCGGCCCCGGCGTGGGTTGTCCAGTAGTCCCGAACGCAGAAAGGCACTCCCACGTGGCTGCCACAGACGTTAGGCCGAAGATCACGCTGGCCTGCCAGGAGTGCAAGCACCGCAACTACATCACGCGGAAGAACCGGCGCAACGACCCGGATCGGCTTGAGCTGAAGAAGTACTGCCCCAACTGCAAGACGCACCGGGCGCACCGCGAGACCCGTTAGTTTCGGCACGCGGCCGGTTCTGGCACGCGGCTCCGGCACGCGGCGCGGTCCCGCGCAGGCATCACTTCGGAACCCCATCGCACTTCCGACACCGGCGTTCCCCCACGGGGACGCCGGTTTGTCGTGTCCGCACTTCGATTCCGGGTTCTGTTACGGTACGGCCTACCCGCTCAGCAGAAGGAGCCCGGCCCGATGGCTTTGAACCGTGATTTCGTCGGGCGGACGTACGCGTCGTCCGCGCCCTACGAGGTCAGCCGCGTGAAGATAAGCGAGTTCGCCACCGCGATCGGCGACTCCAACCCGATCTACCACGACAGGCAGGCCGCCGTGGCGGCCGGACATCCGGACGTCGTCGCGCCGCCCACGTTCCCCATCGTGTTCAGCCTTCTCGGGACCGGTGACGCGCTCGCCGACCCCGAGCTCGGGCTCGACTTCTCGATGGTGGTGCACGGCGAGCAGCGGTTCGAGTACGAGCGGCCCATCCACGCGGGCGACGAGCTGGTGTGCGCCTCGACCATCGCGGAGATCCGCAGCGTCGGGCGCAACGAGTTCCTGACTCTGCGCAGCGACGTCTCCACCACCTCCGGCGAGCTGGTCTGCCGGACCTACAACGTCATCGTGGAGCGGGGAGGGGCGGCCTGACATGGCGGCGACGGTCAAGTACGACGAGGTGGAGGCCGGCCAGCAGATCCCGGCCGTCGAGTACCGGGTCCGCCGGGTGGACCTGGTGAGGTACGCCGGCGCCTCCGGCGACTTCAACCCCATCCACTGGAACGAGCGGTACGCGAAGGCGGTCGGCCTGCCCGACGTCATCGCGCACGGCATGTACACGATGGCGCAGGGCGGCCGGTTCGTGACGGACTGGGCGGGCGACCCCGGCGCGGTGGTGGAGTACGGCGTCCGCTTCTCGTCCATGGTCGTGGTGCCGGACGACGACAACGGCGCGACGATCACGATCAGCGGGATCGTCGAGGAGAAGCGCGAGGACAAGCGGGTCGTCGTCGCGCTGACCGCTAAGTCCGGCGACTCCCGCGTCCTGTCCAAGGCCCGCGCGGTGGTCCAGCTCGCCTGACCGGCCGATTGACCGCGGCGGTGCTGGGTAGCGGTCGGATCGTGAGCGATCGAGACAACCCAGATCGGGACAACGCAGCGGACCGGACCGGTGACGTCGCAGGCGTCGCCGCACAGACCCAGGACCCCGGCAAGGCGGGCGACGCCCACGGCGGCGGGATGCCGCGGCCGCGAGTGGAGAACGCCAGGCGGGCCGCCCAGGCCGCCGGGCCCGAAGAGATCGACGAGGTCGAGCAGGACGTCGCGCCCGGCGGGACGATCGAGACCGCGCTGACCCCCTCGGGCGAGCCGTCGATGGTCGCCTCCCAGCTCCTGTGGGACGGCAGCTCGGCCACGTCGAGGATCGACGAGTCGATAGCCGAGGCGGAGCGCGAGGACCGCGGATAGCTATCCTGTTCGTCGGACGTTCCGCGTGCGAGGAGACCGATGGCTGACCGGTTGGCAGGGGTGCCGCTCGCCCCGTACACCACACTGCGGACGGGCGGACCGGCCCGGGCGTTCACGCAGGCGGAGACGCAGGACGAGCTGGTCGCCACCATGGCAGAGGCCGACCGCGCGGGCGAGCCCGTGCTGGTGCTCGGCGGCGGCAGCAACCTCGTGGTGTCCGACGACGGGTTCGACGGGCTCGTGGTGCGCGTCGCCACCCGGGGCGTCGAGGTGACCTCCGATGACGACCGGGTGCGGGTGACCGTGCAGGCGGGGGAGGACTGGGACGCCCTGGTCGCCCGCTGCGTCGCCGAGGGCTGGTCAGGGGTCGAGTGCCTGTCCGGCGTTCCCGGGCTGGTGGGATCCACCCCGATCCAGAACGTCGGCGCGTACGGCCAGGACGTCTCGCAGACCGTCACCGGCGTCCGCGTGTACGACCGGATCGCCGGCGAGGTGCGGGACCTCACGGCGGCCGAGTGCGGCTTCGCCTACCGGCACAGCGCGTTCAAGCACGACCCGGGCCGGCACGTGGTGCTGGCCGTCACCTACGCCCTGGAGCGCTCGCCGCTGTCGGGTCCCGTGGCGTACCGGGAGTTGGCCGTCCGCCTCGGTGTGGACCTCGGTGAGCGGGTGCCGCTGTCCGACGCGCGCGAGGGGGTGCTGGGGCTGCGGCGGGGCAAGGGCATGGTCCTCGACCCCGGCGACCCGGACACGCGCAGCGCCGGGTCCTTCTTCACCAACCCCGTGCTGGGTCCGGACGAGGCGGCGGCCCTGGCGCTGCGGGCCCCCGGACACCCGCGCTGGGACATGCCCGACGGCACGGTCAAGGTCCCGGCGGCGTGGCTGATCGAGAACGCCGGCTTCCCCAAGGGCTACGAGAAGGGGCGGGCCCGCATCTCGACCAAGCACACGCTGGCCCTCACCAACCCGACCGGCGAGGCCGGCGCGGACGAACTGCTGGCGCTGGCCCGCGAGGTGCGCGACGGCGTGCACGAGAAGTTCGGAGTGTGGCTCGTCAACGAGCCCGTGCTGGTGGGAGTAAGTCTTTAGCTCGGGTTAAACTAGGACAACACCGAAGGGGAGTAGTCCGAAATCCACTGATCGACACACTGGCGGTTCGTCCGCCCGGTCGTGGAGCCCTCGTGGCGGACGAGACCTTCGGCCCGACAGTCATGACCGCATGCTGCCGGGCCGAAGTCGTGCCCGAACTCCCCGGGTGTTGTACGGCGGCCCGGTCGCAAATTCCCCTCGAAAGGGACGAAAGGCGACCCGTGCAAGCCCTCTGGATCTCCCTCGTCGTCATCTTCGTAGCCGAGCTGGGCGACAAGAGCCAGCTCATGGCCCTGACCTTCGCGACCCGGTTCAAGACGTGGCCGGTGCTGGCCGGCATCACCGCCGCCACCGCGCTCGTCCACCTCTTCAGCGTCGGCCTCGGCCGGCTCGTCGGCGACGCCCTCCCCACCACCGCGATCTCGATCATCGCCGGTGTCGCGTTCCTCGCCTTCGCCGCCTGGACGCTGCGCGGCGACGAACTCACCGAGGAGGAGAAGGGCAAGGCGGCCAAGACGACCCGCAACGCGTTCATCGCCGTCGCCGTGGCGTTCTTCCTCAGCGAGCTGGGCGACAAGACCATGCTCGCCACGATCACGCTGGCCACCCAGCACGGCTGGTTCGGCACGTGGGTCGGCTCCACCGTGGGCATGGTCGCCGCCGACGCGCTGGCCATCCTGGTCGGCCGGTTCCTCGGCACCCGGCTGCCCGAGAAGTGGATCAAGTATGGCGCGGCCGCCGCGTTCGCCGTCTTCGGCGTGCTGCTGCTGATCGAGCCTCTGTTCGCCTGAGCGAGGATCGCCTAGTCGAGAAGAGACAGGCGATGGGCCGCGGCGGCGGCCTCGCCCCGGGTCGACACCCCCAGTTTGGGCAGGATGTTCGACACGTGCACGCTGACGGTCTTGGCCGAGATGAACAGCTCGGCCGCGATGTCCCGGTTGCTGCGCCCGGCCGCCACCAGGCGCAGCACCTCCAGCTCGCGGGGGGTCAGGTCGGTCTGCCGTACGGGTTCCGGCGGTGTGGGACCGGACGGTGTGGAACGGGAGAGGGGGGCGCCGACGCGGCGGGCCAGCGTCTCGATCTGCGCGACCAGCGGGGTGGCACGCAACTCGACCGCGAGCGGGGATGCCTCACGCAGGCGCGCCGAAGCCCCGTCGCGGTCGCCGCTCGCGGCCGCGGCCATCGCTCCGTGCAGCAGCGCCTTGGCCCGCACGTACGGACGGCCGAGCCGCCGCCACGCCTCGGCCGCGGCGTCGAACTCACCCCGGTACACCAGTCCGAACGCCTCGTCCACCGGCCCGTCCCCCAGGTTCTCGGCGAGACGGTCGCCCAGGGCGCGTACGCGCTCGACCTGTTCGGGGGCGACCGGCGCCGCCGCGTCGCAGACGTAGCGGACCGACGCGAGCAGCCGGCCGGCGAGCATCGCCTTGCCCGACCGCGGCGGGTCGTCCAGCGCCGTCTCCAGGACGGCCAGGGCCTGCAGCGGCTCGCCGCGCAGCAGGTGCCACGCGACGACCAGGCGGGTGTTGTTCGTCCACTCCTGCGTCTGCCCGTCCTGGTTTGGGGAGAACGCGCCGACCTCGGCGAGGATGTCCTGCGCCAGGTCCTCCTCGCCGCGCGCGATCGCGATGTCCGCCCGGACCCGCAGCATGTGCCAGCGGTTGCGCAGGGTCGGCCCCATCGTCATCGACCGTTCGATGATCTCGATGGCCTCGTCCCACCGGCCGAGGGACTCCAGCGCCTCCGCGCGGTTGTTGGCGATGAACGTGCCCTGGTGGCGGAACCTGCCGAACCGCCGGGCGAGCTTCTCGCCTTCGAGCGCGAGCCGCGCCGCCTCCTCCGAGCGGCCGAGGTTGTCGAGGGCGTCGACGTTGTTCGCCAGGGCGCGCAGGGTGATGCGGGGTGAGTCGAGCCGGGTGCCGATCGCCAGGGCGCGCTCGTTCATCGCGAACGCCGTCTCCAGGTCGCCGTTGATCGAGTGTCCGAGCGCGAGGTTCATCAGAAGGTCGGCCTCCTGGACCTCGTCGCCCTTCTCGCGGGCGGTGCGCAGGGCCTCCTCGGTGAGCGCGGTGCCCTCGGCGATCTCGTCGGAGTTGATCAGCACCGTGCCCAGCCGGGTCAGCACGAGCGTGCGGATGTCGCCGGGCTGCGGAACCAGGCGTTCGGCGCGCCGCAACTCCTCCAGCCCGCTGGTCTTGCCCTTCTGGATCTTGATGTTCGCCAGGCGGACCAGCAGCTCGGCCACCCGTGCCGGGGCGGTCCGCTCGTCCAGCTCCGCCAGGGCGCCGCGCACGTACTTGGTGCCCTGCTCCATGTCGCCGCCGACGTACGCCGCCTCGGAGGCCCGCTCGAGCACGGTGCAGTGGTCGTGCCCGATGCGCTCGGCGGCGTCGGGGACCTTGTCCCACAGGGTCAGCACGCGGTCGAGCAGCTGGATCTGCTCGGTGTAGGCGAACGACTTGGCCGCCTTCTCCGCCGCCTCCCAGGCCGAGATCAGCGCCCACAGGTCGTCGCGGGCGGAGTACCAGTGGTGAGCGATCTCGATGGCCGCACGGCCGGGGGGCACGAGGGTGCGGTCGCGGTCGATCTCCTCGGCGTACCGCGCGTGCATCCGCGCGTGCTCGCCGGGCAGCAGCTCGTCGTGGACCGCCTCGCGGATCAGGGCGTGCCGGAACGCGTACGCCCCGCCGTCGGCCACCTGCAGCACGTTGGCGGCGATGGCCGGCCGCAGCGCGTTCTCCAGGTCCACGTCGGACAGCCCGCCGACCGCCGCGAGCAGGTCGTGCCCGACGCGCACGCCCCCGGCGGCGGCGATCCGCAGCACCCGCTGGGTCTCCTCGGGCAGCCGCTCGACCGAGCCGATGATCAGGTCGTGCAGCGAGTCGGGGAACGAGCACTCGTCGCCGCAGTCGAGCAGCGCCTCCACGAACAGCGGGATGCCGCCGCTGCGCTCGAAGACCCGGTCCACCTTGGCGAACTCGGGGGTCACCCCGAGGATGCCGGCCATCTGCTCGGCGACCTCGTCCTGGGTGAAGCGGGGCAGTTCCACCCGGACCACGCCGTCGACCCGCCCCAGCTCGGCCAGCACCGGCCGCAGGGGATGGGTGCGGTGCAACTCGTCCGAGCGGTACGTCATGACCATCAGAACGGGAGCCGACCTGAGGTTGCGGCTGAGGAAGGCGATGAGGTCGCGGCTGGAGCGGTCGGCCCAGTGGACGTCCTCGATGACGAGCACCACCGGCCGCCGCTCGGCGAGACGTTCCAGCAGGGCGAGGATCAGCTCGAACAGCCGGGCGCGGGCCGACTCGGTCTCCCCGTCGCCGCTCGGCTCGCCGAACTCGGGCAGCAACCTCGCCAGGTCGCGGGCGGCGCCGTCGGGCAGCAGGGCGGCGACCTCGGCCGCCCCGCACTCCCGGACGAGCTGCCGCAGCGCGGCGGTGAACGGCGCGTACGCCAGGCCCTCGGCGGACAGTTCCACGCAGCCCCCGACGAGCACGTGGGCGCCGTCCTGCGCGGCCTGCTCGGCGAACCGGACGGCGAGGCGGGTCTTCCCCACGCCCGCCTCGCCACCGATGAGAACCGCCGCGGTGGCCTGCTTGCGGGCCTGGTCGTAGGCCTCGCCCAGGGTCTCCAACTCCGCGCCCCGCCCGACGAAAACGGGGCTCACCGCCCGGCGTGTCATGTCGTCAAGCATGTCATGACCCTTTACGTCGGTTCGCCTGGTTTTACGGTCAGATCTGACTGACTGGCGGGGCTCACGACGGCTCAAGGGGGCGCAAAGGCCCGGCCGGGAGGGAGGGTCCGGCCGGGCCTTCGTACGCGTCTCATGAGGTGCGGAGCTTGCCGAAGGCCGCACGCAGCCGGCGCTGGCCGGAGCGCTGCCGGCCCTTCAGCGCCGCCTGCGCCTCGCGGGCGCGCCGGTGGCCGGCGGCCTCCTCCTGGAGCTCGGCCGCCCGGTTGAGGATTACCTGGTACTGCAGTTCCGGACCCATCTCGTGTCTCCTTGTTCGGGTCTCTTTCCGTACTCCTCAAGGTTCGGTCTAAGGCGTGGTGCGGCACATCGGGCGGATGCCCTATCTCTGGCATGGGCCGGCGGCGTAGGACTTCTAAGGCTTCTAAGGCGATGCCTTAGGAGCGCCGGGGGTCTCCGGGTTTGGAATCAATCCGGCTGGTCGGGGATGCTGGTTCCGTGCCAACTATGACTACTCCGCTCGCGGAGGTCGCCTCCTCACCCTCGACGTTGCGGGCGTTCCTGCACGGACTTCCCGGGGTCGACCGGGTCGGCGCCGACGCCCGGGCCGCGATGCTGGGCACGCGATCCATCAAGACGACCGCCAAGAAGCAGGCCATCGACATGGCCATCGGGATGGTCGACCTCACCACCCTCGAAGGCGCGGACACCCGCGGCAAGGTCAGGGCCATGTGCGCCAAGGCGATGCGGCCCGACCCCGCCGACTCCTCCGTGCCGCCCGTCGCCGCGGTCTGCGTGTACCCCGACCTGGTCGCGACCGCCGTCGAGGCGCTGGCCGGGTCGGGGGTGAAGGTGGCGTCCGTCGCCACGTCCTTCCCCAGCGGCCGGTCGTCGCTGGAGGTGAAGGTCGCCGAGACCCGCCTCGCCGTGGCCGCCGGAGCCGCCGAGATCGACATGGTCATCGACCGCGGCGCGTTCCTCGCCGGCGACTACCTCAAGGTGTACGAGGAGATCGTCGCCACCAAGGAGGCTTGCGGTCGTGCCGGAGGCGCGCAGGAAGGGCAGGGTGCTCATCTGAAGGTGATCCTCGAGACCGGCGAGCTCGCGACGTACGACAACGTGCGGCGGGCCTCCTGGCTGGCGATGATCGCCGGAGCGGACTTCATCAAGACCTCGACCGGCAAGGTGTCGCCGGCCGCGACCCTCCCGGTGACGCTCGTCATGCTGGAGGCCGTGCGCGACTTCCTGGCCGCGACCGGCCGAAAGGTGGGCGTGAAGCCCGCCGGCGGCATCCGCACCACCAAGGACGCGATCAAGTATCTGGTGCTGGTCAACGAGACCGCCGGGCCGGACTGGCTGGACCCCGACTGGTTCCGCCTCGGCGCCTCCTCGCTGCTGAACGACCTGCTCATGCAGCGACAGAAGATGGCCACCGGCCGGTACGCCGGTCCCGACTACTTCACGCTGGACTGAGGGCTGGACTGAGGCATGTTCGAATACGCACCCGCGCCCGAGTCGCGGGACATCGTCGACATCCGGCCGTCGTACGGCCTGTTCATCAACGGCGAGTGGGTCGAGCCGCAGGGCGAGGAGCGCCACAAGACCGTCAACCCGGCGACCGAGGAGGTGCTGGCGGAGGTCGCGTGGGCGGGGGAGGCCGACGTCGACCGCGCGGTCCAGGCCGCCGCCAAGGCGTTCCCCGTGTGGTCGGCCATGCCGGGCGCGGAGCGGGCCAAGTACCTGTTCCGGATCGCCCGGATCATCCAGGAGCGAGCGCGTGAGCTGGCCGTCCTGGAGACGCTCGACAACGGCAAGCCGATCCGGGAGTCCCGCGACGTGGACCTTCCGCTGGTCGCGGCCCACTTCTTCTACTACGCGGGCTGGGCCGACAAGCTGTCGTACGCCGGGTTCGGCCCCGATCCCCGTCCACTGGGCGTGGCCGGGCAGGTCATCCCGTGGAACTTCCCGCTGCTCATGCTGGCCTGGAAGATCGCTCCCGCGCTGGCCTGCGGCAACACGGTCGTGCTCAAGCCGGCCGAGACCACTCCGCTGACCGCGCTGGCGTTCGCCGAGATCTGCCGTCAGGCCGACCTGCCGCCGGGGGTCGTCAACATCGTCACCGGCGCGGGCGGGACGGGCGCCGCGCTCGTCGACCACCCCGGCGTGGACAAGGTCGCCTTCACCGGCTCGACCGAGGTCGGCCGCCTCATCGCCAGGAGCCTGGCGGGCACCCGCAAGAAGCTCACGCTGGAGCTGGGCGGCAAGGCCGCCAACATCGTGTTCGAGGACGCGCCGCTCGACCAGGCCGTCGAGGGCATCGTCAACGGGATCTTCTTCAACCAGGGCCACGTCTGCTGCGCCGGATCCCGGCTGCTGGTGCAGGAGTCGGTCGCGGCCGACCTGCTGGAGGCGCTCAAGCGGCGTCTCGGCACGCTGCGGCTCGGCGACCCGCTGGACAAGAACACCGACATCGGCGCGATCAACTCGGCCGAGCAGCTCGCCAAGATCCGCGAGCTGTCGGAGGCCGGGGAGGCCGAGGGCGCCGAGCGGTGGTCGCCCGCCTGCCCGATCCCCGACCGCGGCTACTGGTTCCCGCCCACCCTCTTCACCGGCGTGGCCCAGTCGCACCGCATCGCCCGGGAGGAGATCTTCGGGCCGGTTCTGTCGGTGCTGACCTTCCGCACCCCCGCCGAGGCGGTGGAGAAGGCCAACAACACGCCGTACGGGCTGTCGGCGGGCGTGTGGACCGAGAAGGGCTCGCGCATGCTGTGGATGGCGTCCCGGCTGCGGGCCGGCGTCGTCTGGTCCAACACGTTCAACCGGTTCGACCCCACCTCGCCGTTCGGCGGCTACAAGGAGTCGGGCTACGGCCGCGAGGGCGGGCGGCACGGTCTGGAGGCCTACCTTGCGGTGTGATCATCCAGCCGGCCGCCCGGCCTGCAGGTGCGACTCCGGGCGTCGCCGCCGTCTCGTCCGCCGTGTCCGCGCGGGGGCGGGTGAGGGCTTCTCCCGGGGCCGCCGCTCCGGCCGCTTCGCCGTACGGCACGGCTGGTTCGCGCACCGCGGCGGCGTGTGCCGGTGCGGTCAGACCTACCAGCCGGCCCGTCCACTGGAGATTGGAAGTTTCGATGAGTGAGCGGCTGGCCGTGCGCAAGACGTACAAGCTGTTCATCGGGGGCGCGTTCCCGCGTTCGGAGAGCGGAAGGTCGTATGAGGTGACCTCCTCCAAGGGCGACTTCCTCGCCAACGCGGCCAGGGCCTCGCGCAAGGACGCCAGGGACGCGGTCGGCGCCGCGCGGAAGGCGTTCCCCGGCTGGTCGGGCGCCACGGCGTACAACAGGGGTCAGATCCTGTACCGGATCGCCGAGATGCTGGAGGGCCGCCGCGCGCAGTTCGTCGCGGAGATCACCGCTGTAGGCGGCGTGGGGGCCAAGCAGGCGGGCGGGATGGTGGACGCGGCGGTCGACCGGCTGGTCTGGTACGCGGGCTGGTCCGACAAGATCGGGGCGGTGCTCGGGTCGGCGAACCCGGTGGCCGGGCCGTACTTCAACCTGTCGAGTTCGGAGCCGACCGGCGTGGTGGCCGTGGTCGCCCCGCAGGGGGGACCGCTGCTCGGGCTGGTCAGCGTGCTCGCCCCGGTGATCGTGACGGGCAACACCTGCGTGGTGATCGCCTCCGAGCGGGCGCCGCTGCCGGCGATCACGCTGGCCGAGGTGCTGGCGACCTCCGACCTGCCGGGCGGGGTGGTGAACATCCTCACCGGCTCGGCCGCCGAGATCGCCCCCTGGCTGGCTGGCCACATGGACGTCAACGGCATCGACCTGACGGGCGCCGACGCCGAGTTGGCCGTCACGTGTGAGGAACTGGCCGCGGAGAACCTCAAGCGGGTGCTCCGGCCGCCGGCCGGTCCCGTGGACTGGCTCGCGGACCCCGGCATCGAGCGGATGACGGCGTTCCTGGAGACCAAGACCGTCTGGCATCCGATCGGGATCTAGCCCTTCGCCAGGGCCAGGAGGAGTTCGGCGTTCGTGCCCGTGTTCTTCAGCGTGGTGAGGAAGCGGTCGAACGCCTCCTGGTCCTGCAGCGCCCGGCGCAGCCGCCACACCAGCGGCAGTTCGCCGGGGTGGAGCAGCAGTTCCTCGCGGCGGGTGCCGGAGGCGACGACGTCGACGGCGGGGAAGACACGGCGGTCGGCCAGGCTCCGGCTCAGCTTCAGCTCCATGTTGCCGGTGCTCTTGAACTCCTCGAAGACGATGTCGTCCATCTTCGAGCCCGTCTCGACGAGCGCGGTGGCGAGGATCGTGAGCGAGCCGCCGCCGGAGATGTTGCGGGCGGCGCCGAGCACCTTCTTGGGCAGGTGCAGGGCACGGGCGTCCATGCCGCCCGTGAGCACGCGCCCGCCGCTCGGCGCGGCCATGTTGTACGCCCGGCCGAGGCGGGTGATCGAGTCCATGAGCACGACCACGTCACGGCCCGTCTCCACCATTCGCTTGGCCCGCTCGACGGCCAGTTCGGCCGCGGTGATGTGGTCCTGCGGCGCCCGGTCGAAGGTCGAGGCGATCACCTCGGCCCGGACCGACTCGCGCATGTCGGTCACCTCCTCGGGCCGCTCGTCCACCAGGACGACCATGAGGTGGCATTCGGGGTGATTGGTCGCGATCGCGTTCGCGACGGCCTTGAGCAGCGTGGTCTTGCCGGCCTTCGGCGGGGCGACGATGAGGCCGCGCTGGCCCTTGCCGATCGGGGCGAACAGGTCGATGACGCGCGTGGCCAGGACGTTTCGCGCCGTCTCCAGGCGCAGCCGCTCGTCGGGGTGGATCGGCACGAGGTCGGCGAAGTCCGGCCGCGCCGCGCCCGCCGGCCCGCCGTTGACGGTCGTGACGGAGGTGAGCGTGCCGTTCTGGGCGATGCCGCGGACGTGGTCGCCGCGGCGCAGGTCGAGCGCGTCCGCGAGGGCGGCCGGGACGGCCACGTCCTTCGGGCCGGGCAGGTAGCCGTTGGTACGGATGACCGTGTTCCGGCCGGCCCGGTCGAGCAGGCCGGTGACCTCGGTGGTCCGGGTGTTCTTCGTACGGGCCGACGTGGCGCGGGAGACGCTGCGCGGCTTGGGAACGCTGAGAGTGGTGGTGGTCATGGGACTCCTAGGCTGAGAAAGGTCTGGGGGAGTTCGCGCGTGGCGCGTTCATCCGGCTGGAGTGAAGCGTGGGGCTCCCGGCGCGGCGTCTCGTTCAGCTGGACGATGACGGTTGACCAGGCAGTCGACCAGGCATGCTGTGCGCGTATGGGCTCGAGATGGAGCCAGAACCATACGGCTTTCCTCGACTATAACAGTCTCACCTGTCGCGGCGATTCCTCGAGATCTATCGGGACTGGAGGGCGTCGAGCGCCACGGCCATGGCGATGACCAGGCGGCGGTCGATGCGCGGATCGCGGATCTCGATGGCGTACCGGTCGCGCAGCCCCCACCTGCGGTCGACGGAGAACGCGATCGAGGCGCCGATGCTGAAGTCGAAGTGGTACGGCAGCCACTCCAGAGAGTCGGAGAACCGGCGCAGCAGGGCGACCGCCAGGTTCCGCTCCTGGCCGGTCAGCGTCGGCAGCCCCGGCTGCTGGACATGCCAGGTCGAGCGGAGCAGCGACCGGCCGAAGTCCTTGCGGAACATGCCGATCGACGCCCCGCCGTGGTCGACGACGTCGTACTCGCCGGCGAGGTCGAGGACCTTGCGCGCCTTGAAACCGGCCAGAGTCGCCTGCCGGGACTCGTCGGTGTAGAGAGTCACCTGCTCCTTGAGGGCCATCCGCTTCTGCTCGGCGAACGCCACGGCCTCGCCCTCCGACCCGTCGGGGAGAGCCACATGGACGACGTACCTGTTCACCATCATGGTGATCTTCTGGCGCAGGTACAGGCGGCTCTGCGCCTGCAAGGTCGCTATATCCATATGAGTCTCCAAAGACGGTCTGTTGCCTCCCTATATGCCCTCTTCCGGCGGAAGATCACCAGCCGGACACCCCTCAATCGACCCGCTGGTGACCATGGCCACAGTTTTCGGGCTTGATGAAAACAGGGATAATGCCTATAAGGTAAGCCTTACCTAATCTTTACTGTCGAGCAGGGGGCCCCTGTATGTTTCTCCGGCACCGCGGTATCGGTCTCGGTATCGGCGCCGTCGCGGTCGCGCTCTCCCTGGCCGCCTGCGGCACCTCCTCCGGCACGAGCGCGGACGCGGGCAAGCCCGCCGGCGAGGCCGCCAAGAAGGCCGTCGCCAAGGGCGGCGCGGACTTCGGCACCGCCGCCGCCAAGACCGCTGCGATGGGCACCGACGCGAAGCCGGGCGAGTGGCCGCGCACCCTCACCCACGCCATGGGCACGACCGAGATCAAGGCCCCGCCCACGCGGGTCGTCGTCCTGGACGTCGGAGAGCTCGACAACGTCGTGTCCCTGGGCGTCAAGCCGGTCGGCTTCGCGCCCAGCGAGGGGTCACCCGAACTGCCGTCCTACCTGAAGCAGGACGCCGGCATCCCCAAGAACGTCGGCACCATCAACAACCTCAATCTGGAGGCGATCGCCGGGCTGCGCCCGGACCTGATCCTCGGCAGCCAGTTGCGCGCCGCCGACCAGTACGACGAGCTGTCGAAGATCGCCCCGACCGTCTTCTCCATCCGCCCCGGCTTCACCTGGAAGGAGAACTACCTGCTGAACGCGGCCGCCTTCGACAAGACGGAGGAGGCCAGGGCGAAACTCGCCGACTACGACCGCGCGGTGAAGGACCTCGGCGCGAAGCTCGGCGACGACAAGCCCGTCGTCTCGATGGTGCGTTTCCTGCCCGACGGCCTGATCCGCCTCTACGCCAAGGCCTCCTTCATCGGCACCATCCTCGACGACGCCGGCATCCCGCGCCCGGACAACCAGAACATCCCCGACCTCGCTGCCGAGGTCAGCGCGGAGAACATCGACCAGGCGGACGCGGACGTCATCTTCACCGGTGTCTACGGCGATCCGAAGGCCACCGACAAGTCGGCGGTCCAGGGCAACCCGCTGTGGAAGAACCTCAAGGCGGTCAAGGCCGGCCACGCCTACGAGGTTCCGGACGAGACCTGGTACCTCGGCCTCGGTGTCACCGCCGCCATGGAGGTCGTCGCGGATCTGGACAGGTACCTCGCCCGATAGGCGCACGTGGTCCCGTACTCCCAGAAAGCGAACGAATGTCGCGTGCCACCCGACGGCGCGTCGGCCGGACGGCCGGGGCCGCGCTCCTGCTGCTCCTCGCCGGGCTGCTGGTCCTCGCCGTACTGCTCAGCCTCGCGCTGGGCAGCCGTCAGATCGCGCCGAGCGTGGTGGTGGACGCCCTGCTGCACGGCGGCGCGGGCGACGACGCCCAGGTCGTACGGTCGTTGCGGGCGCCTCGCACCCTCATCGGGGTGATGGTCGGCGTCGCCCTCGCCGTGGCCGGTACGGTCATGCAGGGCGTCACCCGTAACCCCATCGCCGAGCCCGGCATCCTGGGCGTCAGCCAGGGCGCCTCGGTGGGCGTGGTGTGCGCGATCACGTTCTTCGGAGTGCACTCGCTCAGCGGCTATGTGTGGTTCGCCTTCGCGGGCGGCGGGATCGCGGCGGTCGCGGTCCACATCATCGCCGCCGGCGGGCGCGGCGGCGCCACCCCGGTCAAGCTCGCTCTGGCCGGCACCGCGATGAACGCCCTGCTCGCCTCCGTGGTCTCCGGCATCGTGACGACCGACGCCAGGGCCCTGGACGAGTTCCGGTTCTGGCAAGTCGGCTCGATCAGCGGCCGGAGCGTCGAGATCGCCGGTCAGACCTGGCCGTTCCTGCTCGCCGGACTGCTGCTGGTCGCCGCGACGGCCCGGGGACTGGACGCGCTCGCGCTGGGTGAGGACGTGGCCAGAGGGCTCGGCCACAACGTCCCTCTGCTGCGGATCCTCGGAGGGCTTGGCGCGACCGTCCTCACCGGCGTCGCGGTCGCCGCCGCCGGTCCGATCGCCTTCACCGGCCTGGCCGTCCCGCACATCGCGCGAGCGCTCGTGGGCACCGACCACCGCTGGGTGCTTCCCGCGGCGGCCCTGCTCGGTCCCGTGATGATCCTGGTCGCGGACGTCCTCGGCCGCGTCGTCTTCCCGCCCTCGGAGGTGCCGGTGGCCGTCATGACCGCACTGCTCGGTGTGCCGTTCCTGATCGCGCTGGTACGGAGGAAGGCGGTGGTGGCGGCGTGAGGGTGCGCCCCACGGGCTTCTCCGTCCTGCGCGCGGGGCGGGGCAGCTTCCTGCTGCACCGCAGGGCGACCCTCGTCGCCTCCGTGCTCGGCGCGGCGCTCGCGGTGACCGCCGTCGTCTATCTGTGCGTCGGCGAGTCCTTCGTCAGTCCCGCGGAGGTCGTGCGCGTGCTCTCCTCTGCCGGCGGAGGGGGGCGGCCGAGCCCCGACGAGTTCGTGGTCGGCACCCTGCGGATGCCCCGCCTCGTGGTCGGTCTTCTGGCCGGCGCCGCCTTCGGCCTCGCCGGAGGCTTCATCCAGACCGTGGCCCGCAACCCGCTCGCCAGCCCGGACGTGATCGGTGTGACACAGGGCGCGGGCGCGGCGACCGTCGCCGCGATGACCTTCGGCCTCACCGCGCACACCACCCTGCCGTACGTCGCGATCCTCGGCGGCATGGCCGCCGCCGGGCTGGTCTACGTCTTCGCCTGGCGCAAGGGCCTGCACGCCGCCCGCTTCGTGCTCATCGGCATCGGCATCTCGGTCGCCCTCGGCTCCCTGACGCAGCTGTTCGTGACCAAGGGCGACTACCTGGTGGCCCAGCAGGCCAAGGTCTGGCTCACCGGATCGCTCAACGGCCGCGGCTACGACCACGCCGTGCCGCTCGCCTTGATCGGGCTCGTGCTGATGCCGGCGCTGCTCTGGGCGGCCCGGGCGCAGCGCACCGTGTCGTTCGACGACGATACGGCGACCGCTCTCGGCGTACGGCTCGGCCGGGTCCGTCTGTGCCTGATCGTCCTCGGCGTCGCCCTGGCGTCGGTGGCGACGGCCGCGGTCGGCCCGGTCGACTTCGTCGCGCTGCTCGCCCCGCAGATCGCCCGCCGCCTCACCCGCACCGCTCAGATCCCGCTGGCCGGCTCCGCCCTGACCGGCGCCCTGATCATGGCCGTCGCGGATCTGCTGGCCCGCACGCTGTTCTCCCCGATCGAGCTGCCGGTCGGCGTGTTCACCGCCGCGGTGGGCGCACCGTATCTGATGTGGCTGATCGTCCGCACTCGCAGCCGTTCCGGAGGCGCCGCATGACCGGCAACCGTCTGAGGGCCGAAGGGCTCGTGCTCACCTACGAGGACCGCACGGTGGTCGACGGCCTCGACCTGGAGATCCCGGACGGGCAGGTCACCGTCATCATCGGGCCCAACGCCTGCGGCAAGTCCACCCTCCTGCGCGCGCTGGGCCGGCTGCTCAAGCCGCGACGCGGCGCGGTCCTGCTGGACGGCACCGAGCTGTCCCGCATCCCCACCAAGCGGGTCGCGCAGAAGATCGGGCTGCTGCCGCAGACCCCGGTGCCGCCGGAGGGGATCACGGTCTCCGAACTGGTCACGCGCGGGCGGCAGCCACACCACAGATGGTGGCAGCAGTGGACGGAGGCGGACGAGAAGGCCGTCGGCGAGGCCATGGAGCGCACCGCGACCGGCGATCTCGCGGAGCGGCCGGTCGACGAGCTGTCCGGCGGCCAGCGGCAGCGGGCCTGGATCGCGATGGCCCTCGCCCAGGACACCGACCTCCTGCTGCTGGACGAGCCGACGACCTACCTCGACATCGCGCATCAGGTCGAGGTGCTCGACCTGGTCCGGCGGCTCAACCGGGAGCGTGGCCGGACGGTCGTCGCCGTCCTGCACGACCTCAACCAGGCCGCCCGCTACGCCGACCACCTCATCGCCATGAAGGCGGGACGGATCGTCGCGCGGGGTGCGCCGGGCGATGTCATCACCGCCGATCTGGTCCACGAGGTCTTCGGGCTCACGTCCGTCGTGGTGTCCGACCCGGTCACGGGCGGTCCGCTGGTCGTGCCGGGCGCGCCCTGGCAGTGCGGATAGGTCCCTGTCACCTCAGGGTCGGGGGATCGGGGTTTTCTCAGGGTTCCTCGCGGAACGTGACTTGTGAGGCCGTCCGTTGAACAGGATGACGAAAGGAGCCGATCGATGTACCGATCGAGGCAGCACAAGATCATCGCTGGCGTCTGCGGGGGTATCGCGGACCGGTACGGCATGTCGCCGACGGTCGTACGCCTGCTGTTCCTGCTGTCGTGCATCTTGCCGGGCCCGCAGTTCGTGGCCTACATCATCATGTGGGTGCTCTTCCCCAAGGCCCCGGCCCCCACGTCGGCGGACTACGACTACTCGTACGGACGCAGGTAGGCGGCTGCGCCGCACGGCGCGGGCGCGTTTATGCTCACATCGGAAGAGGTGAGCGATGATGCGGCAACGGCCCCTGACGCTGATCCAGGACGAGCTGGTCGACTACGAGAAGGCCATGGAGCGGATGGCCGCGCTGGTCGAGGAACGGCAGGACGACGCGCGGCCCGACACATTGTGGCTGCTCAGCCACCCGCCGGTCTTCACGGTCGGCAAGCGGACGCTGGAGACCCACCTGCCCGACCCGTCGGCCGGCATCCCCGTGGTGCCGACCGGCCGCGGCGGGCAGCTCACCTATCACGGCCCCGGGCAGCTGGTGGGCTATCTCATCGTGAAGCTGCGGGACGGCGAGGGCGTGGTCGACTACATCCGCGAGGTGGAGCTGCGACTGGTCGAGGCGCTGGCCCGGATGGGTGTCCCGGCCGAGCGCCGCGACACCCCGCCCGGGTCGGAGCTGCTGACCGGAGTGTGGACGCGGGACACCGGGCGGAAGATCGTCTCGATCGGCATGCGGTCGAGCCGGTCCGTCACCAGTCACGGCTTCGCGCTCAACGTGGACGGCGACCTCACGCCGTGGAACCTCGCCATCCCCTGCGGCATGCCCGACGTGGACATGACCTCGATCGCCCGCGAGCTCGGACGGGCCTCCATGGAGGAGACCCGCCCGGTCGTCGCGGAGGCGTTCGAGGCCTCCTGACGCCGGCGGTCACAGGGCCCGGGCCGCGCTCTCCAGGCCGCGGGTCACCCGGTCCCGCCAGTCGTCGCGGAACATCGGCTGTGCCCGTTCCTGCAGCACCCACAGCGTGAGCTGGAGACGCCGCAACGCCATGAAGTCTCCGATCGCGTCCTCGTGGCTCGGGGGCAGCGGCCGTACGGCGCGGTATCCCGCGAGCAGCGCGGCACGCAGATCCGCGGCGTGTGGCAGGTGGGCGAGTTCGCCCGTGGTCACGGCCAGGTCGTAGACGAAGTGGCCGTACCCGCAGTCGTCGAAGTCGATGGCGCGGACCTCGCCGCGGTGGAAGAGATAGTTCTCCTGGTGCAGGTCGCCGTGGATCAGCCCGTAGGCGTCCGGGCCCTGGCCCAGGGTGTCCCGGATGCGCCGGACGCGCTCCGTCACCGTCCGCACGATCTCGGCGCCCGCCGCCGAATGCACCCGCTCCACCAGGTGTGCCGCCTGCTCGGCCTCCTCCTGCGGCGGGGTCGCGGTGCGACGGCCAGACTCGGTGACGGCGTCGACGCGCCCCCGGGCGAAGCCGGCCGGCGCCGTCCATTCCGCGCTGTGCAGGTGCAGGTGCGCGGTGAAGGCGCCCACCCGGCGCAGGTGCGCGGTGGTGAGCGTGGTGTCCAGGAACCGGCCGTCCACCCAGTGGTACAGCACGCAGCTGCGCGCCGCCGGCACCTCCGCGTGCTCGGCCACGGTCAGCAGGTCACCCGTACGGGTGGGCACCGGTTCGGGGACGGCCAGCGCGGTGTCGCGGCGCAGGGCCCGCAGCCACAGAGCCTCCGACCTGACCATCTCCGGGCTCGGGCCGTCCGGACGCTGGACGCGGAGCACATAACGCCGGCCGTCCGCGCCGTCCACCCGGAACGTGGTGTTGAAGCCCTTCGCCATCGCGGTCAGGCGGGCCACCGGCACGTCGTAGGCCGTCAGGGCCGTGCGGGCGAGCGCGGCCAGGTGGCGCCTGCGCCGAGTGTCGTCGATCATCAGACGAGCGTACGGCCCGCCGGGGCGGGCGGGCCGTACACCGGGAGATCAGGTCACGGGCTCGGGCCGGCCGACGTCGTCACCGACGCCGTCGCCAAGGTCGTCCACGGTACGGCGGGGACCGGTGAACCAGTGCTTGGCCGACAGGTGCCACCACAGGGCGATGCCGACGAGCACGGCGCCGACCGCGATGGGGGCGTAGTTCACCGAGGTCCAGGTGAAGTCCGCGTTGCCCGGCACGCCCGCCGGGGCGATGGGCAGGACGAAGTAGACGGAGATGATCGCGATCTCGACCACGGCGATCCAGGACAACGCCTTGTACTTGCGGCCCAGGGTCCACGGCCCCGGCTGGAACGAGTCCCCGGCGCGCAGGCGCAGCCAGATCGGGATGAGGAACGCGAGGTAGAGCCCGATCACGGCGATGGACACCACGGCGAGGAACGCGACGGGAGTCGTCGTCCCCTCGGGCGCGTAGAGCGCGGGCAGCGTGATCAACAGCGCGACCCCGCAGCCGGCGATGATCGCGTTGACCGGCGTGCGGTTGCGGTCCACCTTCGACCACAGCCTCCAGCCCGGCACCGCGCCGTCCCGGGAGAACGCGTACGTCATCCGCGACATCGAGGTCACGCAGCTCATGCCGCAGAAGAACTGCCCGATCGTGGAGATGCCGAAGATGACGGTGGCGAGCGTGGACGACAGCGACGAGGTGAAGATGGCGCCGACGAAGCCGCCCTCGGCGTTGACGGCGTCCACGTTCGTGGCCGCGAACAGGAACGACAGCAGCAGGATCCAGCCGCCGATCGCGGAGTAGAAGATCGACTGCCACAGGCCCTTGGCCGCCGTGCGGGCCGCGCCGTGGGTCTCCTCCGACACGTGCGCGCAGGCGTCGAAGCCGGTGATCGTGTACTGCGTGAGCAGGAAGCCCAGCGGCAGCACGTACAGCCAGAACGCCGGGCCCGAGTCGCCGTCGCCGAACCCGGAGTTGTTGAACGTCTCGAACAGGAAGCCCACACTCTGGTGCTCCGTCGGACCGAAGATCAGGATCAGCACGACGGCCGCGGCGCCGAACACGTGCCACCACACCGAGACGTTCTGCAACAGCGAGATCAGCCGGTGACTGAAGATGTTGATCAACGCGTGCAGCACCAGGACCACGGCGAACAGCAGGAAGGTCTGGTGCAGCGCGTTGCCGTTCGCCCAGGAGTCGCTGAAGCGCCCGATCGTGATGTTCAGGAACGTCGCGCAGCCGTAGTCGACGGACGCGGTCACCGCGATCAGCCCGATCAGGTTCAGCCAGCCCGTGAACCAGCCGTGCACGGGCCGGCCCAGCTTGGCGGCCCACCAGTAGATGCCGCCCGCCGTGGGGAACGCCGAGACCAGCTCCGCCATGCAGAAGCCGATGATCAGGATGAACGCCGAGATCAGCGGCCAGCCGACGGAGATCGCCAGCGGTCCGCCGTTGTTCCACGCCTGTCCGAAGGTCGTGAAGCAGCCGGCCAGGATCGAGATGATGGAGAAGGAGATGGCGAAGTTGGAGAACCCGCTCCAGGTGCGGGCCAGTTCCTGCTTGTAGCCGAGTTCCGCTAGTCGTTTGGCGTCGTCGTCGAGGGCTTGCGCCACTGAGGCCTCCTCTAACCGGCTCTAACTGGTGCGGGGTATCCAGCCGCCGATCTTGTCGATCGGGCGGCCGAAGCATGGATCCTCGGTCGCGTACGGGTTGGGCGAACGTGTCGGCGACCTCGGCGGAATAGTCGAATCCGGGCCAACGTGATGGCTGAACCCGCCCTTGATCGTCAGGAAGGTGAGGGACCGCCCGGCCCAGGCCGTGACGAGAGCCATCGCGTCTGCGGCGGGATCTGGCATGCCCGGCTCCTTTGGTCTGCCTTCAGACCATTGATCAGATTTTCCGGGCCGGGTGTTACAGGGCGGTACCGATGTCGCAACTTCCCGCAGACGCCCGCGCTGCCTTGTGCTCGATGACGATCGCGGCGTCTGCCTCGGCCGGTGAGCCCGTCCGGCTGGACGGTCGCCCGATCTCCCACGTCACGAGCGGTGGGTGTGGTCACCGCTACGGGATCAGCACTTTGTCGATGAGGTAAACCGTGGCGTTGGCCGTCTGGATCTCTCCGCAGAGGACCTTGGCGTCGTTGTTGATTATGAGGTCCTGACCGGACAGGCGAGTGGTGAGCTCGTGGCCCTCCTTGGTGGTGAGCTTGGCGTTGCTCAACTCGTCCCTGGTCTTGCGCCCTTCGGTCACGTGGTAGGTGAGGACCTGGCGCGTCCAGTCCTTGTCTTCGTCCGAGAACATCCGGTCCAGCTCGAACTTCGGCAGTTTGACGAACGCGTCGTTGACCGGCACGAACACCGTGATGTCCTTGGCCGAATCGAGGTACTGGGCCAGGTTGCCTCGCGATAGGGCCGACGCCATCTTCGACAGGTCGGGAACGCCGGCGATCGCGGTGGCCACCGGCCGCTCGCCCATGGCCTCGGTGCCGGTCACGGCCGAGCAGTCGGAGCCGGACGGCGCGGACCGCGCCCTATCCCAGCGGCCTTGTGGTGTCGCGCCGTCGCCCGGCCTCCCGCAATAAGGATGCCGGACCGGACAGTCGGACGACGGATGCGGGCCCTGACACCTGGACGGCTGATACGGACAGGGAGACGGGGTTGGCAAGGTGGAGGGTGGCGTGAGCGGGCTGGTCGGTGACGTGGGCGGGCTGGTCGGTGGCCCCAGCGGGCTTTGAGCCGGCGGAGCCGAATCACGCGGCGGTAAGGGCTGGGGCGTTGTGTCCGGAGCCTGAGGTGCCTCCCGTTCGGCGGGTGGAGAGGGAGGCGCGGGATTGGCGAACCACCGGGCCGCGCTGACGGATTGCGGCATCACGCCGAAGGTGAAGGTGACCGCGCTGAAGGTGGACGCGACAAGGACCCTCTTCTTCATGGCTCTGCCTCCAGAACGACGGAGATCTAGGGTTTGCAGGCCGGGATCGGCCGTTCGTGCCTAGGAAGACGGCGGAGCCACAGGGCCTGTGTGGGCAGATCCGGTTGTGTCGGCCTCGGTATGGGCCTGACGAGTTGGACGCCGGATGCCGTGGGTCACCCCACTCACATCCAAGTATCTCTACTGGTGAGTAGCTACGCTTCCGTCAACTTTGAAACCTCCGCAAACGACTCGCCTCACAGGTAAATCGCGATGCTGGAGTTCCAAGCGTCACGGAGGCAGTTCGCCGCGGGTGGGCAAACCCTGCCAGGAGCTGTGGCTGGCGACGGCGAAGGCGGCCACCGAGATGCCGCGCTTGAGGCGGTCCGACGGATGGAGCCCGTCGAGGATCGCGCTGAGGTAGCCCGCGACGAACGCCCCGCCGACCTCGGCGGGGTCGACCGTGGTCACGGGGGCGGCCTGGGTGTCGTAGCGCAGGCCCTCGACGGTGGCGCTGGCTCCCTTGGCGCCCCGGGTCACGACCAGTTCGGGCGTGGACGCGAGCACGTGCTCCACGAGCATGAGCTCGTCCTGGGTCGCGAACAGCACGTCGGCGGAGGCGGCGAGTTCGGTGAGACCCTGGCGGGCCTCCTCCGCGCTCTCCCAGAGGTTCGCGCGGTGGTTGACGTCCACCGAGACGAGCACCCCGGCGTCCCTGGCGAGCTTGACGGCGTGGTGGACGGCGCTCCACGCGAGGCCGCTGAGGCCGAGGGTGACGCCCGTGACGTGCAGGATCCGCGCCGACTGCACCGCCTCGCCGGGTACGTCGCCGGTCGACAGGTGGGACCCGGCCGAGCCCTCCCGGTAGTGGACGGCGTGTGACGAGCGGCCGATGCGCCGCTGACGGAGGATCAGCCCGGTGGCCGCCGTCTCGTCCACCCGTACGTGGGAGACGTCCACGCCCTCGCCGCGCAGGACGGTCAGCGTGCGGGTGCCGAGTTCGTCGGCGCTGACCCGGCCCAGCCAGCTCACCGTGTGGCCGAGCCGGGCCAGGCCGACCGCCGTCGTCAGCTCGGGCCCCTCCACGTCGAGGCGGATGGTCGTGTCATGCCGCAGCCGGTCGCCGGAGACGACGCCCAATGCCTCTCCGAGCGTGAAAACCTCGGTCATGCCGTGAGTCCGCGGAATTGCACCCGGAAAGCATGACAGACCCTGATCCGCAGGGGAAAGCCCTCCCTCAGGCGCCGAACGCGTCCACGGAGGCCTGGCAGAAGGCCTTCAGGTCGTCCGGCTTCCGGCTGGTCACCAGCGTGTTCGGGCCGCCGGTGCAGACCATGACCTCCTGGTCCACCCAGGTCGCTCCCGCGTTGCGCAGGTCGGTCTGGAGGCTGGGCCACGAGGTCAGCGTGCGCCCGCGCACCACGTCGGCCTCCACGAGGGTCCACGGCGCGTGGCAGATCGCCGCGACCGGCTTGCCCGCGTCGAAGAACTCCTTGACGAACCGTACGGCCTCCGGCCGCATCCGCAGGAAGTCCGGGTTGGCGACCCCGCCGGGAAGGACCAGCCCGTCGAAGTCGGCCGCGGAGACCTCTCCCGCCACGGCGTCCACCGGGAAGGTGCCGGCCTTGTCGAGGTGGTTGAACGCCTGGATCTCCCCGCGTTCCACCGAGACGAGTCTCGGCGTGCCACCCGCCTGCTCGACGGCCTTCCACGGCTCGGTGAGCTCGACCTGCTCGACCCCCTCGGGGGCGACGAGGAACGCGATCGTCTTACCCTGGATCATCGTTGCTCCCCTCTTTTGCTCGTTCTTGACGTCGCGTGCCCGGAGGGATGCGATCTATGCCGTCCGCTGGGTAGGGGACGGATATGCCCGTGCTCGTGGGGACCTCCGGCTGGCAGTACGCCGACTGGCGCGACCTCGTCTACGGGGGCGTGCCCCAGAGACTGTGGCTGGAGAGCTACGGCGAGATCTTCGCCACCGTCGAGAACAACAACGCCTTCTACCGGTTGCCGAAGCGCGAGACGTTCGAGTCGTGGCGGGAGCGTACGCCGCCCGACTTCGTCATGGCGGTCAAGGCCAGCCGCTTCCTCACGCACATCAAGCGGCTGAAGGACCCGGAGGAGCCGGTCGAGCGGCTGATGGGCGTGGCCGAGGGGCTCGGCCCGAAGCTGGGCCCCGTCCTGCTGCAACTGCCGCCGACCCTGCAGGTGGACGCCGGCCGGCTGAGGGCCTGCCTGGGCCGGTTCCCGCGTGCCGTACGGGTCGCGGTCGAGCCGCGGCACGCCTCGTGGTGGACCGACGAGATCCGCGCCCTGCTGACGGAGTTCGGGGCCGCGTTGTGCTGGGCGGACCGTCTCGGCCGGCCGGCCGGGCCCCTGTGGCGTACGGCCGACTGGGTCTATCTGCGCTTCCACGAAGGGCGGGCCGAGCCCTGGCCCAGCTACGGGTCACATGCGTTGCGCAGCTGGGTGGACCGCCTGGGCGAGGTGCCGGACGCCTACGTCTACTTCAACAACGATCCCGGCGGCGCCGCCGTACGCAACGCGATCACCTTCGCGGAGCTGGCACGCGCCCAGGGGAGGGACGTGAGCAGGGCACGGCTTCCCGAGCGGTCCCCCGAGCCCGTCCGGCCATGACCGGACGGGCGAGTGTCACCCCCGGCATCATGGATCAGACGCGGCGCTCGTCGGCCGCGTGACGTCCGCCGGCCACCAGCTGGTCGGGGGACGACTGCTGCGAGGGCACCGACACGCGGTTGTGCGGCGCGGTGGGACGCTCGGCGCGCTCGGCCCGGTCGTCGACGCCGTCGCGGTCCCGGTCGACCTTCGGCCGCTCGGCCGTCGAGGACGCCGAGGGGGCCGTCGTGGAGGCGGTCGTGGAGGCCGTCGGAGTCGTCTCCAGGCGGCGCTCCAGGTCGCGCTTCTCGGCCTCCAGGCGGGACACGCGGTCCCGCTCCGCCAGGCGGGCCTCACGCAGCCGGCGGCGCTTCACGGCGGCGCGGCGCATGCCGCCGGTGATGAGCAGCAGGCCGACGATGAAGACGGCGGCGGTCACGACACCGGCGATGAACAGCTCGAACGGGCTGAGGTTGAACGTGCGGTCCAGGACCGTGATCGGCAGGGTGTTCGCGGTGTCGTTGACCGACACCTCGATCACAGCCGCCGCCGCGATCAGGACCAGAAGCAGGCCCAGTAAGACCATCTGCCCTCACTCCCAGTGCGGTTGCGATTGGTGGACGCCCTCCGACTGCCCAGGAGAGCGGAGATCATGTGCCACGGGTCACAGCACCGCCAAGGCAAAGAATGCGCGTTAACACTCTGGTTACAAACGGGCAAAAGCTACGAAATCCCGAAACGGCACTGTTGGGCGTGGCGGACGAACGCCAGGCCGCCTCGTTCGAAGGGATCGACGTGACCTACAAGGCCGAGTACATCTGGATCGACGGCACGGAGCCGACCGCGAAGCTCCGCTCCAAGACCAAGATCCTTGCCGACGGCGCCGAGCCGCCGCTGTGGGGCTTCGACGGGTCCAGCACCAACCAGGCCACCGGTCACTCCTCCGACCTGGTGCTGCGGCCGGTGTTCACCTGCCCCGACCCGATCCGGGGCGGCGACAACGTGCTGGTCCTGTGCGAGGTCCTGCACACCGACATGACGCCGCACGCCACCAACACCCGCTCCCCGCTCGCGGAGGTGGCCGAGCGGTTCGCCGACCAGGAGTCGTGGTTCGGCATCGAGCAGGAGTACACCTTCTTCAAGGACAGCCGCCCGCTCGGCTTCCCGCTGGGCGGTTTCCCCGCTCCGCAGGGCGGCTACTACTGCGGTGTCGGCGCCGACGAGGTCTTCGGCCGCGACATCGTCGAGCTGCACCTCGACCGCTGCCTGGCCGCCGGCCTGAAGATCTCCGGCATCAACGCCGAGGTCATGCCCGGTCAGTGGGAGTTCCAGGTCGGCCCCGCCGGTCCGCTGGAGGTCTCCGACCACATGTGGGTCGCCCGCTGGCTGCTCTACCGCACCGCCGAGGAGTTCGACGTCGCCGCCACGCTCGACCCCAAGCCGGTGAAGGGCGACTGGAACGGCGCCGGCGCGCACACCAACTTCTCCACGAAGGCGATGCGCGAGGGCTACGAGCCGATCATCACCGCCTGCGAGGCCCTGGGCGACAACGCCATGGAGCACGTCAAGAACTACGGCCACGGCGTCGAGGACCGCCTCACCGGCCACCACGAGACCGCCCGGTGGGACAAGTTCAGCTACGGCGTCTCCGACCGCGGCGCCTCCGTCCGCATCCCGTGGCAGGTCGAGGTGGACAAGAAGGGCTACATCGAGGACCGGCGCCCTAACGCCAACGTCGACCCCTACGTCGTCACCCGCCTGATCGTCGACACCTGCTGCACGGCTCTGGAGAAGGCCGGCCAGGTCTGACGGTTCCCCCGTCCTCGTACGGCTCCCGCGTCCGGCGCGGGAGCCGTACGCGTTTGTCGTGCATGTACGGTGGCCGCTGTGCCGCACCAGCCAGAACCCCTCGTCATCGGCCACCGGGGCGCCAGCGCCCTGCGGCCCGAGCACACGCTGCCGTCGTACGAGACGGCGATCGCGCTCGGGGCCGACTACATCGAGCCCGACCTGGTCTCCACCGGTGACCACGTCCTGGTGGCCCGCCACGAGAACGAGATCTCGGGGACCACGGACGTGGCGGACCATCCCGAGTTCGCCGCCCGCCGCACCACCAAGAGCATCGACGGCGTGGCCGTCACCGGCTGGTTCACCGAGGACTTCACGCTGGCAGAGCTGCGCACGTTGCGGGCCACCGAGCGCATCCCGGACCTGCGCCCGGGCAACGCCGCCTTCGACGGGCTGGCCCCGATCCCGACGTTCGACGAGGTCGTGGAGCTGGCCGTACGGCACGGCGTGGGTGTCTATCCCGAGACCAAGCACCCTTCCTATTTCGACTCCGTCGGCCTGCCGCTGGAGGAGCCGCTGCTCGACGTGCTGGGCCGGCACGGCTGGCGCGACCGGCACGACCCGGTCTTCATCCAGTCGTTCGAGGCGGCCAACCTGCGCGAGCTGCGCGGAAGGACCCGGCTGCCGCTGATCCAGCTGATCGGCGGCTCCGGCGCGGCGTACGACCGGATGGTCACGTCCGCCGGGCTCGAGGAGATCGCGACGTACGCGGACGGCATCGGTGTGGCGACCTCTCGGGTCGTTCCCACCGGTTCCGGCGGTCGCCTCCTCGCCCCCACGACACTCGTGCGGGACGCCCACAGGGTGGGGCTCGACGTGCACGTGTGGACCGTCCGCGACGAGAACGCCCAGCTCCCGGCCGACTTCCGGCGCGGAGACCCGGCCGGCCCGGCGTACGCGCGGGCGACGGGAGACGTGATGGGCTGGCTGGCGATGCTCTACGACCTCGGCGTGGACGGCGTCTTCGCCGACAATCCCGGCACGGCCCGGGCCGTGCTCTCGGGGCGTTCCCGGCGGATCGCCGCAAGTTGACAATGATTTTCATTTGCGGGACATTTGGAAGGGATGTTTCCCCTGATACCGACTTGAGGAATCGTCGTGCTCTCGCCACTTGCCCGTACGCTCTCGTCCGCCGCGCTGCTGGTGCTGTTCGCAGCCGCGTGCGGCGGCGCGCAGAAGCCTTCTGATTCCTCCGATCCCGCCCTGGGACCGGCACAGCCGTTGAAGGTGGTGGCGACCACCACGCAGGTGGCCGATTTCGCCCGCAACGTCGGCGGCGACCGGGTCACCGTCCACCAGCTGCTGAAGCCCAACGTCGATCCCCACGACTACGAGCCGTCCCCGGCCGACATGCGGGCCATCGGTGAGGCCGACGTGCTCGTCAAGAACGGCGTGGGCCTGGAGAAGTGGCTGGACGAGACGATCTCGGCCGCCGGCTTCGACGGGACCGTCGTCGACGCTTCCCGGGGCGTCCAGATCCGCATGGGCTCCGGGGAGGGGCACGAGGAGGGACACGGCGAGGAGGGGCACGATCACGACGAGTCCGAGGGCGACCCGCACATCTGGCACAACCCGCTCAACGTCAAGACGATGGTCGCCACGATCGAGACCGCCTTCGCCGCCGCCGATCCGCCCGACGCCGCGGTCTACCAGGCCAACCGGGTGGCGTACGACGCGAAGCTGGACGCGCTCGACGCCGACATCGCGAGGAAGATCGAGTCCGTGCCCCCCGACCGGCGCAAGCTCGTGACCAACCACGACGCCTTCGGCTACTACCTCGACCGATACAAGCTGACGTTCGTCGGGTCGATCATCCCGAGCTTCGACACCTCCGCGGAGCTGTCGGCCAAGCAGGTGTCCGATCTCGTCGCCGAGATCAGGACGACCGGGGTGGCGGCCGTCTTCTCGGAGGCGTCGCTGCCGCCCAAGACGGCCGAGGCGATCGGCCGCGAGGCCGGGGTGAAGGTCGTGGCCGGCGAGGACGCGCTGTACGGCGACTCGCTCGGCCCCGAGGGCTCGGCCGGTGCGACCTACCTCCAGATGGAGGAGCACAATACGGACACCATTGTCAACGCGTTGAGGGGGACCGCCGCATGAGCGAGCGCACGCCCACCCTGGTGCTCGACCGGGCGAGCGTGGCCTACGGCGACGTCCCGGTCCTGGAGGAACTGCACGGCGTCGTCCACGAGGGCGAGGCCGTCGCGCTGATCGGCCCGAACGGCGCGGGCAAGTCGACGCTGATCAGGGCGCTGCTCGGCCTGGTGCCAGTGGTGCGCGGCCGGATCGAGGTGCTGGGCAGGCCCCCGGCGCAGGCCCGCCGCGACGTCGCCTACGTGCCGCAGGCCGACACGCTCGATCCCGACTTCCCGGTGTCGGTCGAGCAGGTGGTGATGATGGGCCGCTACCGGCGGATCGGCTGGCTGCGCCGCCCCTCCGCGGCCGACCGGGCCGAGACCGCCGAGGCCCTGGAGCGGGTCGGGCTGGCCCACCGGGCGCGGGAGCGGTTCGGCACGCTGTCGGGCGGGCAGCGCCAGCGGGTGCTGCTGGCCCGTGCCATCGCCGCCAAGCCCCGGATGCTGCTGCTCGACGAGCCGTTCAACGGTGTGGACGCGGTCAGCCAGCACGCGCTGCTCGAGGCGATCGGCTCGCTGAAGGAGCAGGGCGCCTCCGTCGTCGTCAGCACCCACGACCTCGCCATCGCGCATCTGGCCTGCGACGAGGTGTGCCTGCTCAACCGGCACCAGTTCGGCTTCGGTCCGACCGGCGACGTGCTGACGCCCGAGCGGCTGCGCGCGACGTACGGCGGGCACGCGCTCGAACTGCGCGGCGACCGGGTGATCGTGACCCAGACATGATGTTCTTCGAGCCGTTCCAGTTGCCCTTCATGGCGCGGGCGCTGGTCGAACTGGTCATCCTCGGCGCGCTCGCGGGCACGGTCGGCGTGCTGGTGCTGCTGCGCCGGCTCGCCTTCGTCAGCGACACCCTGACGCACACCGTCTTCCCCGGCGTGGTCATCGGCCACCTCATGGCCGGGGACGGCGGCATCTTCTGGGGGGCGCTGGCCGCCGGGGTCCTCACGGCCGTCCTGCTCACGCTGCTGACGCACCGCCGCCGCGTGAGCGAGGACGCCGCGCTCGCCATGCTGCTGACCACGTTGTTCGCCGTCGGCGTCGTGGTGGTGTCGCGGCAGACGGGCTTCACCTCCGATCTCACGGCGTTCCTTTTCGGACGGGTGCTGACGGTCAGCGAGGAGCAACTCGCGCAGACCGCCGTCGTGACGGTCGTGGTCGTGGCGTTGCTGGCGGTGCTGCGGCGGCCGCTGCTGCTGCGGGCCTTCGACCCCGAGGGCGCCCGCGCGGCCGGCGTACGCGTGGGCCTGCTCGACCTCGTGCTGAACATCGCGGTCGCGCTGGTCGTCGTGGCCGCGGTGAAGGCGGTCGGCACGATCCTCGTGATCGCGCTGCTCATCGTGCCGGCCGCGGCGGCCCGGTGCCTGTCCGACCGGCTCGCCGTCATCGTGCCGCTGGCCTGCCTCGTCGGGGCGGCCGGCGGATGGCTCGGGCTCGTCGTGAGCTACGAGGCGTCGGTGGGGCACGGAGTGCGGCTCGCCTCCGGTGCCACCGTGGTGCTCGTCCTGGTCGCGTTGTACGGCCTGGCCCACGCCGCCGGGGCCGTACGCAGGAAGGCGGGCCTGAGCCGCGCCCGCCGCCGCACGGTAGTGGAGAGCGCGGCATGAGTTGGCTCGACTCCACCGTGCACCGGGCCCTGGTCGAGGCCGTCCTGGTCGGCGCGCTCGGCGGGGTGGTCGGGGTGTTCGTGGTCGCGCGGCGGCTGCCGTTCTTCACGATGGCCCTCACGCACGCGACGTTCCCCGGCATCGTCGTCGCCGCCCTGCTCGGGGTGAACCTCTACCTCGGCGGCGGGCTGTTCGGGCTGCTGGTGGTCGCCGCGGTCCTCCTGTTCGGCCGGGGCCGCGGGCAGGACTTCGGCACGGCCACCGGCATCGCGCTGTCGGGCGGCTTCGCGCTCGGTGTGGTGCTGGTGTCGGCGCAGGACGGCTTCACCAAGGACCTGGCGGCGTACACCGTGGGCGACGTCCTGGCCGTGGGCACGGGCGACCTGGTGGTGACCGCCGCCGTCGCCGTGGGGGTGCTGCTCCTGCTCGCCCTGGTGGGCAAGGAACTGCTGCTCGCGGCGTTCGACCCGGTGGGGGCGGCGGCGCTCGGACTGCCCACCCTGCTGCTGGACTTCGCCCTGCTCGCGGTCGTCGAGGTGACCGTCGTCGCCACCGTGCCCGCGCTGGGGACGATCCTCGCCGTGGCGCTGATCGTGGGCCCGGCCGCGACCGCCCGCCTGCTCACCGACAGGCTCGCGCCGCTGTTCCCGCTCGCCGCGGCGATCGGGGTCGCCTGCGCGCTGGCGGGCGTGTGGGTCTCCACGCAGTGGAACGTCGCGACCGGGGCCTCCATCGCCTTGTTCGTGGGCCTGGTGTTCGGGACGGTCTTCCTCGGGACCGCCGTACACGGCAGGGTCAGACGGGCCCTGGCGAGGAGAGTGGCCGTCAGGGCTTGAGCAGGACCTTGATCGCGCCGTCCTCCTTCTTCTGGAAGATCTCGTAGCCGTGCGGCGCCTGCTCGAGCGGCAGGCGGTGGGTCGCCAGGTCCGCGACGCCCAGGGGGTCGCCGTCGCCGGTCAGGAGCGGCATGATGTCGCCGATCCACCGCTTGACGTGGGCCTGGCCCATCCTGAGTGCGATGCCCTTGTCGAACATCCGCAGCATGGGCATGGGGTCGGTCATCCCGCCGTAGACGCCGCTGATCGAGATCGTGCCGCCGCGGCGCACGGTCTCGATGGCGTCCTGCAGGGCGGCGAGTCGGTCGAGGCCGGCGCGGGTCATCATGGCGGCGGCGGCCTTGTCGGGCAGCATCCCGGTGACCGTCTGGGCGAACTTGCCGACGGTGTAGCCGTGCGCCTCCATGCCCACGGCGTCGATGACCGAGTCGGTGCCCCGGCCTCCGGTCATCGAGCGGACCGCCTCGGGCACGTCGTCGGTCTCGTTGCCGTCGATCACCTCGATGCCGTGCCTGCGGGCCATCTCCAGGCGCTCGGGGACGATGTCCACGCCGATGACGCGGTAGCCGCGGTGGCGCGCGATGCGGGCCGACATCTGCCCGATCGGGCCGAGACCGAAGACGGTGACGCTGCCGCCGTCGGGCACCTCGGCCCACTCGACGGCCTGCCAGGAGGTGGGCAGCACGTCGGAGAGGTAGACGAACCTCTCGTCCGGCGGCCCGTCCGGCACCTTGATCGGCCCGAACTGCGCCTGCGGGACGCGCAGGTACTCCGCCTGGCCGCCGGGCACCTCGCCGTACAGCTTGGTGTAGCCGAACAGGGCGGCGCCCGTGTCGTACTCGCGGACCTGGGTGGTCTCGCACTGGGCGTACAACTCGCGGTCGCACATGTAGCAGTGGCCGCACGAGATGTTGAACGGGATCACCACCCGGTCACCGGGCTTGATGTGGGTGACCTCCGCGCCGACCTCCTCGACGATGCCCATCGGCTCGTGGCCCAGGATGTCGCCCTCGCCGATGAACGGGCCGAGCACCTCGTACAGGTGCAGGTCGGACCCGCAGATCGCGGTCGTGGTGACGCGGATGATCGCGTCGGTGGGTTCCTTGATGGCCGGGTCCGGGACCTCGTCCACCCGTACGTCGCGCTTGCCGTGCCAGGTAACTGCCTTCATGGTTTCCCCTCCAGAAAAGGGCCGGGGTGTCGCGATCGTTCCCGTATGCCCTACTTCTGCCGGGAGAAACGGCCCTTCTGGTGGTCAGAGGTGCAGCACGCTGCCCTGCTCGTCCACGTGGTCGGCGCTGTCGTCGTCGAACCAGACGCCGCCCGTCGCGAGGTAGCGGAACCGGTGCGCGCCGGGCGGAAGGATCACCGACACGGTGCGGGTGCCGTTCCGGCGCCGCAGCAGTTCGTGGCGGCCGGGCAGCCAGTCGTTGAAGTCGCCGACCACGCTGACCGTCCCCGTGGGGTCGTCAACGGGCAGGGTGAAGGTGACGCGGGTCTTCTGCCCGAACAGCCGGGTGCGCTTGAGCATGCCGCATAGCCTGGCGTATCGCATGTAAAGGAAGAAACCAGTACAGGCAGGACGTAACACAATATTCACGGCCTTTTCAGGGCGCGTGTCCGACCCCGCAGAGGAACCAGGTGGGCAGGTGCCGCCGGGCCTGCCGCGCGAGCAGGTTCTCGTCGTCGGGCCGCCAGTCGTCCAGCGGGACCAGGCCCGGTTCGACGAGGCGGAAGCCGTCGAACAGCTCGTGGATCTGCTCGCGGCTGCGCAGGGTGACGCCGCTGCTGGCCTGCCGGTAGACGGCCGCCCCGTCGTGGGCGTCGCCGGACCGCTCCTCGTCGGTGACATGGGACAGCACGAGGTGGCTTCCGGGCGCGACGGACTCCCTGAGCCGGGACACGAGCTCGGCCGGCTTGTCGTCGTCGGTGAGGAAGTGCAGCACGGCCACGAGCAGGATCGCGACCGGCTCGGCGGGGTCGATCAGCGACCGCAGCTCCGGGTGGTCCAGAATCTCCTCGGGCCGCCGCAGGTCCCCCTGCACGGTCACGGTGGTGGCCGCGGTGCCCGACAACAGGGCCCGGGAGTGCGCGAGCACCACCGGGTCGTTGTCCACGTACGCCACCCGGACGCCGGGGTCCATCTCGTGCGCCACCTCGTGGACGCTGCCCTCGGCCGGCAGCCCGGTGCCGATGTCCACGAACTGCCGGATCCCGGCCTCGGCCACCAGGTGGCGTACGGCCCGGCGCATGAAGGCCCGGTTGCGGCGGGCCAGCGCACGGGCCTCGGGCGCGACCCGCAGAACCCGCTCCGCGGCCTCCCGGTCGGCGGCGAAGTTGTCCTTCCCGCCCAGGAAGTAGTTGTACATGCGCGCGGGATTGGGGACGCGCGAATCGATACCAGGGGGTGGCGGCGCGTCATCGGCCACGCAACATCTCCTCACTCACGGCAGTAAAGAGGACGTGCTGCGAGCATAAGGGCCGCGCGGGAGAAACCCAACGAAGAACGCCATAACTCTGTGACTCCACCTTGTCGCGGGATTGCCGTTCGCCCACACGAGGCACGCCACCGGCAGCGGCAGGAGGACGAGCCACAGCCGATGGGCCACGGGCCACTGCGGGTCGTCCTGCAGCGGCCACAGCCACAGCTCGGCGGTGAGGAAGAGCGTGAGCGCGAGCAGCGTGAACTGGGCCGCCGTGCCCGCGAGGGCCGCCGAACGGCCGTGCCGGGGCCGCAGCCGTACGGCGACGGCGGCGCCGGACAGCCCGGTGAGGACGCAGGTGGCGGCCTCCAGCGCCAGATCGCCGGTGAGCAGTGGGGAGCCCTGGGGCAGGAAGACGACGATCAGGGCGACAGCCGTCCCCCAGGCCCCGAGCGCGGCCCCGGCGGCGAGGGCGGTGCGCAGCCACATCCGCAGCCACCTCGGAACGGGCGTCGCCAGCGCGTCGTACGCCATGGGATCGACGAGGGCGAACCCCGCCGTCGCGCCCATCGCCCCGGCGGACAGCCGCGACAGGACCACGGCGTCGCAGCTCACCACCGCGCCCCGGGTGAGGGCGGCGGCGACGATCACGACTGTGGACGCCAGCCAGGTCCAGGCGAGCGGCGCCCAGGCGACGCCCCGGAGGGTCGGGCGCACGAGGAGCAGTGCCGTACGGATCACGAGCAGTCCTTCCTGTCGTCGGGGTCCGGTGTGAGGCCGAGCAGCGGGAGCGCCCGCTCGATCGTGGTCTTCGGGTCCATGAGCGTCGTCCAGTGGGTCCACACGCGCGAACGAGCGTCCTGACGCGCGACCAGCCGCTCGGCGTACCGGTAGAGGCGCTCGGCGGCGGGTCGCTCGGAGTCCTTGGTCTGGGCCCAGGAGGAGGCGGCGGTGCGCACCGGCCCGGCCTGGCCGCCCAGCCACAGGGCGACGAGCGTGCGCGCCCGTCCCCAATCGGCGCAGTCGGGCCGGGTCTGCTGGAAACCGAGGTCTTCGGCGCCGAACAGCGGGTCGGTGACCGACACGAACCAGTAGTCGGGGTCCGGTAGGCCGGCGACACGGGCGGCCACCTGACCGCCGAGCCAGGCCTCCGAGAGCTCCGCGGTCCCGTTCCTGCCCCACAGGAAGAACGGCCCGGTGGGGTGCGGCCACCCCGGCTTCATGATCGTCCCTCGCCCCTGGCCGAGGGAGACGTCGCCGACCCGCTGCCGGATCTCGGGCACGAGGTCCCGCTCGGCGGGCGGGACCGCGGCGACCACGGGCCGTACGGCGCGTGCCCACAGAGGGATCCACGCCTCGTAGCCCGGATAGGCGCAGTAACGCACCCCCTCGGCCTCCCGGCAGCGCTGCGCCTCGGGGGTCATCCACCGGGCCAGCCTCTCCTCGGGCACCGCGTCGTGCACGCCGCCGATCGCGACGGCCCCCGTGGGCACCGCGACCGCCAGCCCGGCCAGTGCCGCGATCGAGCGCCGGGGACGCAGGCCGTACCGGCCCATCCCCAGGGCGGCGACCAGCGGGATCAGCGCGAGGAGGTAGACGAGATGGGCCCCCGAGGGCCGAGGGTTGATCTCCACGGGCAGGTCGTGGTGCAGGATCACCGGGAGCAGCGCCGCCCACGAACCGCCCGACCTGGACAACTCCACGGGCACCGCGACCGCGAAGAGCACGACGGGCCCCGTCGCCGGCCCGGGGAGCCACCGCCCCGCCGCGACGCCGAGGACACCGCAGAGCGCCGCGCCGGCCGGCCCGGTCAGGGCCTCCCACGGATCGAACCGGGCCGCCGGATGCGCGGGGAGCAGGCTCATCAGGTGGACCGCCGTGGCCGCGCAGGCCACCGCCGCGGCGACGGCGGGAGCGGCGACCAGCAGCGCCCTGGTCCTGGCCGGGGCCCGGACCGGCAGCGCCCGGATGGTCTCCGGCATGCCGTGACGCCGCTCCCGGTTCACCGCGAGGTTCGCCGCCAGCAGCACCCCCGCCCCCACGAGCAGGCAGCCGTACGCGGTGTCGATCGTCACTTCGGGCCAGGCGGGCGCGCGGGACCAGGTCTGCCAGACGCGCAGCGCGACCATGAGCACCGCCGCTCCCCAGATCAGCGGGCTGCGCAGCAGCCGGGCGGCCTCGAGGCGCACAAGGTTCACGCCGCCTCCTCGGTCCGGCCGACGAGGAGCAGATAGCCGTCCTCCACCGTCGGCTCGGCCGGGGCGGCTCCCGCCGGGGCCTCGCCGATCGTGCGGTAGCGCCCGTCGGCCGTACGCCAGAACAGCACGCCGGGGCCGGGGCGCTCGCCGGTGAGGCCGACGCGGCCGGTGGCGACGGCGGCGAGCCCGGCGGGGGTGCCGTCGAACAGGATCCGCCCGCCGTGCATCACGACCACCCGCTCGCACAGCGCCGCGACGTCCTCCGTCTGGTGCGTGGACAGCAGCACCGTACGGCTCTCGCCCAGCCGGGAGACCAGGGCGCGCAGCCGCAGCCGCTGCTCCGGGTCGAGGCCGACCGTGGGCTCGTCGAGGACCAGCAGATCCGGCCCGCCCAGCAGGGCCTGCGCGAGCGCGAGCCGCTGCCGCATGCCGCCCGACAGCTTGCGCGTCTTCGTGCGCGCCCGGTCGCCGAGGCCGACCTCGTCGAGCACCCGCGTCACCTCCCGGTGCCGCGCGCGCCGGTCGGTCATCTCCTTGAGGATCGCGACGTAGTCGAGCGTCTCGAAGGCGGTGAAATGAGGGTAGAACCCGGGGTCCTGCGGCAGGTAGCCGAGCCGGCGGCGCACGGCCGTCCGGCCCGACGGCGTGGCCGGGTCGAGACCGAGGACGCGCAGTTCCCCGGCGTCGGGCGCGAGCGTGGTGGCCAGGCAGCGCAGCAATGTCGTCTTACCCGCGCCGTTCGGGCCGAGCAGGCCGGTCACGCCCGCGCCGAACTCGATGTCGAGGCCGTCGAGCACGGGTCTGCGGCCGAAGCGTCTGCGCAGGCCGCGCACGGTGACGATGGGGGTCATCCGGGCTCCAGGGCGGGATCGAGGCGGTGGCGCCGGACGTACAGGACGAGGGCGAGCAGTGCCGCGGCACAGAGGTAGAGCACCTGCGCGGCGGGCCGGAACGGCAGCGCATGGTCACCCGTCATCGCTCCCACCGCGGTCACGACCCCGAGCCATCCGCCGCCCAGGGCCACGGCGGCGAGGGACAGCGGCACCCGCGTGGCCAGCGCCAGACAGCCCGAGGTCACCGCCAGCGCGGGCAGCAACCAGGCCCAGGCGACGGACGGCATGGCCGCGGCGGGCAGCAGCGGGACGGCCAGGGCGGTCAGCACGACGGCCGTCAGGAGCACGGCGACGGAGCGCACCAGGAGCAGCGGCGCCCCCGCCATGGGCGTGGCCGCGTACATCTCGTGGGCGGGGTCGGCCCGCCGGCCGTACGCGAGCGCGATGCCCGCCGTCGGCAGCACGGGTGCCAGCGTCAGGAACGCGAGGAAGCCGTGCTCGGCCAGGTGCGCGGCCGCCACCGCGAACGCGAGCGCCGCCGTGACGCCCGCGGCCCACGCGCGGCTCAGGGCGGGCGTCGCGGCGAGCAGCCGGGCCAGATGCCCGGGAACCCCCGCGCGGCGCAGCAGGTGCTCCGTCACCGGCGGCCTGGGCGCCGCGACCTCCGCCGCGATCCGCTCCCACGACGCGGCGAGCCACCCCTCGTCGGCGGGCACCGCCGTACGGCACCGGCCACAGCCGACGAGGTGGGTCTCCAGCGACATGACGTTCACCGGGTCGAGCGTGCCGCCCAGATAGCGTTCCAGCAGGTCGGGCGGGATGTGCCAGTCGCCGGCCGTCATGCCAGCTCCTCTCTCAGCCGGGCCTTGGCCCGCATGAGCCGGGTCTTCACGGTGCCCTCCGGGATGCCGAGCAGCCGGGACGCCTCGCGGACGGTCAGGCCGTCGAGGACGGTCGCCTGGATCACGGCGCGCAGTTCGGGCGACAGTCGGGCCAGAGCGCCGCCGAGGTCGCCGTGCTCGATCCCGAGCAGCACACTGTCTTCCGCGGAGGCCAGGCGGGCGTCGGTACCGGCGAGCGCGGTTCCGGTGATCCAGCGTCCGCCGGGGCGTCTGAGCGCGGACGCCAGGCGCCGGGCGGCGATCGTCCAGATCCACGCGGCGGCATCCTCGCCCTGTGGTGAGTAGCGCCCCGCCCCACGCCAGACCGCCACGAACGTGTCCTGTATCGCGTCGTCCACGATGTCGGAGTCGGCGCACCTGCGCAGCAGGCGGGCGCGCAGCCAGGGGGCGTGCCGGTCGTGCAGCAGCCGCAGCGCCTCGACGCGTTCCGCCGCCACCGCCGCGATCAGATCGTGGTCGTCGCTCGACGGGCCCACGGGCGGCGGATGCGGACGTCCACGGGGGAGCCGCAGGGGGAAGGGGCGCATGTCTCGTCTATCGCGCCGTCTACTCCGAACGGTTCATGGGGACCTAGGACCATCGCCCGATGTGGAGGCGCGGCCCGGAAATCTATAACGGGCATATGTACGCCATCAGATTGCATGCTTTCGGTCCCGCCGAGAATCTCGTCTACGAGGAGGTCGAGGATCCCGAGCCCGGGCCGGGCCAGGTCCGCGTCGCCGTACGGGCGGCCGGGGTGCACCTGGTCGACACCACGTTGCGGGCAGGGAAGTACGCGGGCGGCCCGATCCCCGTCCCCGACCTGCCCACGATCCCCGGCCGGGAGGTCGCCGGGGTCGTCGACGCGGTCGGTCCCGAGGTCGATCCCGGTTTGGTCGGCAGGCGGGTGGTGACTCATCTCGGCATGGCTCCCGGCGGCTACGCCGAGCTGGCCGTACGGGACGCGCCGGCGATCCACGAGATCCCGGACGGCCTCGGGTACGGCGAGGCGGTGGCGATGATCGGCACGGGCCGGACCACGATGGGGATCCTCGACGTCGCGGAGATCCGGGCGGACGACGTCGTGCTGGTGACGGCGGCGGCCGGAGGCATCGGCAACCTGCTCGTGCAGGCGGCGGTGCGGGCCGGCGCCACGGTCGTCGGGCTCGCCGGCGGCGCGGCGAAGCTGAGCCGGGTGCTCGCGCTGGGTGCGCACCACGCCGTGGACTACACCGCTTCCGGCTGGCCCGACGAGGTGCGGGCGCTTCTCGGCGACCGGGAGGTCACGCTGGCGCTCGACGGCGTCGGCGGGGACCTCGGGCGCGCGACCCTGGAGTTGCTCGGCGTCGGCGGCAGGATCGTGCTGTTCGGCTGGGCGGACGCGCAGGGCGGCCCGACCGCGCTGACCACGGAGGACCTGTACGCCCGGGGCATCACGGCGGCGGTGGCGGTCGGCCCCCGGGTGCTGAAGCGGCCGGGCGGCCTGCGGGGCCTGGAGGAGCGGGCGCTCGCGGCCGCGGGGTCGGGCGCGCTGGTCCCGCTGGTGCAGAGCTTCCCGCTCAAGGACGCCGCCGCCGCGCACGCCGCGCTGGAGAGCCGCGCGACCACGGGCAAGGTCGTCCTCGTGCCCTGAGCCCGTCAGGCCACGAGCACGGGGTGGGGGAGCACCGAGTTGTGGCAGTAGCCGAGGTCGTTCCAGGGGGTGGCGTCCGGCTGGGATCGGCCGTGCTCGTCGGTGGCCCGCACCCGCACGACGTGCGCGCCCGGGGCGGGATCCCAGGGGAACCGCCAGCGGGTCCAGACGCCGGGGAGGTCCGGTCCGTCGAGGGCGGCCGATCGCCAGGGGCCGTCGTCGATCCGGTAGTCGACGGCCGTGACGCGGTCCTCCCCGGCGTACGCGCGGCCGCGGATCATCTGCGGGCCGGGGCCCAGGCGCGCGGGCCAGGGCAGTTCGACCAGGCTCGCGACCGGCGTGGAGGTGATCGGCACGGCCGGTCGGCCGGGTGCGGTGATCACGTAGTCCTCGGTGTTCCACGGCTCGCGCAGCGGCCGGTCGGACACCTCGATGCGGCCCGCCCACTTGATGCTCGCCGCGCCGAGCCAGCCGGAGACGACCACGCGGGCGGGAAAGCCGTGGTCGGGCGGCAGGATCTCGCCGTTCATGGCGAGCGCGAGCAGGGTGTCGGGCGCCAGGGCCTTGGCGAGGGGCATCGGGCGGCGTCCGCGCGCTGCGTCGAGCCCTTCCGGCATGACCTCGACGGCGGCGTCCGTGAGCCCCGCCGGTTCGAGCAGGTCGCGCAGCGGGATACCGGTCCACTCGGCGGTGCCGATCGCGCCGCGGCCCCACTGCACTCCGCCGAAGTGGTGGCCGTGCTCGGCGCCGAAGAGGGCGCGCCGGTTGCCCGCGCACTCGAGGGTCCGGACGACGGACACGAGCGGGAAGCGGCGCCACAGGTCGTCGTAGGTGTAGCGGACGGTCCGGCGTACGCCGCCGCCCTCGACGCGCAGCGTCCAGGTTCGCGCGTCGAGTCGGGGGGTCGGGGCGTGGTTGCGGACGAAGAACCGGTCGGTCGGAGTGAGCAGGCCGGGCAGGCGGTCGGGCCGGCTGCCGTAGTCGAGTCCGGTGCCCGCGTCCTCCATGAGGTCGGCGGTCGCCGGCTTCACCACCGCCGTGCGGCTGCCGGGTGTCGTGCGCATCGGCCCTTCCTCTCCGGGCCGACGCGGTGACGGGCCCGTCAGCCCAGGTCCTGGCTCGCTCGCCGGGCCTGCCGCTGGGCCCAGGACGCGAGACGCGACCAGCGCCGGGCCGCGACCAGTCGGCTGGCGACGCGCGCGTTGTCGGCCTCGCGGTGCAACTCGGTGATGCGCTCGGTGGCCAGGGAATAGTCGTAGAACATCATTGCCGCCCCGGTGGTCGTTGTAACTGTCCTAATTGTCTTAGTCAGTTACAAAGGTACGGCAAAGGAGCGTAACTGGTCAAGCTAATTTGGACAGTTACAGGGTCGCCGCCCGCCGCGTGTCGTACGCCCGGATCACGGTGTCGAGCAGGCCGGGGAAGAGGGCGTCGAGATCCTCGCGGCGCAGGGAGCTCATCTTCGCGGTCCCCCGGTAGACCTGCCTGATCACGCCCGCCTCGCGGAGCACGCGGAAGTGGTGGGTGCTCGTCGACTTGCTGACCGCGAGGTCGATCGCCGAGCAGGACGACTCGCCGCTGCCGGCGAGATAGCACACCACCTGGAGCCGTACGGGATCGGACAGCGCGTGCAGCACGTCCTCGAGCCGGATCTCGGACCGGTCCGGATGGTCGAGCGTCCGAGGGGTCATCGGGCCTCCCTTGTACGAAGGTCTTCGTAGTTTGACAGATGGCGTACTACGAGAGCTATCGTACAAGAGTCCCGACGACGAGAGGAGCGCGGCGTGAGCGCGTTGTTCGAGCCCCTGACCCTGCGGAACCTGACCATCCCCAACCGCGTCTGGATGTCGCCGATGTGCCAGTACTGCGCGGCCGTCGAGGGCCCGGAGCAGGGCGTCCCGACCGACTGGCACCTGACCCATCTCGGGTCCCGGGCGGTGGGCGGGGCCGGTCTGATCGTGGTCGAGGCCACCGCCGTGTCCCCCGAGGGCCGGATCAGCCCCGCCGACCTCGGGCTGTGGAACGAGCGCCAACAAGCACAGTTCGGTCGCCTCGCCCGGTTCCTCGCGGACCAGGGCGCGGTGCCCGGCATCCAGCTCGCGCACGCCGGGCGTAAGGCGTCCACCGACCGCCCGTGGCGGGGCGGCGCGCCGGTCGGCCCGGAGGACCACGGCTGGCGGCCGGTCGCGCCCAGCCCGATCCCGTTCGCGGAGGGCCACCCGGTGCCCGACGAGCTGAGCGAGGCCGACATCCGGCGGCTGGTGGAAGGCTTCGCGGCGGCCGCGCGGCGCGCGCTCGCGGCCGGCTTCAAGGTGGTGGACATCCACGGCGCCCACGGCTACCTGATCCACGAGTTCCTGTCGCCGTTCAGCAACCGGCGCACCGACGCGTACGGCGGCAGCTTCGAGAACCGGGCTCGCTTCGCCCTGGAGGTGGTCGACGCGGTGCGCGCCGAGTGGCCGGACGAGCTGCCGGTGTTCTTCCGGATCTCGGCCACCGACTGGCTGAGCGAGAACCCCGAGGACCCCCGCGAGGGCTGGACCGCCGACGACACCGTGCGGCTGGCCAAGGAGCTGCTCGCCCACGGGGTGGACCTGCTCGACGTCTCGACGGGCGGCAACGCGCCGAAGGCCCGGATCCCCGTGGGGCCGGGATACCAGGCGCCGTTCGCGGCCCGGGTGAAGGCGGAGACCGACCTGCCCACGTCGGCCGTCGGCCTCATCACCGAGCCGCGCCAGGCCGAGGAGATCGTCGCCTCCGGGCAGGCCGACGCGGTGATGCTCGGCCGTGAGCTGCTGCGCGACCCGTACTGGCCGCACAACGCGGCGCGCGAGCTGGGGGCGGCCGTGCGCCGGCCCGACCAGTACGGCTGGGCGGTCTGAACGCCCGGACGTGGGTAGGGGTGGCCGTATGGCAGAGATCGGTTTCACCCTTATGTGCGAGCAGACGCCCGCGAAGGAGCTGGTGGAGGACGCGGTCGCGGCCGAACGGACCGGTTTCGACTACGCGGTCATCTCCGACCACTACTTCCCGTGGCTGGAGGAGATGGGCCACTCTCCGTACGCCTGGTCGGTGCTGGGCGCGGTGGCGCAGGCCACCGAACGGCTGCCGCTGATGACGTACGTGACGTGCCCGATCATGCGGTACCACCCGGCCGTGGTGGCGCAGAAGGCGGCCACGATGGGGGCGCTCAGCGACGGCAGGTTCACCCTCGGCGTGGGCGCGGGCGAGAACCTCAACGAGCACGTGGTCGGGCACGGCTGGCCGCCGGTCAACACCCGGCACGAGATGTTCCGCGAGGCCATCGAGGTCATCAAGGAGCTCTTCCAGGGCGGCTACCGCAACTACCGCGGCGAGTACTTCGACCTCGACTCGGCCCGGCTGTTCGACCTGCCCGAGCGGCCGGTGCCCATCGCGGTGGCCGCGTCCGGCGAGCAGTCGGTGGACATCGCGGCCGAGCTCGGCGACGGTCTCGTGGCGACCGACCCGGACGGGTCGCTGGTGGAGAAGTTCGCCGCGTCCGGCGGCGAGGCCAAGCCCGTCTACGGCCAGCTCGCCGTCTGCTACGACCCCGACAGGGACGCCGCGATCGAGCGGGCGCACCGCATGTGGCGCTGGGCGGTGACCGGCTGGAAGGTCATGTCGGAGCTGCCCGCGCCGGTCAACTTCGCCGCCGCGACCGAGACCGTACGGCCGCAGGACGTGGCGGAGAAGGTGCCCTGCGGCGCGGACGTGGACGCCGTGGTCGAGGCCGTGCGGCAGTACACCGACGCCGGATTCACCCACCTCGCGCTCGTGCAGGTCGGGCGGGAGCGGCAGCGGGAGTTCTTCGAGTGGTCGGAGAAGGAGCTCCTCCCCGCGCTGCGCGACCTGTAGCGCGCAACGGGCGGGGAAGAATTAGAGACTTGATCTAGAGAGTTGCTCTAATTAGAGTCGCCGCATGACACCCACCGCTGTGGTGACGGGCGGCTCGCGCGGCATCGGGCAGGCGGTCGCGTCCCGTCTCGCCCGCGAGGGGTTCCGGGTGGTGATCGTGGCCCGCGATCCCGTACGCGGGGAGGCGGCGCGGGCCGCCCTCCCGGGCGACGCGGTGCTCGTGACCGCCGATCTGGCGGAGACCGCGTCGGTGCGCGCGGCGGCCGGCGCGCTGCTGGAGGCCTGCCCGCGGCTCGACGTGCTGGTGCACAACGCGGGGATCTGGCCGGTCCGGCGTGAGATCACCGGGGACGGCGTCGAGCGGGCGTTCGCGGTCAACCATCTCGCGCCGTTCCTGCTGAACCACCTGCTGGAGGAGCGGCTGCGGGCGAGCGGCGCGCGGGTGGTGCAGGTCAGCGCGGGCCTGTACGTCAAGGGCCGGTCCGACCCCGGCCGGACGGTGACCGGACTGGACTTCCACCCCGTCAGGACGTACGCCGACACCAAGCTGTGCAACCTGATGCTGGTGCCGCTGTTCGCCCGGCGATGGCAGGATGCCGGGGTGACGATCGACGCGGTCCACCCGGGGGTGATCCGGACCGATCTGGGGGCTCGCGACGGCCTGTTCGGGCTCGTGCTGAAGGCGGTCAAGCGCACCTGGGGCACCCCGGACGACGGCGCCGAACCCGTCGTCCGGCTCGCCCTCGACGGCTCCGGCGGCACCGGGCGCTACTTCGAGATCGGCAAGGAGACCCCGCTCGCCCCCGTCGCGTGTGATCCCGAGATCGCGCAGGCGCTGTGGCGGCAGGCCGCGGCCCTGACAGGGACGGCGTGACCCGTCAGCGGCGCGGCGAGGAGACGGTGCGGCGGCTGCTCGACGCCGCGCTCGCCGTCTACACCGACGACGGGCCGCGGGGCTTCACGATGCGGGCGGTCACGGCCCGCGGCGGGGTCAGCGTCGGCAGCCTCTACCACCACTTCGGCAGTTTCGACGGCCTGGCGACCGCGCTCTACTCCGAATGCATGGCCGATCTGCTCGACGAGTTGATCGCGGCGCTGGAGGGCGTGGACGACCCCCGCGCCGGGGTGCGCGCGCTGGTCGGGGCTTATCTCGGGTTCGTCCGGGCGAGCCCGGTCAAGGCGCGGTTCATCCACGCCTCGCCGTACCTCGGGCATCTGGAGCAGAAGACGGCCGCCGTCGCCAAGGCACCCCGCCTCGACGCGCTGGTGGCGTGGCTGCGCCCGCACGTGGCGTCCGGGGCGGTCGCGGACCTGCCCGTTCCGATGATCGAGATGCTGCTGATCGGCCCGGTCGCGGAGGTCGCCCGCCGCTGGATCGCCGGCGAGCCGGGGGTGGACCTCGACGAGGCCGCCCGGCTGCTGCCCGAGCCCATCTGGCGGTCCCTGAGCGCCGGCCCGCACGGCGCGTGAGATGATCGCGCTCGGCACCGCGGATGGGGAGGAACGGATGTCCGAGCGCACGCAGACGGTGACGGTCGCGGACGGCGGGTTCGACCTGCGCCTGTGGATTCCGGAGCGGGGGAGCGGCCCGGGGCTGCTGCTCATTCCCGAGATCTTCGGCGTCAGCGACTACATCCGGGCCGTCGCCGCCGACCTCGCCGGGCTCGGCTACGTCGTGGGCGTCCCGGACCTCTTCTGGCGGCTGAACCCCGGCTGGGCGGCCGCGCACGATGAGGAGGGGCTGCGCGCGTCGCTGGAGCAGGTGGCGGACCTCGACCCCGAGAAGGCCGCGGACGACTGCGCCGCCGCGCTCGGCGCGCTCGCCGCGCGGCCCGAGGTGACGGGCGGGACCGGCGCGCTCGGCTTCTGCCTCGGCGGCTCGCTGGCCTACGCGGTGGCGGCCCGCGGTGACGAAAGCGGCCTGTCGGCCGTGCTGTCCTTCTACGGCTCGGCCGTCCCGGACGCGCCGGAGTCGCTGGACGACATCCGCTGCCCGATCCAGTTCCACTTCGGGGGGCGGGACCCCTACATCCCCCGGGACCGGGTGGCGATCGTGGAGGAGGCGGCGGCCGGGCGGCCGGGCGTGGAGGTCCATGTGCAGGAGGGGGCCGGCCACGCCTTCCACAACTTCTACGCGCCGATGTTCCACGACCCCGAGGCGGGCCCTGCGGCGTGGGCGCTGGCCATGGACTTCCTGCGCCGTCACCTCCCGGCGGTCTGAGCCTCCCGCGCCTCCCGCTTCCAGGGGAGCGCGGGCAGGCCGCACCGCACGCGCAGGAGCATCCAGAAGGCCGGGGCCAGCAGCAGCACGGCGAGCAGCACCCAGACGGTCTCGGTGTTGCCGACGCCGAACATCTTCAGCGCCGAGGCGAGCAGCACGAACGCGAGGACGCGGCGGATCAGCCCGCCGGGGGCGCGCGAGGAGATCCGCGAGCCGAGGTAGACGCCCGGGATCGAGCCGGCCAGCAGCGCGACCGTGACCGACAGCGTGAACTCGCCGAACATCAGATGACCGAGCGCGGCCGACATGACCAGCGGCACGGCCTGGACCAGGTCGGTCCCGACGAGCTGGTTGGCCTTCAGCGCGGGGTAGAGCGCCAGCAGGGCCACGATGATCAAAGAGCCGGAGCCGACCGAGGTGATGCCGACCACCAGCCCGCCGACGGCCCCCACCAGCGCGGTCGGCAGCGGCCGTACGGTGACGGCGGGCATCTCGGTCGCGGCCGGTTCGCCGGGGGCGGCGGTGCGCCGGCCGGTCTCGGGGGTGCGGCCCTCGGCGCGGTCGCGCATCGCGAGATAGCCGCGTACGGCCAGGCCCGCCGCCGCGATGAGCAGCGCGATACCGAGGCCCTTCTGGATCACGTTCTGCACACCCTCGCCGTCGCCGAGCGCGCGGGCGATGAGCACGCCGCAGAACGCCGCGGGGACCGAGCCGGCGCACAGCCAGGCGACGAGCCGCAGGTTGACCGTCCCCCGGCGCAGGTGCACGAAGCTCCCCACCGGTTTCATCACGGCGGCGGCGACGAGGTCGCTCGAGACGGCGGCGAGAGGCGGCACGCCGAAGAACGTCACGAGCATGGGCGTCATCAGGGCGCCGCCGCCCATCCCGGTCAGGCCGACGACGACGGCGACCAGAAAGGAGCCCATCGCCATGGTGTAGTCGAAATCCACTCCTTTACCCTACCAAACCCATCGGAAATACGGATACCCCCCCTGGGCGGACGACCGTTGACGTGGTGGTCATCGAGCGATTACGTTTGCCCGGACTTATCCGGTTAAGTGGCGGGAGTGCCAGTGGTCGAAGGGCCGGGGATGCGGCGATGACCGTCCTCGCGGTGGACATCGGCGGCACGAAGTTCGCCGCCGCGGCCGTCGCACCCGACGGCGAGATGCTGGCCCGCGCCGAGGTGCCGCTGCGCGGCCCGGCTTCGGCCGGCGAGACGCTGTCGGAGGTCGTGGGCCGGATCACCGAGCGCGTCGCGCCCGCTCGCCTGAACGGGATCGGAGTGGGCTCGGCCGGGCCGCTCGATCCCCGCCGGGGCACGGTCAGCCCGGTGAACATCCCCACCTGGCGGGAGTTCCCGCTGGTGGACGCGCTGGGCGAGGTGCTTCCCGGCAGGCCCGTACGGCTCGCGGGCGACGCCCAGTGCATGGCGCTCGGAGAGTGGTGGCGCGGCCTCGGCGGGGACCGCGCGGCACGGGCCATGCTCGGCATGGTGGTCTCCACCGGCGTCGGCGGGGGCTTCGTCCTCGACGGCGTGCCGTACGTCGGCCCGACCGGCAACGCCGGGCACATCGGGCACATCACGGTAGACCCCGGCGGTGAGCCGTGCCCCTGCGGCGGCGCCGGGTGTGTGGAGACCATCGCGAGCGGGCCCGGCATGGTCCGGTGGGCCGCCGCGAACGGCTGGTCCGGCGCGGACGCGCGGGCGCTGGCCGCCGACGCCCGGGCCGGGCACCCCACCGCCGCACTCGCCTTCCGGCGCGCCGCCGGCGCGCTGGCCACCGCCGTGCTCACGGCGTCCGCCCTGTTCGACCTCGACCACGTCGTCATCGGAGGGGGCGTGGCCGCGGCGGGGCCGATTCTCTTCGACCCGCTGAGGCAGGCGATCGAGAGGAACGCCGGGCTCGGCTTCCTGCGGCGCCTGCGGGTGGACCCGACCTCTCTGGGCCGCGACGCCGGGCTGTTCGGCGCCGCCGCCCTCGTCCTGATCCAGGACAACCCGGGCACCTGACCTGCCCGGGCCTCCCGACACAAGGAGCGTCGATGAGAGGACCGCGTACGGGCGTCATGGTGGCCGCCGTGCTGGCGGGGCTGGTCGCGGCCCCCGGCACGGCGGAGGCCGCCACCGGGAACGACGGCTTCGTCAAGCGCGCGGGGGCCCACCTCGTGCTCGACGGCAAGCCGTTCCGCTTCGCCGGGGCCAACAACTACTACCTGATGTACAAGTCGCACGCGATGGTGGACGACGTGTTCGCCCGCGCCAAGGCCGCGGACCTGTCCGTGATCCGCAACTGGGGGTCGCTGGACATCGGCAACCAGGACGGGTCCGACTCCATCCAGGGCAAGGCGGACGGCGTCTACTTCCAGTACTGGGACGGGACCAAACCGGCCTACAACGACGGGGCCGACGGCCTCGAACACCTCGACTACGTGCTGTGGAAGGCCAGGAAGTCCGGGATCAAGCTGGTCATCCCGCTCGTCAACAACTGGAACGCCTACGGCGGCATGGACCAGTACGTCCGCTGGGCCAAGGGACAGCACCACGACGACTTCTACACCGACCCGGCGATCAGGGGCTGGTTCAAGGGCTGGATCAGCCATCTGCTCAACCGGGTCAACACGCTGACCGGCGTCGCCTACAAGGACGACCCCACGATCATGGCGTGGGAACTGGCCAACGAACCCCGGTGCAAGGGGTCGGGCGACTACCCGGCATCCCCCGGCTGCACCACGGCCACCGTCACCGCGTGGGCGGACGAGATGTCCCGGCACATCAAGTCGGTGGACGCCAGGCACCTGGTCGGCGCGGGCGACGAGGGCTTCTACTGCGCCGATCCCGGCGGCCCGGACTGGACCGACAACTGCGGCGAGGGCGTGGACACCGTCGCGCTGGCCAGGCTGCCGAAGATGGACCTGATGTCCCTGCACCTCTATCCGGACGGATGGGGCAAGGACGCCGCCTGGGGCACGACCTGGATCAAGAAGCACCTCGCCGACGGCCGCAGGATCGGCAAGCCGGTGATGCTGGGCGAGTTCGGCCTGCTGAGCAAGGCCGGGCGCAACCCCGTCTACCGCGAGTGGACGGACGCCTTCGTGTCCGGCGGCGGCGCGGGCTTCCTGTACTGGCTGATCGCGGGCACGCAGGACGACGGCACGCTCTATCCCGACTACGACGGCTTCACCGTCTACTGCCCCAGCCCGGTCTGCACGACGATCACCAACGCCTCGGCGACGATCCGCGGCAGGCTGCCTATCTTCCCGCCGGTGGCCGACGACGACACGGCCGTCACGACCTTCCGCACCGCGGTCACGGTGGACGCCACCGCCAACGACATCGCGTACCTCGCGAGGATCAGGCCGGAGACGCTCGACCTCGACCCGGCGAGGGCGGGCCGTCAGGCGAGCCTGACCGTGACCGGCGGCACGTTCACCGCCGACACGTCGGGGAAGGTCGCCTTCACTCCCGCCGAGGGCTTCAGCGGCCGGGCCACGGCGACCTACCGGGTGCGCGACAGCCTGCTGCGGTGGTCCGGCACCGCCACGATCACGGTGACCGTCAAGCCCGACCCGGGCGCGGCGATCAGGCTGTTCTCCTTCGAGGACGGCGTGCAGGGCTGGGCGCCCGGCAACTGGCAGAGCGACGCCGGCACGGTGGCCCAGTCCACCGACTGGGCCACCGACGGCACGCACGCCCTGCGGGTGGACGCGACCGGCGGCGGCTGGTTCGGCGCGGCCTTCCCCGAGCCCGTCGACCTGTCGGCCAAGGGCACGCTGAAGTACGACGTCAAGACGGGGGCCGCCGGCACCTCGACCAGTGTCGCGCTGCAGACCGGCTCCGGCTGGGCCTGGTGCCAGTCCACCTGGGGATGGCAGAACCAGGACGCCACGGGGACGGTGGAGATCGACCTCACCTCGGCGATGTCCTGCACGACGGAGGATCTCAAGGACGTGCGCGGCATGTTCGTCTGGGTGAGCCCCGGCACCTTCCGGATAGACGACGTACGCGCCGAGTGATCGGCTGCATCCCCACGGCCGTACGGCTCACCGGGGTGGGGTTGACCGAAATTAGTGCGATATTTCCATTTCGGGGGCAAAGGTAGTCTGGAGGATCGAATCGGAATCGGGGGACGCGGCCATGACGGGAACGCACAGGTGAAAGGGGCCATCGCCCCCGATCTCATGGCGGCGTTGCTCGAACGCGGCGGCGAGGGCGTCGTGCTGTGCGACGCCGGCGGCGTCGTGACACTGGCCAATCCGGCGGCGGCCCGCCTGGTGCCGGGGATCGAGCCGGGGCTGCCCCTGCCCGCCCCGCTCGGTTCCGCCCCGTCCGCCCTCGAAGGCCGGACCGTGACGCACGGCGGACGGGAGATCCGGGTCCGCGCCGAGGAAATGGGCGAAGGCCGGACCGCCTGGTATCTGACCGCGGAATCGCCCCGGGAACAGCGGGAGACGCAGCGTACGGAGTTCCTGCTGGAGGCCGCGCGACGCCTGTCCGCCTCGCTCAACCCCCACCGGTGCGCCCGGGCCGCGACGGAGCTGGGCACCGACTTCCTGTGCGACGCGGCGGTCGTGCTGCTGCCGCCCACCGCCCGCCGTCGCGTGGAGTGGGTGCGCGCCGTCTCCGGCCGTTCCGGCCCGGACGAGGGCATCGTGCCGGCCGCCGCCGCGGCCGAGGTGCCCGGCCTGACCGACGCGCTCGCCGGCCTGCGTGAGGACGCCGCGGGACGGCAGGACCCGGCGGGCACGCCCGGCTGGCTGCTGCCGGAGGGGTTCGGCCCGGTCGGCCACCTGCTGGTGCTCCCGCTGCCCGGCAACGGCGTGCCGGCCGGCGCGATCGTGCTCGCCCGCCGCGCCGGGCGGCCGCCGTTCGGCGAGGACGACCAGGTGATGGCGTGCGACCTCGCGACCCGGGCCGGCGCCGCGATCTCGGCGGCCTCCCTGTTCCGGGAACAGAGCACGGTCAACGCCATCCTGACCGGCGACCTGCTGCCGCCCGACCTGCCGGAGATCGAGGGCATGCGGCTGGCCGGCCGGCTGCGGGCCTCACAGCAGGCGGGCGCCATCGGCGGTGACTTCTACGACGTCTACCTGCCCGAGTCCGCGCCGGAGAGCGAGATCGTGGAGCGGCCTCCGCTGGTCATCCTGGGCGACGTCTGCGGCAAGGGCGCCCGCGCGGCGGTCCTGGCCGGTCAGGTCCGCCACAGCCTGCGTACGCTGCTGCTGCTGGAAAGCCGTCCCGAGCGGCTGCTCGAACTGCTCAACCGGTCGCTGGTCGCGTCCCCGTCGCCGAACTCCTACGTCACGCTGATCCTCGCGGCGCTGCGGAGCGCCCCCGGCGACCACGTGCTGGTGGACCTGTCCGTCGCCGGGCACCCGCCCCCGCTGGTCCTGCGCCGGGACGGCACGGTGGAGGAGGTCGCCGTCCGCGGTTCGATCCTCGGCGCGCTGAAGAAGATCAGCCTGTGGCCCGTCACGCTCGACCTGGCTCCCGGCGAGGTGTGCCTGCTGTACAGCGACGGGATCACCGAGGCGTTCGGCGGTCCGAGCGGCCGGGAGATGTTCGGCGAGGAGCGGCTGAAGCGGGCGCTGGCGACCTGCGCCGGCATGCCGGTCGACGCGCTCGTCGAGCGTCTGGAGCAGCTCAGCACCGAGTGGTTGCGGGGCGGGCAGCAGGACGACCGCGCATTGCTCGCCGTAAGCGCGGGGAGGGGGACGTCGCGATGACGCCGGACCTGGAGGTTGCCACCGGGCGCTACCTGGAGTTGATCGGCCGGGCCGACGAGTACGGCGCGGTCGACCTGGTCGTGGGCCTGATCGACGGGGGCGTCCCCGCCGAGGACGTGCTGCTGAGGGTCATCGCGCCCGGTCAGCGCCGGGTGGGTGAGCTGTGGGCGTCGAACGAGTGGTCGGTGGCGCGCGAGCACGGCGCGACCGCGGTCAGCGAGCGCGCGGTGGCCGCCGTCAGCGGGCGCGTCCGGCCCGCGCCGACACGCGGCCGGGTGGCCGTGGCCTGCGCCGATGGCGAGTATCACGCGCTGCCCACCCGCATCATGGCGGAGGTGCTGCGCCTGCGGGGCTGGGACGTCGACTTCCTGGGCGCCAGCGTGCCCGGGCCGCACCTGATCACCCATCTGCACCAGACGGGGCCCGACGTGGTCGCGCTCGGCTGCACGCTGCCGACCCGGCTGCCCCGCGCGCACGCCACCATCGCGGCCTGCCAGGCCGTGGGCATCCCCGTGCTGGCCGGCGGGGCCGGGTTCGGCGCCGACGGCCGCTACGCCCGGCTGCTCGGCGCGGACGCGTGGGCGCCCACCGCCGACGCGGCGGCCGACCGGCTCGCCGCCGGGCTGCCGTCGTTTCCCGCCGCTCATGACGACGCGGTCCATCTGGGCGACGAGGAGTACGCGTACCTGACCCGGCACCGCGCCGAACTGCTGTCCCGCGTCATGGACGGGCTCAGGGAGGCCTACGCCCCGATGGGCGGCTACAGCGCGCGGCAACTGGAGCACACCGGCGAGGATCTCGGTCACCTCGCCGACTTCCTGGTCGCCGCGATCTACGTCCACGACGCCTCGCTGTTCACCGATTTCGTGGCGTGGACCTGCCGGGTGCTGGCGGCCCGGAATGTGCCGGCGGAGTCCGTCGTGCTCGGGCTGGGCGTTTTCCATGATGTACTGGCGGACTGCCCCCGCGCCCGGGCGCTGCTGACCGAGGGCGTCACCGCGGCACAGATGTGTTGCGCGGTCCGACGAACAGAGACGAGCGTCTGATGCAGGACACGCCCCAGTTCCAGGTCGAGACGCTTGTTTCCGAACCCGGCGCCGTGCGCCTCGTGATGACCGGTGAGCTCGATTTCGGCGCGGCGGACGAGGCGTCCGCCGCGGTGGACAAGGCGCTCGCCGAAGACCTGCGTCTGCTCGAACTCGACCTGGCCGGGCTGAGTTTCATCGACTCCTCGGGCATGGCCGTCCTGATGAACGCCTACATGGGGGCCGGGGAGCGCGGGGCCGGCTTCCGGATCGTCGCGCTCACCCCTTATCTGCGCCACCTGATCGAGGTAGTCGCCCTCGACGACGTGCTGGACCTCCCCGACTGAGACCTTGCCCGACTGAGACCTTGCCCGACTGAGACCTTGCCCGACTGAGATCTCGCCCGGCTGAGACAATGAGCGGGTGAGCAGGCGTGCCGTCGCCGTCCGGGTCGAGGGGATCGTGCAGGGGGTCGGCTTCCGGCCCTTCGTGTACGGCCTCGCCACGCGGCTCGGCCTCGCCGGGGTCGTCGGCAACGACGAACGCGGCGTCTTCATCGAGGTCGAGGGCGGCAGCGCGCCGGTCGAGCAGTTCCTCGCCGCGCTGGCCGGCGACCCGCCGCCGCTGGCGGTGATCGAGCGGATCAGCACGGGCCCGGCGCCGGTCACCGGCCGCAGGACCTTCGTGATCGCGCCCAGCACGGCCTGCGGGGACCGGCGCGCGCTCGTCTCGCCGGACGTGGCGACCTGCGACGCCTGCCTGCGCGAGCTGACCGACCCCGCCGACCGCAGGCACGGCTACGCCTTCATCAACTGCACCGGCTGCGGGCCGCGCTTCACCATCGTCCGCGACGTGCCGTACGACCGGGCGAACACGACGATGGCCGGCTTCCGGATGTGCGCGGACTGCGCCCGGGAGTACCACGACCCCGCCGACCGGCGCTTCCACGCCCAGCCCGTGTGCTGCCCCGCCTGCGGGCCCCGGCTGCGCTTCGTCGGTTCCGGGAGCGGCGGAGACCCGGCAGGCGACCCGCTCGCGCGGGCCGTACGGCTGTTGCGGGCGGGCGGGGTGCTGGCGGTCAAGGGGCTCGGCGGTTACCACCTGGCGGCGCTCGCGGCCGACGAGCCCGCCGTGGCGGCGCTGCGGTCGCGCAAGCACCGCGAGGACAAGCCGTTCGCGGTGATGGCGGGCAATCTGGACGAGGCACGGCGGCTGTGCGTGGTGGACCCGGCCGAGGAGCGCCTGCTGACCGGGCCCGCCCGCCCCGTCGTGCTGCTGCGGCGGCTGCAGGGCACCTCCGCCGCACTGTCCGTCGCACTGTCCGTCGCGCCGTCCGTGGCACCGGGCAACCGGTGGCTGGGCGTGCTGCTGCCCTACACCCCGCTGCACCACCTGCTGCTCCGGGCGCTGGGCCAGCCCGTCGTCCTGACCAGTGGAAACGTGTCCGACGAGCCGATCGCCTACCGCGACGAGGACGCTCTGGAACGGCTGGGCGGCATCGCCGACGCCTTCCTCACGCACGACCGCCCCATCCACATCCGCACGGACGACTCGGTCGTACGGGTCTTCCGGGGCCGCGACCTGCCGATCAGGCGGTCGCGGGGGTACGTGCCGCAGCCGCTGGCGCTCGCCCGGGCGGCCCCCCGGCCCGTGCTCGCCTGCGGCGCCGAGCTGAAGCACACGTTCTGCCTGGTCAAGGGCGACCGTGCGGTCGTCTCCCACCACATCGGCGACCTGGAGAACTACGAGACCCTGCGGTCGTTCACCGAGGGCGTCGAGCATTTCCGGCGGCTGTTCGACATCACGCCCGAGGTGGTCGCGCACGACCTGCACCCCGAGTACCTGTCCACGAAGTGGGCCCTCGACCAGGACGCGGACCTGGTCGGCGTGCAGCACCACCACGCCCACATCGCCTCCTGCCTGGCCGACAACGCCGTGGCCGGGCCGGTCGTGGGAGTGGCCTTCGACGGCCTCGGGTACGGCCCGGACGGCACGCTGTGGGGCGGGGAGTTCCTCGTGGCCGACCTGGCGGAATTCGAACGGGTGGGTCACCTGGCGCCGGTGCCGATGCCCGGCGGCGCCACCGCGATCCGGCAGCCCTGGCGCATGGCGGCGGCCTACCTCGATCTCGCCTATGACGGGGACGTCCCGGAGGACCTGGAGGTCCTCCGGCGCAACGCCGAACGGTGGGCGGCCGTCGTCGCGCTGGCCCGCCGGGGCGGGAACGCGCCTGTCAACCCGCCCCTCACCTCCAGCATGGGCCGCCTGTTCGACGCGGTGGCGGCGGTCGCGGGCGTGCGCGACGCGATCACCTACGAGGGCCAGGCCGCGGTCGAGTTCGAGCAGCTGGCCGACCCCGCGGTGGACGAGGCGTATCCCTGCGGTTTCGTCGCAACGGGCACGCGGTTCACCGTGCCGGGCGTGGCCCTGGTCCGCGCGGCCGCCGAGGACGTGCGCGCGCGTGTGCCGCGCGACGTCGTCGCCGCGCGCTTCCACAACGCCGTGGCCCGCGTCGTCGCCGACGGCTGCGCCCTAGTCAGGGAGGCCCGCGGCCTGTCCACGGTCGCGTTGTCCGGCGGCGTGTTCCAGAACCTGCTGCTGCTCGGCCGGGCCGTGACCCTGCTGGAGGAGCGCGGCTTCACGGTGCTCACCCACCACCGCGTCCCCCCGAACGACGGCGGCGTCAGCCTCGGCCAGGCCGCCGTCGCCGCGGCGCTCGATCGCGGAGATCCCTAGACCGCGCGCAGGGTGTCGGCCCGCAGGTCCGTCGCGATGGCGGCGAACTCGCCGATCAGGGGGGTGCGGCGGGTGCTGTCCCAGGCCAGGCACACCTGGTTCGGCGGGATATCGGCGACCGGGACGTAGGTGACGTCCGGCCGGGTGTAGAAGGTCACCACCGACAGCGGCAGGATGACGACGCCACGACCCGCGGCGACGTGTTCGAGCTTCTCCTCCACAGCGTGGAAGACCGGCGCGGGGCGACGCGGTCCCGGCCCTCGCAGCTCGCCGGCGATGTCGCGCCATTCGGGAACGGCATCGGGGTCCTGGAGGAGGTGTTCGTCGGCGAGGTCGGCGATGCCGATCATGTCCTTGCCCGCCAGATGGTGGCCGGTGGGCAGCACAGCGACGCGCGGCTCGTCCATCAGCGGCCGGACGCGCAGCCCGCGCCGGTCGATCGGCAGGCGCACGTAGCCGATGTCCACCCGCCCGTCGTGGATGGTCTCGACCTGATCGTCCCAGGTTGTGCGCACCACCTCCACTGTCAGCCGGGGGTGACGTTCGCGCAGCGCACGGACCGCCGGAGTGACGATCAGCCCTGGCATGAATCCGACGGTGAAGGTGTCGGCGCCGCGTGCGGCGCGACTGACGCGTCGGCGCAGCGCCTCGGCCGAGGCCAGCAGCGGGCGGGCGTCGGCGAGCAGTTGCTCGCCCGCGGAGGTGAGTTCGGTGGCCCGCCTGTCGCGTACGAAGAGCTGAACCTTCAGCTCTTTCTCGAGCGCCCGGATCTGGCGGGACAGTACGGGTTGCGCGATATGCAGCGCCTCGGCGGCCCGCCCGAAATGCAGCCGCTCGGCCACCGCGACGAAATATCGCAGCTTCCGCAGATCGACGTCCACCAGCGCATCCTCCCGCCTTTGATGCCCACAGGGTATTACAGGCGTGGCGGAGGGTCTTGGACGGCGGCGATGGGGTGGGCCCACCCTGAAGAAGTCGAGATTCCCAACAGAAGGACGAGTCATGGATCTGCAGGGGCAACGCGTCGTCGTGCTCGGCGGCACGTCGGGTATCGGACTGGCCACCGCGGAGTCGGCCACGCGGCAGGGCGCCGTCGTCACGGTCGTTTCCAGCCGGCGAGCCAGCGTCGAGCACGCGCTGACCCGGCTGCCCGGGAGCTGCGACGGCCGCGTCGCCGACCTCACGGACGCCCGGGCCGTGGGCCGGCTCTTCGAGGACCTCGGCGAGTTCGCCCACCTCGTCTACACAGCCGGTGAGCCGCTGACGATGATGCCGTTGGACACGCTCGACCTGGACGCGGCGTGCGACTTCTTCGCGCTGCGCTACTTCGGTGCGCTGGGGGCGGTCCGCGCCGCTCTGCCGTACTTGCGCGAGGATGGTTCGATCACTCTCACAACCGGCATCGCCAAGGACCGGCCGGGTCCGGGCTGGGCCGTCGCGGCGAGCATCTGCGGCGCCATGGAGGCACTGACCAAGGCGCTGGCCGTCGAGCTCGCGCCCATCAGGGTGAACGTCGTGTCGCCCGGCTTCGTACGGTCTCCGCTGTGGTCCGGGATGGGGGAAGAGGACCGCGAGCGGATGTACGCCGAGATCGGCGCCGCGATCCCGGCGGGCCGGGTCGGCGAGGTCGAGGACATCGCGCGAGCCTACGTGTTCCTGATGACGGAGCCGTTCGCCACCGGGACCGTCCTCACCGTGGACGGCGGGCACGTCCTCGTCTGATCGGGCCGGGCGCGATCTCAGCCGCCCTGGTCGCCGGAGGGCAGCGGGGGGCTCTCCTCGTCGATGGGCCCCTCCGGTTCGATGCCGGTGGAGTCCTCGAGCGTGGAACGGCCGTGCGGCCGGTCGGCCTCGCCTCGCACGCCCTCCCGGTCCCGCCCGGGCTCCCGCTCCCGCTGGGCGGTCTCCTCGCCTCTCCGGCTGAGGGTCTCGCCCGCGCCGAGAGGAGATCTCGCCTCGGTGTCCGTGGCGGGCACGCCCGACTCCTCCTCGGCGGACGGCTTCCGCCCGGGCCCGGGCTCGCCCGCGGCCTCCGGCCGGAACGCCAGATCGCCCGCCCGCTCGGTCTCGCTCATGATGAAGTCACCTCCCGGTCAGCAGATCCGCGGCAGCGGGTCGCCGACCAGCACGTCGATGATCCGGGTGCCGCCGAAAGCGGTCTTGAGCAGCACCAGGCCCGGTGGATCGTCCCCGATGCGGCCGACGACCGCGGCGCCCTCGCCGAGCGGATGGCCCCGCAGGGCGGCGAGCGCGGCCCCGGCCGCGTCCCCGTCCACGACCGCGACCATCCGGCCCTCGCAGGCGACGTAGAGCGGGTCGATGCCCAGCAGCTCGCACGCTCCGCGTACGGCGGGCCGTACGGGCACCGCGTCCTCCTCGACCACGACGGCGACGCCGGAGGCCCGGGCGATCTCGTTGAGTATCGTCGCGACGCCGCCGCGCGTCGCGTCCCGCAGGCACCGCACTCCCTCGCCTGCGGCGGCCCGGAGGGCGGCTACCAGACCGTTCAGGGGAGCGGTGTCCGAGGTCACGTCGGCCTCGATGTCCAGCTCGCCCCGGGCCAGCATGATCGTGACGCCGTGTTCGCCGATAGGGCCGGACACGAGGACGGCGTCGCCGGGACGCGCGTGCGCGACGCCGAGACGGGCGTCCCGCTCCAGCAGTCCCACGCCCGCGGTGGTGACGTAGCAGCCGTCGGCCTTGCCACGCTGCACCACCTTGGTGTCCCCGGTGACGATCGACACCTCCGCCGCCCCGGCGGCCCCGGCCATCGACGCCGCGATCCGCCGCAGGTCCTCGACCGGGAAACCCTCCTCCAGGACGAAGCCGGCCGACAGGTACAACGGCCGGGCCCCGCACACCGACAGGTCGTTGACGGTCCCGTTGACGGCGAGGTCGCCGATGTCGCCGCCGGGGAAGAACAGCGGCGAGACCACGTAGGAGTCGGTGGTGAACGCGAGCCGCGCGCCGCCCGCGCCGAACACCGCGCCGTCCTCCAGCGGTTCGAGCAGCGGGTTGCGGAACGCGTCGAGGAAGACCGCCTCGATCAGGGTCTGGGTGGCCTTGCCGCCCGCGCCGTGGGCCATCGTGATGTGCTCCTCGCGCACGCGGGCCTTCCGCTGCCGCGCGCGGTCGATGCGTTCGAGGACCTGCCGCTCACGGGTCGTCTCGGTCACCGCGTCGCCTCCCTCACCCGCTGCCGCGAGAAGCGGCCGAAGTTGTAGTAGGCCGCGCAGGCGCCCTCGGACGACACCATGCAGGTGCCGATCGGCGTCTCCGGTGTGCAGGCCGTGCCGAAGACCTTGCACTCCCACGGCTTGAGCACGCCCTTGAGCACCTCGCCGCACTGGCACGCCTTCGGATCGGCCACCCGGCCGCCGGGGATCGCGAACAGGCGCTCCGCGTCGTACGCCGCGTACTCGTCCCGCATCCGCAGGGCCGAGTGGGAGATGAACCCGAGGCCGCGCCACTCGAAGTACGGCCGCAGCTCCATCACCTCGTTGATCGCCCGCAGGGCCCTGACGTTGCCCGCCCACGGCACGACCCGGGCGTACTGGTTCTCGACCTCCGAGCGCCCCTCGGCGAGCTGGAGCAGCAGCATGTAGACCGACTGCAGGATGTCCAGCGGCTCGAAGCCCGCCACCACCAGCGGTTTGCCGTATCCCCGTGCGATGAACTCGTACGGCCGGCAGCCGATGATCGTGGACACGTGGCCGGGCCCGATGAAGCCGTCGAGACGTAGATCGGGCGAGTCCAGGATGGCCTTGATCGCGGGAATGATCGTCACGTGGTTGCAGAAGACCGAGAAGTTGCGCACGCCCTCGGCCGCCGCCCGCAGGACGGTCATGGCGGTGGACGGCACGGTGGTCTCGAACCCGATGGCCATGAAGACCACCCGGCGGTCCGGGTTGCGGCGGGCGATCTTCAGGGCGTCCAGCGGTGAGTAGACCATGCGGATGTCGGCGCCCTGGGCGGTGGAGTCGAAGAACGACCCGCGCCCGCCGGGCACCCGCATCATGTCGCCGAACGACGTCATGATCACGTCCGGCTGCTCCGCGATGTGGATCGCGTCGTCCACGCGGCCCATCGGGATCACACAGACCGGGCAGCCGGGGCCGTGCACCAGCGTGATCGTCTCGGGCAGGTAGTCCTCCAGCCCGTGCTTGTAGATGGTGTGGGTGTGGCCGCCGCACACCTCCATGAACTTGTACGCCCGGCCCGGTTCGCACAGGCTCGCGATCCTGGCGGACAGCGCCCGCGCCTTGTCCGCGTCGCGGTACTCGTCGACGAAACGCACCGCTGTTCACCTCTCTATGGACGAGTCGCCGATGGACGAGTCACGCAGCGCGGCCAGCTCGTCCTCGTACGCCTGGCCGATGCCTTCGAGGAACTCCAGCGCGGCCCGGGCCTCGGCCTCGTCGATCTTCGACAGTGCGAAGCCGACGTGGATCAGGACCCAGTCGCCGGGCCCCAGGGGCTGGCCGTCGAGCAGCCCGATGTTGACGGCCCGCCGCACCCCGCTCACGTCGACCTTGGCGAGGTCAGTCTGGTCCGGCGGGATCTCCACGATCTCGCCGGGGATGCCCAGGCACATGGGACTCCTCCGCAGTGGTCTCGGGGTCGAGCTGGATGGATTCGAGGACGAGACTGTCGCCGCCCTCCGTGTCGACGTCGATGCCCCCGCACAGTCCGCAGATCATGAGCGGGTCCGCGCACAGCGCGGAGTGGCCGCACCCCCGGCAGATGAGCCGGGCGGGCTCGATGACCAGATCGAGCGTCGCTCCTTCGGCGACCGTCCCGGCGGCGGCCAGGCAGAAGGCCTGGTCCAGGGCCGCGGGCGCGATGCGCAGCAGGGCGCCGGCCCGCACCCGGGCCCGGCGCACCCGCCTGCCGTCCGCCCGGTGCTCGACGGTCTCCAGCACCGCCTCGGCGATCCCGAACTCGTGCATCGGAATCACATCCTTCTGATCCGCAGATAGCGTCGGATGTCGGGAAGCGACTGGACGACCAGGACGGTCATCCCGGCCACCAGCAGCACGAGGACCACGCGTTTCACCATCGCCGCTCCCCTTCCGGGAACTCCTCCGCGATGAGTTCGAGCACGAGACCGGCCGCCTCGGGGACGGCGGCCGCGACCGGCGGGCTCAGATCCATCCCGGGAGACACGTCGGCGGGTTCGCAGCCGACCAGCAGAACTCTGCCTCCCCGGTCTCCGCGGGGGAGATCGAGGCCGGAGGCCAGCGTGAGCACCGCGTCGGGCGTCATCGCGTGCGCGTCCACGAAGGCCGGGGCCGGCTCCGGGGACGCGGGCTCCAGGACGCACAGCGTGCCGGGAGCCCGCCCCGCCGGGACCGCGTCCACGAGGATCGCGAGGTCGTACCCCGAGGTCAGCTCGTAGGCGAGGTGGATGCCCCGGATGCCGAAGTCGCCGACCTCCACGCCCTCGGGAACCCCGGTGGCGGCGAGGTGACGGGCCACCGCCACGCCGAAGCCGTCGTCGCCGAGGAAGACGTTGCCCACGCCGGCCACCAGTGCTCTCATGCCGGTTCTCCTGCGGGTTCGACCTCGTCCGGTGCGAAGTAGAGGAAGCGTCCCTGCTCGCGCTGGAGATCGGAGCCGGGATCGTCCTCCAGCGTCACGGCCAGGTGGCGCACCCCGTCCACGTCGAGGAACACCGCCTCGACCCGGGCGATCCGCCCGGTCAGGAACATGTCGTGCGCGTCGGCGCGCCGGGTGCCCGGCCGCAGCCGCACCCGGCTCCCCTTGCCGATCCGCACCCCGCACACGGTCACCGCGTCGTCCTCCGGCGTCCTGGCGGGCACCTCCAGGTGACGGATGGCGCCGTGGAGGCGTTCGAGCAGCTCCGGCGGCAGGTCGGCGGCCCGTTCGAGGATCTCGGCGGCGCGCGGGTCGGTGACCCTGGCCTCCCGCTTCTCCTCCTCGGTCAGCGTCTGCGTGCGCAGCGTGAGCAGCTCGTCGATCTCGGTCGAGTCGAACAGGTCGCCGGGGCTCTCCGGGGCGATGGCCGGGTGGTCGTACAGGATGATCGGCGAGGACAGCACGACGTCGCGGCGGCCGGGCTCGCCCACCAAGACCGGCCAGGTGTTCTCGTTGCGGCACTGCCGCGCCGCCCCCTCGGCCCACAGCGGCGGGTCGAGCAGCGAGACGAAGGCGCCCCCGCTCACCCCGATCAGCAGGTGGGCGGCGACCAGCGAGCGGCGCAGGGCCTCCTCACGCGGCGCGTCCGCCCGCTCCCAGTGGGCGGTGTTCTCCACCTCGACCCGCAGCCGCACCAGCCCGTACGGCCCGGGCAGCCGTTCGGCGGAGATCCGCATCTCCGCGTCGAGCGGCTGGTGCTCGCAGACGACCCGGCCCGTCCGCTCGCCGCCGGGACCGGTGATGGGCTCGATGACCCGCTCGCCGGGCACCCGGACCTCGATCGTGCGCCGTCCGTCCGTCACGTCCGGCAGGGACAGTATGGTTCTGGCCTCCCGCTCGGCGGCCTCGTCGAAGCTGAGGTAGTCGCGCCCGCCGACGGTCAGCCGCGGCACGGGCCAGTAGCCGTCGTCCTCGCGCCGCTCGACCGTCTTGCCCCTGACGTGCAGGAACCGCAGCCGCACGTCGAGCCGGGCCTCGCCGGGGGCCTCGAGCAGGCACTCGGTCACGCTGGCGGACGGCTCGCCGGGATAGTTCGGCGGCACGAGCACGCCGAACTGCCAGCGCATGCGGTTCTTGGCGGCCGAGGCGCGGTAGGGGTAGAGCAGGTAGCCCTCGTACAGCACGGCGTCCGCGACGCGGCGGGCCGACTCCATGGGCGCGGTCACCGCGCTCCCTCCTTCGGGCTCGCCTCTTCCAGCAGGGCTTCCACGGCTTCGTCGACGGTGGCGAGCACCCGTTCGGACTTGAAGCGGAGGAGCTCGCGCACGGTGTCGCGGCGCAGCCGCAGCCAGCCGGAGCCGGGAAAGGCGGTGTCGATCGTCTCCCGCCAGACCGCGACCGGCAGGCGGTGACGGGTCTCGCAGTGCCAGGGGACCTGCCGCATGCTCACGCCCCCGCCGGAGCGTGCGAGCACGGTCCCGCTGAACAGCAGCAGCAGCGGGATCTCGCCGTCGTCCAGGGAGGCGAAGTAGCGGCCCGCGGCCACCTCCAGGTCGTAGCCGCACGGCACGGGCATGTCGATCGTCGCGCTCCCGGTGAAGCCGGGCACCATCGTCTGCGCCATGGCGAACTGCACCGGCCGCAGCGTGTCGCCCCACCGGGCCGGCTCGCCGAACAGGTCCGCGAGCAGCGCCGCCTCCTGCGGGCCGTACGGCCTGCGGCGCGGCTCGATTCTGATCTGGCAGCGCAGCGCGATGGCGTGGACGCCCTCGGGAGAGGGATCGGTGACGCGCAGGCGGAAGACGAGCGTGGGCGAGGCGGCGTACGGCTCGGGCCGGGCGTCCAGGCAGTCGAAGCGGAGACCGTCGTCCAAGGTCAAACCTCCTTCAGAACACGGGCCCGGCGGCGCAGGGCGGCGAAGAAGCCGTCGATGGCCTCCCACGCCTCCCGTCCGCCGTCGAAGCCCTTCCAGTGCAGCCGTACGAGGCCGACGAGCCGGTAGCAGGCGTCGATCGGCACGAGATGGCAGGAGAACGACCCGTCCGGAGCCCGGTCCACCAGCAGCGCCTCGACGTCGGGCTCGGCGTCCGCCAGCGCCGGGTTGGCCGCGAGCACGCGCTCCCAGGTCGCGAGCGGGAGCAGCGACTCGGTCGCCCCGGCCGGGCTGGGATAGAAGGCCACGGTCCGGCCGAGCGAGGAGTTGCGGAAGAAGAACGCCGTACGCACCGGGATGCCCAGCTCGTCCCAGTCGGCGGGAGAGACCCGGAAGGACGGCGCGTAGAGGTAGCGGTCGGGAACGGCGCGGTAGCGTCCCCCGCCCGGCCGGACGAACAGCAGGCGGCAGCCCCGGCAGACGCACATCAGCGCCCTGGTCTCCAGGTCCACCACGTGCCCGTGCTCCGCCTCCACCGGGTCGGCGCACATCTCGCACAGCTCCGGCACTACGGCCGGTTCGCGGAAGCGGCGAAGGCCGGTGCTCATGACGGGCGCCTGCCTATCTGCAGCAGAGTCACGGCGCTTTCGACGTCCACCCGCGTCACCTCGGGGGCCACCCGGGCGATGGCGCGTTCGATCGACTCGGTGACGGTGACCCGCGACGAGGGACAGCCGCAGGTCCCCTCCAGACGCAGCCGTACGACGCTGTCCTCGACGCTCAGCAGCTCCGCGGGGTGGCCGTCGAGCGCGGCCCGCACCCGCTCGGCCGTGGTCAGCGGGTGCAGGTCGTGCAGCACGAGCAGGCTCGAGACCAGCGGGTCCTCCACCAGCCCGCGCAGCGCGCCGGCCGCCCCGGCCTCGGTGACGATCGCCATGACCCGTTCGAGACCCGCGCCGTACAGGCCGACGACCTCCCGCACGAGCTCCTCGGCCCCGGCCCGGACGCCTTCGCCGGTCAGCTCCGCGATGAGCCGCTCGATCCGCTCACCGGTGGCGGCGACGTCGTGAGTCATGGCGTCCCCGGGAAGGCGTGCGGGCTGTGCACCACGCGCAGCTGCCTGCCCCGGCCCAGGTACATGTGGACGCCGCAGGGCAGACAGGGGTCGAAGCTGCGCACCGTGCGCATGATGTCGATGCCCTTGAAGGTCTCCGGCGGGTTCTCCTCGAAGATCGGCGTGTTCTGCACCGCGTCCTCGTACGGCCCCGGCGTGCCGTTGAAGTCGCGCACGCTCGCGTTCCACGGCGTCGGCGGGTACGGGTGGTAGTTGGCGATCTTCCCGTTCCTGATCACCATGTGGTGGGACAGGACGCCCCGCACGGCCTCGGTGAAGCCGCAGGAGATCGCCTCGTCGGGCACGGTGAACGGCGACCACGTCTGGGTGTGCCCCTGACGGACCTCGCCCAGCGCCTGCTCCGCGAAGTGCAGCGCGCACGCGGCGGCGTAGGCCTGGAAGTACGTCCTGGCCCGGTTGCGCTCGACGGCGTTGGACAGCAGCTCCCCGTTCCGCCGGGGGATCCGCCACTCGAAGGTCTTCTCCGGCAGGCTCGCCGTCCTCGGCAGGTTGATCTCCACGCTGTGCCCGGTGGACCTGACGTAGCCGATGTCCACCAGCCCCGACAGCGCGGTGACCCACAGGCGGGCGAGCGGGCCGCCGCCGGTGTCGAGCGCGAGCAGGTCCCGCCCGTCGAACCAGCGGGGTGACATCACCCAGCTGTACTTGTCGCTGAAGTCCCGCTTCTGCGGATGCGGGATCGTGTGCTGGTTCCACGGATGGCGGATGTCCACCGGGTTGCCCAGCGGGTCCTCGGTGACGAACGGCTCCTGGTCGGCCCAGTCGTCGTAGTAGGAGCTGCCGAGCAGGATGCGGATGCCGAGGTTGATGTCCACCAGGTCGTTGGTGACGAGCTTCCCGTCCACCACGATGCCCGGGGTGACGAACATCCGGCGGCCCCAGTCGTTCATGTGCCGGTAGTCGAAGTCGCAGTGCTCGGGGTCCTGGAAGCTGCCCCAGCAGCCGAGCATGACCCGCCGGCGGCCCACCTGCTCGTAGCCGGGCATCGCGTCGTAGACGAAGTCGAACAGGTCGTCGTGCATGGGGACGACCCGCTTCATGAACTCGACGTACCGCGTCAGGCGGGTGAGGTAGTCGGTGAACACCTGCACGGTCGCGACCGTGCCCACCCCGCCGGGGTAGAGCGTGGAGGGGTGCACGTGCCTGCCCTCCATCAGGCAGAACATCTCCCGGGTGGTGCGGCTCATCGCCAGCGCCTCGCGGTAGAACGCGCCCTCCAGCGGGTTCAGCGAGCGCATGATGTCGGCGATCGTGCGGTAGCCGTGGTCGGCCGCGTGCGGCGCCTCGGTGCGCTCGGCCCGCGCCAGCACGCCCGGGTTCGTCTCGCGGACCATCTTCTCGCAGTAGTCGACCCCGACCAGGTTCTCCTGGAAGATGTTGTGGTCGAACATGTACTCGGCCGCCTCGCCGAGGTTGATGATCCACTCGCCGATGTGCGGCGGGCGCACGCCGTACGCCATGTTCTGGGCGTAGACCGAGCAGGTGGCGTGGTTGTCGCCGCAGATCCCGCAGATCCGGCTGGTGATGAAATGGGCGTCGCGCGGGTCCTTGCCCTTCATGAAGATGCTGTAGCCACGGAACACCGACGAGGTGCTGTAGCACTCCGCGACCTCGCGGTTGGCGAAGTCGACCTTGGCGTAGATGCCGAGACTGCCGACGATCCTGGTGATCGGGTCCCAGGCCATCTCGACCAGTTCGCGTTCCCGGGTCGTCATCGTCAGCTCCAGGGGGCCTTGTAACCGGTGAGCAGCTCGCGGCCCTTCTTGTGCCACTTCGGCTCTTTGTCGACCGTCTTGAACGTGATGCTCCGCAGCGCGCGGATCACCGTGCCGTACGCCTGGCTCGCGGTCGACGAGACGCGGGCGCCGGGCGGCTCGTCCATGAACGGCATGAACTTGTCGGGGAAGCCGGGCATCGTGCACGCGATGCAGATGCCGCCCACGTTGGGGCAGCCGCCGACGCCGTTGATCCAGCCGCGCTTGGGCACGTTGCACTTGACGACCGGCCCCCAGCAGCCGATCTTCACCAGGCACTTCGGCGAGCCGTACTCGGTGGCGAACTGGCCCTGCTCGTAGTAGCCGGCCCGGTCGCAGCCCTCGTGCACGGTCTGGCCGAACAGCCACGTCGGGCGCAGCGCGTGGTCCAGCGGGATCATCGGCGCCTGCCCGGCGAGCTGGTAGAGCAGGTAGAGGATCGTCTCCGACAGGTTGTCCGGGTGGATCGGGCAGCCGGGCACGTTGACGATGGGCAGCCCGGCCTTCGACCGCCAGTCCCAGCCCAGGTAGTCGGCCACGCCCATCGCCCCGGTCGGGTTGCCCGCCATCGCGTGGATGCCGCCGTACGTGGCGCAGGTGCCGGCGGCGAGGACGGCGGTCGCCTTCGGCGCGAGCCGGTCGAGCCACTCGCTGGTCGTCATCGGCTGCCCGGTGTCGGGGTTGTTGCCGAACCCGCACCAGTAGCCCTCTCGCTTGATCGACTCGTTGGGGATCGATCCCTCGATGACCAGCACGAACGGGTCGAGTTCGCCCCGGTCGGCCTTGAAGTACCACTCGATGAAGGTGTCCGCGCCCTGCATCGGGCCGCACTCGAAGTCGATCAGCGGCCAGTGGACCTCGACCTTGGGCAGGCCGGGCAGCGCGCCGAGCACGATCTCCTCGATGCTCGGCTGGGTCGCGGCGGTGAGCGCGACCGAGTCGCCGTCGCAGCTCAACCCGGCGTTTATCCACAGGATGTGGATGACAGGCTCGTTCTGTCCGTCAGGCGCCGTCATCGCTGTCACCGGCTTCCGATCGGATCAGCGCTTGCTGGGTCAGCTCCCAGAGCGCGTGGTAGACGGTCGTCTGGGCCTCCTGGATCCGGTGGACCGAGGCCGAGGGGACCACGAACAGGTGGTCGATGGTGCCGAGCTCGGCCATCTGGCCGCCGCCGTAGCCCGCCAGTCCGACCGTGAGCATGCCGCGCCGGCCCGCCTCCTCGAACGCGGCGATGAGGTTGCGGGAGTTCCCGCTGGTCGACAGGCCGAGCGCGATGTCCCCGGCGAAGGCGGACGCGGCGAGCTGCCGGGCGAAGACCACCTCGAAGCCGATGTCGTTGGCCAGCGCCGTCACGACCGCGATGTCCGCCGTGAGGGCGAACGCGGGAAGAGGGCGGGCAGGACCCCCGTGGTTGATGAAGCCGGGATTCATGAAGAGCGTGGCCACGTCCTGGGCGTCGGTCGAGCTGCCCCCGTTGCCGAAGGCGAACAGCCGGGCCCCCGCCGCGAACGACTCCGCCATGTCCTGCGCGCAGGCGGCGATCCGGTCCCCGTCGCGCTCCAGCACCGTCCGGCGCAGGGTGACGATCTCGTCGACCTTCTCCACCGTCGACTGACGTACGGAGGTCATGACCGCGTCGAGGTCGGTGGACTCCGAGTAGAGGAAGGGGTAGAGCGCCTCCATGTCGCCGGTCACGGCCCACCCACCTCCCGCGCGACCGCGATGACCGCGATGGCCTCCTTGGCGTGGACCAGGATCGTGTCGCCGGCCCCGGCGTCCACCAGGGCGACGCTGACCACCTCCCGGCCCCGGCCGGTGTCGACGAGCGCGAGCTCCCGCTCCAGGAGCCGTACGACGGTCACCGCGACCGCCTCGTCGGAGCAGGTGACGCAGCTTTCGCCGGGGCAGTTCACGGGATCACCCGTGGGTCGAGCACACCCGGCTGCTCGAAGAACACGTGCACCAGCTCCCAGAGGATGTGGTAGGTGGTGACGTGCACCTCCTTGACCACACGCGGATCGGCGGAGCGGGCGATCAGGACGTGGTCGACGGCCGGGCTGCGGCCGATCGGCCCGCCGTCGTCGCCGCCGGTCAGCGCCAGCGTGAGCAGGCCGAGCCGGTGTGCGGTCTCCAGGCCACGGAGCACGTTCACGCAGCCGCCGTCGGGCGAGACGCCGAGGGCGATGTCCCGCGGCGCGGCGAGACGGCGCAGCTGGTGGGCGAAGACCTCCTCCAGGCCCGCCGTCGCGGCGACTCCCGTGATCGTCGCCACGTCGCTCGTGAGTGAGAACGACGGGAGCGCCCGTTTGCCCACGATCACCGGATGGACGAACTCCACCGAGATGTGCTGGGCGTCGGTGGCGGCCTCGCCGTTGCCGAAGACGATGAGCCTGCCGCCGCCGTGGAAGCGCGTCGCCATCGCGTGGCAGGCCCTGGCCACCGCGTCGGCCTCGTCGGCCAGGCCGAGCGCCGGGCCCACGCGGCGCGCGAAGACCTCCGGAACACGTGCAAGGACCGCCTGGTCCATCCCGGACCACTTCCCCCGGATCGCGTCATCCCTCAGGGAAAACCCCTGGTTAACGACCGTACGCCGAGCCGGGACGGGGGGAATCAACAGATGTCGGTGATTTCGTAAAGATCACTACAGCCCGAACACGCCGACGGCCCCGGCCGGACCGGGGCCGTCGGCGGGGCAGGGTCTACCCGACGCTCTTGCGACGGTACAACGCGACGGCGCCCAAGACGCCGATCGCGGCGAGCGCCACCTGGATGATCAGCTGGATCCAGCCGAACCCGCCCGCGGGGGCGACTCCGAGCGCTCCGGCGATCGCCGTGCCGATGAAGGCGGCGATGATGCCGATGACTATGGTCAGCCAGATCGGGATGGCCTGGCGTCCGGGGACGACCAGCCGGCCGAGGGCGCCGATGATGAGTCCGATGATGATGGCGGAGATGATGCCGCTGACGGCCATGCTGCCACCCTCCCTAGTGGTCGGTGCCTCCCTTCTGCCCAGCAGAAACCGGACAAAACTCGACAAATCGGGAGGGTTGGGTGCCGTCCGCGATGCGGTTCTCCCAGGCCCACGCGGCGATCTCGACCCGGTTGCGCAGGCCGAGTTTGGCCTGCACACCGGCCACGTGGCTCTTGACCGTGCTCAGCGAGATGAACAGTTCGGCGGCGATTTCCTGGTTGGTGCGCCCCCTGGCGACCGCCCTGACGACCTCGATCTCCCGCTTCGAGAGCGGATGGTCCGCCGACGGCCTCGCGGCCGTCGCGGCGGCCGTCAGGTGACGCAGCAGCCGCAGGGTGACCGACGGGGAGACCAGCGCGTCCCCGTGGTGCGCGGCCCGCACGGCCTCCACGAGCAGGGCGGGGCCGCAGTCCTTGAGCACGAAGCCGGTCGCGCCCGCCCGCAGCGCGCCGTAGACGTACTCGTCCAGGTCGAAGGTGGTGACCACGACCACCCGCAGCGGCTCGGGGACGCCCGGCCCGGCCAGGGCGCGGGTGACCGCGATACCGTCGAGCCGGGGCATCCGCACGTCCACCAGGCACACGTCCGGGCGCAGCCGCCGGGCCGCCTCGACGGCCTCGGCTCCGTCGGCCGCCTCGGCGACCACCTCGATGTCGGGCTGGTCCTCCAGGATCAGCCGCAGGCCGCCGCGGACCATCGCCTGGTCGTCGGCCACCAGCACCCTGATCGTCATCGGTGGTCACATCGCTGGTCGCGCACCGGGACCGGCAGGGTCGCGAGCACCGACCAGCCGGACCCTGGACGTGGCCCGGCCCGCAGCGTGCCGCCGAGGGCCTCGACCCGCTCGCGCATCCCGAGCAGGCCGTATCCGCCGCGCTGGTGGTGCCGCGAGGGGCCGCGCGGCGAGTCGTCGGCGACCTCGACGGTGACGGCCTCCCGGTCCCGCTCCACGCTGACCGTGACCGAGCGCGCGTGCGGGGCGTGGCGCGCGATGTTGGTCAGCGACTCCTGCACGACCCGGTAGACCGTGCCGGTCACCTCGGGCGGCCACGCGGCCGTCTCCTCCTCGCCCGGCAGCCGCGCGCGTACGGCGCGGCCGTCGGCCTCGAAGCGTTCGACCAGCTCGTCCAGCTCGCCCGGTCCTGCGGGTGCGGCCGGGCCGGCGCGGTCACCGGGGTCGCGCAGCAGACCGACGACGCGGCGCATCGCGGCCAGCGCGTCGGAACCGGCGGCCTCGATGTCCGCCAGGGCGCCGCCGACCTTCTCGGGACTCCTGCGCGCCACGATCCGGGCGGCCTGGGCCTGCACCACGATGCCGGTGACGTGATGCGCGACGACGTCGTGCAGCTCGCGGGCGAGCGCCAGCCGCTCGGCGCGGCGCACGGCCTCGGCGGCGGCCCGGCGGCGGGCGTCGAGCAGCCGGGGAACCAGCCCGGCCACGACACCCGCGAGCCAGGCCGCCACGTTCAGCGCGGTGACAGAGGGAACCCCCGCGGTGAGCGTGTGCGCGGACAGCAGGCTGCCCACCGCCACGACGAGGCCGCCGCCCGCCACGGCGCGGGCGACGTGCACGGGCAGCACCCGCACCGCCGAGCCCATCAGCACCGACAGGCCCAGAGCCATGCCGGGGCCGGGCTCGCTCGGCAGCCCGGCGAACCGGGAGGCCAGGACGGCGGTCGCCGCGACGGCCAGGCCGGCGACGGCCGCCCGCGTGCGATCGAGCCGCCGTGCGAGGGCGGCGGCGCAGACCACGGCCCCCGCCGCGCAGCCGAACCGCCAGTAGCCGCCGCCCCAGCTGTCCGCGATCCGGGAGGCCCAGAAGGCCAGCACCACCGCGAACACGACACCGAGCCCGATGTCGGCCGCCCATCTCCGCACCCGCACGATGCCGAGGCTATGAGATCGGCCGCCCGCGCAGGAACCGGCCGAAAGTACGGTTGCGACCGGCCTGATTCCCGCTTCCGGCCGGTGCCGGAGCCGGGCGGCCGCCGCGCACCATGAGGCCCCATGAAACGTGAACGCATCGTCGCGCTCGACGTGGTCCGCGGGTTCGCGCTGTGCGGGATCCTGCTGGCCAACGTCAAACCGATCGCCCACCTCGGCGACCTCATGGCGCCCGGCGAGCCCGCGGCCCCCGACGACGCCTGGATGGGGCTGCTCGTCGAGCAGCGCTTCTTCCCGATCTTCTCCCTGCTGTTCGGGGTCGGGTTCTCGCTGCTGCTGGAATCGGCCGCGGCCCGGGTCGCCCGGCCGCGGCTGGTCCTGGCCCGTCGGCTGCTCGTGCTGCTCGCGGCCGGGCTGGCGCACTTCTTCCTGCTGTGGCCCGGCGACATCCTCAGCACGTACGCCGTCGTCGGGCTGCTGGTGCTGCTGCCCTCGACATGGCTGCCGCGCGCGGCCGTCGCCGTGCTCGCCCCCACGCTCGTCACGGCGTCGCTGATCCTCGGAGGCGAGAGGTTCCTGCTGGTCGCCGGGTTGTTCCTGCTGGGTTCCGCGCTGACCCGGTATGGCGTGGCCGCCCGGATCGAGCGGTCCGTCCGGGCGCCCGCCGTCCTCGGCCTGACCTTCGCGGCGCTCGCCGCGCCCGTCCTGTGGTGGCAGACCCGGCTGGGCGGCGGCGACCCCGGCTTCAGCCGCGCGCTGGCGCTGGGCGGGCTGCTGGTCGCCGGGGTGTACGTCTGCGCCCTGCTGGTGCTGCTCGCGACGCCGCTGCGGCCGGTGTTGGCGGCCCTGTTCGCGCCGCTGGGGCGGATGGCGCTGACCAACTATCTGACCGCGACGGTCCTCGTCCTGCTGATCACCCGCGTCGGCGGCGGCCCGGCGGACGCCTGGTCCTCGGCGCGGGTGGCCCTGACCTCGGCCGCCGTCCTCGCCGTCCAGTGGCTGTGGTCCACGCTCTGGCTGCGCCGGCGCCCGTACGGCCCGCTGGAGTGGCTGTGGCGGCGGGCCACCTGGGCCGGGGCGCGGTGAACGCCACTCAGGAACGCGGCGACGCGGTGCTCTCCCGGACGACGAGGGTGGTCGCGAGCTCGACCCGGTGCTGTTCGAGGTGCCCGCCGTCCGCGAGGGCCAGGACCATCCGCGCGGCGGCGGCCCCCATCTGCACGAGCGGCTGCCGTACGGTCGTCATGGGCGGCCCGGTCCACTGGGTGAACGACAGGTCGTCGAACCCGACGACGCTCAGGTCCTCCGGGATGCGCAGCCCGGCCCGCCTGGCGGCCTCGTACACGCCGAGCGCCTGCAGGTCGTTGGCGGCGAAGACGGCGGTCGGGGGATCGGGCAGGCGCAGCAGCTCGGCCCCGTCACGCAGGCCGCCTTCCACGTACAGCGTGCTGACGCGCACGAGCGCGGGGTCCACGGGCACGCCCGCCGCGTCCATCGCGGCGCGGTAGCCGTCGAGCCGCGCCCGGCAGCACGGCCACTGGGTGGGCCCGCTCAGCATCGCGATGCGGCGGTGGCCGAGGTCGAGCAGGTGGCGGGTGGCGGCCATCCCGCCGCTCCAGTTGGTGGCGCCGACCGACGGGGTCTGGTGCAGCGGCTCGCCGGTCGGGTCGAGCACGACCAGGGGGATCGAGCGGGTGGCCAGCTGCGACTGCTGCTGCACGGTGAGCTCGGAGAAGACCGCCACGACCCCGGTGGGACGGCGGGCGAGCACCTGCTCGGTCCACGCCCTGCCCGGGGTCAGCCTGCCCTCCATCTCGGTCAGCACCACGGCCAGCTCGTGCTCCCGCGCGACCTGCTCGACGCCCTGGATGATCTCCAGTGCCCACAGGCTTTCCAATGCGTGGAAGACGAGCTCGAGGATCGCCGCGGGTTCGCTGTCGCGCCGCCGGTAGCCGTGCTCCCGCAGCACCGCCTCCACCCGCTGCCGGGTGGCCAGGGCGACTCCCGCATGACCGTTGAGCACCCGGGACACGGTCGGCGCGGAGACTCCGGCCAGGTGGGCGATCTCGGCCACGGTCAGCCTCTGACGCGGAAGCTCCCCGTCGAGGGCCGGGTCGGTCGAGGTCACGGCGACAGTCTATTTCCCCGGGCTGTTTCCCCGGGCCCTTCGGCCCTACCGCGGACGGCGGCGGGGACGGACCGTGAGAAGCAGGAGCGAAGGTCAGGGGTGACTGTCGTGTTCGTCGATCGTCGGGACGCCGGGCTGCGCCTGGGCGAGCGGTTGCGCGGACTCCCCGGCGCGGAGGACGCGGTCGTCCTCGGGCTGCCGCGAGGGGGCGTGCCGGTCGCGTTCCAGGTCGCCAGGGCCCTCGGCGCCCCTCTGGACGTGATCGTCGTACGCAAGCTGGGCGTGCCGTACCAGCCGGAGCTGGGCTTCGGCGCCATCGGCGAGGGCGGGGTGCGGGTGCTGAACCCCGACGTCCTGCGGCTCGCCAACGTCACCCGCGACGAGATGGCCGAGGTGGAGCGGCGTGAGCGGGCCGAACTGGAGCGCCGGGCACAACGCTTCCGGGGTGATCGCGCGCCCGTGGACCTGGCCGGCCGTACCGTGATCGTGGTGGACGACGGCATCGCGACGGGCGGGACGGCCCGTGCCGCCTGCCAGGTGGCGCGCGCCCACGGAGCCTCCCGGGTGGTGCTCGCGGTGCCGGTCGGCGCCCCTGAGACGATCGCGAGCCTGCGCAGGGACGCCGACGAGGTCGTCTGCCTCGACACGCCCGATCACTTCTACGCGATCGGCGCCTGGTACGACGACTTCAGCCAGACGCGCGACGAGGACGTGATCGAGTACCTGCGGCAGGCGGCGGGCTGATCGGCGACAAGATCAGGGACTCTCGGGCAGCCGCTCCCAGCTGTGCTCGACCCGGGCGTCGGGCCCGGGGTAGTAGCACAGCGTCTCCCGCTCCTCGTCGAGCCATCGCACCAGGTAGGGCGGCGAACCGTCCGTGTGGTAGAGCGCCACGACGATCCCGACGCGGCCCGCCCTGCCCGTGCGAATGCTCTCCACGATCAGGTGGTCGCCGACGAATGCCTTCATCGTCAGCCGCCCACCGGGGTCGCGACCTCGGTCGTGATCGGCGTCCAGCGGTGTGCCAGGCGCGCGGTGAGGGAGGTCATGGTGGTGTACTCAAGGTCCTCCAACGGCAGCCGGTGCGGCTCGAACGGCCCGTGACGGCGCAGGTAGTCCATCACCTCGCCGGCCTGCCGCCGGGCTCCGTCGAACGCCGGGTCGTCGAACATGTCGCGCGGGCCGATCAGCCTGCCGTCCTTGATCTGGAAGCCGAGAGCGACCACCCGCGGCGGGCCGTCGAACCGCGACGGGTGCGCCTGCCCGACGGACACCGGCATCAGCGGCGCGTGGTGCGAGCCGCGCATGCACCCCGCCACCGAGTACGCGAAGGCGAACGGCTCCAGCACTTCGCCCACGGCCGGCAGGCCCGACTGGCAGCGCACGATCAGCACCGGATCGTCCTTGCCGACGTACCGGCCGGCGATCAGCGACAGCCGCTGGGTGCTGGTGGCCGCCGCGGTCGTGCCCAGCGTCTTGGAGCGCACGCCGCGGATGACGTAACGAGACGGGGCGCCGATGTACATGAGCATGTCGTACAGGTCCGCCGGGCAGTCGAAGACGATGCGCCGGTCCTCGCGGAGGTCGTACACCTCGAAGGCGAACCCGGCGTGCATCTTCTCGTCGATCACCAGTCCGGCGGTGTTGGACGGGTCGGCGAACATCTTGTACAGCGGGAGGTTCCACGCGCCCGGCTCGGTCTTGTCCGCCAGGAAGCACAGCACCGGTTCGGACGGCCGCTCCTCGAACTCCAGCTCGGCGTAGCCCGGGCCCATGCCGCGCAGGTTGCCGGAGAAGGCGTCCGACAGCAGGTCCTGGCCGGCGCCGTACAGGCCGAGTTCCTTGGCGAGGTGGGTGGTCGCCTGGAAGGTGTCCCAGGCGAAGGAGTGGATCAGCCCCGCCTCCTGGCCGTAGGTGTGGGTCATGATGAGCGAGATGTCGTCGCCGCAGCTGTCGACGTGGCCGTCGATGAGGAGCCCGGAGGACTTCGCCCGCTCGATCTCCCGCCTGGCCTCGGCCAGCAGCCGGGGATGGGCGGCGGAGTGGCCGACGAACCCCCCTGTGTCGGCCTTGATGACACTCAGCGTGATCATACGGATCACCTCCATTTCCACGTTTATTCGAACTTGGAGGGATAAATAGGGCATTAGGTCACAAAGCAGGGCGGACTTCCGTACGAGGGGGAGGGCCCGCCATGAGAGTCAAAGATCTGATGTCCACGCCGGTGGTCGTCGTGCCGCCGATCACGCCGGTGCGGGACGTCGCGCGGCACATGGACTACTCGGGGGTCGGTTGTGTCGTCGTGTCCGAAGGGCGGGGCGTCGCGGGGGTCGTGACCGACCGGGACCTCGCCCTGCGCGTGCTCGCCCAGGGCGGGGACGGGGACACGCCGGTCGGCCGGGTGATGTCGGAAAACCCCGTGGTGGTGCGGCCGGAGGACGAGATCGAGGCGGCCTTCGACCTGTTCCGCCACCACGCCTTCCGCAGGCTGCCGGTGGCCGACGAGGCAGGTGTGGTCGGCATGCTGACGATCGACGACCTGCTCCTCCAGATGCACCAGCTCACCGCCGACCTGCTCACCCCGGTGGTCAAGGAGATCAGCGAACCGCAGCACCAGAGCGACTAGATGTTCACGACCCTGCGGCGTACGGCGGAGCGCACGCCGCCCGGCCGCGACCGCCACGTCGACCTGCTGCGCGCCGTCGCGATCGCCCTGGTGGTCCTCGGGCACTGGCTGGCCGTCGTGGTGACGTACGGCGATCGCGTCGGCGGCGGCACGGTCCTCGCGTTCGCTCCCTGGGCCCGCCCGCTCACCTGGCTGTTCCAGGTCATGCCGGTGTTCTTCCTGGTGGGCGGCTTCGCCAACGCCGCCTCGTTCGACTCCTACCGGCGCCGCGGCGGCGGCGCGATCGGGTGGTTCCTGGGCCGCACCGACCGGCTGATCCGCCCGACGACGGCGTTCGTCCTCACGCTGAGCGGCGCGGCCCTGCTCGCGGTCCTCCTGGGAACGGACCCCGTCACGGCCGGCCGGGGAGTCTGGCTCGCCTGCCTGCCGCTGTGGTTCCTCGCCGCGTACGTCACGGTCGTCCTGCTCACGCCGGTCCTGCTCGCGCTGCACCGCAGGGCGGGCCTCGCGGTGCCCGTCGTGTTCGCGGTGCCGGTGGCGCTCGGGGACGCGGCCCGGCTGCTCGGCGGCCCGGCCGTGCTCGGCGCCGCCGGCTACCTGCTGGCCTGGGCGGCGGTCTACCAGCTCGGCATCGCCTGGCGGGAGGGGGCGCTGCCCGCCCGTCCCCGGGTCGCGGCGCCCATGGCCGTGGGCGGCCTGGCGGCGCTCGTGCTGCTCACCGTCCCGGGGCCGTACCCCGTGAGCATGGTGGCCGACCCCGGCGACCGCCTGCAGAACACCTCGCCGCCCACGCTCGCGCTGCTCGCCCTGGCGGTCGCGCAGACGGGCGTCGCCCTGCTGCTGCACGAGCGCGGCGGGCGCATGCTGCGCCGTACGCGTCCCTGGACGGCCGTCGTCGCGACCAACTCCGTGATCATGACGGTGTTCCTCTGGCACATGACCGCGGTCGTGATCGCCGTGCCCGCCCTCTACGTCACCGGCCTGCTGTCGCAGCCGCCGCCCGGGTCGGCCGCCTGGCTGCTCCTGCGCGTGCCCTGGCTCGCGTTCCTGACGGCGGCCCTCGTGGTCCTCGTCGCCGTGTTCGGCCGGTTCGAACGGCGCGCGGGTCCCTGCCCGGCGCCCGGCCGGCCCGTCGGCGTGGGCGCCACGGCCGTCACCCTCGTGGGCGCCGGCCTGGTCGTCGCGGGCATCCTCGGCGCGGCGCTCACCGGCTCGGACGGGCTGCCCGCGCCGATGCTCCCGGTCTACCTCGCCGGAGCCGCGCTGCTGCGGACCGCGCGAGTGCCGCGGGCCATGCAGGCCTCACCAGCAGGGTAGGGCGACTTGTCCGGATAAATCCGTGTCAAGTGACCTTGGTTGGGCAGCAGTGGGGGCGTGTCCGACAGCGGTCTTTCCCCAGGAAGCGGCATCTCCAGCGTGTTCCCCTCGCTCCCCGGTCAGAGCGAGACGACGCCGGAGCCGGCCGGCTCTCCGGCGGCCCCCGACCGGTCCCGGGACGGCGTGAACCCACAGGACCACGACCACGACATGCCCCTCGACCGGCCGTTCGGCCTGCCGGGACGCCCGCTGCGTGGCAACCCGTTCATGTTCGGCCTGATCGGCGCCCTGGGCGTGCTGACCGCCTGGCTCCTGGTCCAGGCGATCGCCAGCGCGGGCTCGGCGATCGTGCTGATCGTGGTCTCCCTGTTCCTGGCCATCGGCCTCAATCCCGCGGTCGAGGCGCTCCAGCGGCGCAACCTGTCCCGCCGCCTCGCGATCACGATCGTGTTCGGGTCGGTCATCGCGTTCTTCGTGGTCTTCGGGCTCGCGGTCGTGCCGCCGCTCACCGAGCAGACCACCGGGTTCGTCCGGCAACTGCCCGACTACGTGCAGCAACTCCAGAACCATCCGGTGATCCGCTCGGTGGACGAGCGCTACCAGATCCTCGACAAGATCCAGCAGTACGTCGCGGGCGGCGGGCTCGCCACCCAGATGTTCGGCGGTCTCCTCGGCGTGGCGAGCATCGTGATCAGCGCGTTGTTCAGCGGCTTCACCGTGCTCGTGCTCACGCTCTACTTCCTCGGGTCGCTCAACTCCATCAAGGAGACGGCCTACCGGTTCGTGCCCCGCTCACGCCGTACGCGGGTCCGCCTGCTCGGGGACGAGATCATCAACCAGATCGGCGGCTACGTCGCGGGCAACCTGATCATCTCGCTGATCGCCGGAGTGGTGACCTTCCTGTTCCTGTCCATGATGAAGGTGCCGTACGCGCTCGCGCTGGCCATCTTCGTCGCGGTCACCGACCTGATCCCGCTGGTGGGCGCGGTCATCGGCGCGGTCGTGGCCTCGGGCGTGGGCTTCCTCTCCTCGGTGCAGGCCGGCATCGCCTGCGTGGTCTTCTTCGTCGTCTACCAGCAGGTCGAGAACTACTGGATCTCCCCGAAGGTGTTCAAGTCGTCGGTCGACGTACCGCCCGTGGCGACCATCGTCGGGGCGCTCCTCGGCGGGGCGCTGCTCGGGATCGTCGGGGCCCTGCTAGGCATCCCGCTGGCGGCGGCCCTGCTCCTCCTGGCCCGCGAGGTGGTGCTGCCCCGGCAGGACCGGCTGTAGCGCTTTTCCCGGACAGCGCGCCCGTGTGAAGCTCGGATCATGCGACTGCCGTACCGGATCGCGGGGCTGTGGGTGCGCGTGGTGCTGCTCGTCGTGCTGCTGTGGGGCGCTCTGGTGACCGTGCTCAGCCTGACGCCGCGCGAGCGCACCCTCGCGGACTTCCACGCTGCGCTGCGGGCCGGGCAGGTCACGTATGTGATCTACCGGGGGGATCCGGTGGACCTGCGCTGGTCGACGGGCCCCCTGTTCTGGTACCACGCCGACCAGTCCGAGGCCCATACCCGCAGTCACCTCTTTCGCGATCTCGATGCCGCCGTTCCCCGCCCGGAGGCCGTGCCGGCTCAGTCCCGCCAGGGATTCTTCTCGGGCTGGCCGTTCCGTGTGCCGGTCCGCGGCGCGGCCTGGCCCGTCGGCGTCGCCTGGGTCGCCGCGCTCCTCGTCATGCTCGGCATAGAACGGCCCAGGCTGGGGAACAGATGGGCCTGGTTCTGGCTGTTCACCGTCGGCGAGGTGGGCGCGATGCTGTTCCTTCTCCTCGAACCCCGATCCCTATGGCATGGAGTGGAGCCGCAGGAACCGGTTCCCAACCCTCTGAGCGGAGGTCGCGGCTGCGCTCTGGCTGTCTGTCTCAGCGTGGTCATTCCCGTCCTTGTCGCGGTCGGGCTCTCTTACGTGTTCCACGCCCTGCTCGATCTCCTGCCGCGCCTGTAGCTCCAACAAATCGCCTGGTCAGGTTGCTCAAGGTGAGTCGGCTGGGAGAAAATTCATACAGGTTTTCGAATCAAGCGACGAGGAGGTGCGATGGATCTGTTCGACCTCGATCCTGAGCGCCTCCATCGTTCGAATAATGCGGACGGCGGCTGGTGGGATCGGCTGACTGCCGATTCTCCTTTGTGGTCGTCCGACGGCTCGGCAGCCCGCGACGAGGCAGCCCGCGACCAAAAAGTGGAGGATGACGCCCCCACTAACCGCGGGACCGCCGATGGTAGGGGCCGGTCGTCGTGGGTGCTGGTGGGGTCGTTGCGTGAGTCGGCGCAGTCGTTGGCGCTGGCGCCGGTTCCGGACGATGTGGACATCTGCCTAGCCGAGGCCGAGGACCTGTTGTTCGCCCGGGATCGGATCACCTCGGCGTTGGCTGATCGGGTGGGGCGGGTGCATCGGGCGGGGCAGGCCAAGCGGCATGGGCATGCCTCCACCCGTAGCTGGCTGCGCACCACCGGCGGGATGACGGTCGCGGGTGCGGGCCGGCTGCTGACCTTGGGCGTCGAGTTGGCGCGTCTGCCGCGGGTGCGGGAGATGTTCGCCGCGGGTGGGTTGGCGGCGGGGGTGGCCGAGGCCATCTGTGCTGCGGTTTGCGGTCTGTCGGATGAGCAGGCCGGCTTGGCCGAGCCGATCCTGGTGGAGCTGGCGGGCAGGGCGGGGGCGGCGGAGGTGGCCAAGGCGGGCCGTTATCTGCGGGCGGTGCTGGACCCCGATGGTGAGGACCGCGATGAGCGGGCCGACTACGGGCGGCGGTTCCTTCGGGTCCGCCCGGGCAAGGGCGGCGGCCTGGAGGGGGAGTTCTATCTGCCGCGTGAGCACGCCGCGCGGTTGCAGGCGTTGCTGGACGCTTATGCCAGGCCCAAGGCCGAGGGTGATGACCGGCCGCTGCGGGTGCGTCAGGCGGATGCGTTCATGGCGTTGCTGGAGGAGAAGATCGCCGCCGAGCTCCTGGTCCTGGTCAACGCCGAATCCCTCCCCACCGACCCCACCCCCGACACCGACACCGCCCCCGAGCACGCTGGAAGTGCCGGCCACCCCGCCAGCGCCGACCACCCCGAGACCTCTGAGACCTCTGAAGAGCCCGGGCCCCGCGACGTGCGGTCCGGCGATGACGTGACCGGACGCGCGCAGGCGAAGAGCAGCCAGCGCAGCGAGTCGCAGCAAGAGCCACAGCACAGCGCGCCACAGCAGGGCGAGTCACAGCAGGGCGAGTCACAGCAGGGCGAGTCACAGCAGAGCAGCTCGTCGAAGCGGCGGGAGTCTCAGCAGAGCGCGCTACAGCAGAGGGAGTCACAGGGAAGCACGTCGCAGCGGCAGGAGTCGCATTCGTGGGAGTCGCGGTGGAGCGAGTGGCGATCGCCTGATCCTCCCGGAGATACCTCCGACTCTCCCACCCACGCCGGGCCTCGGCCTGCGGGGGAGGTCCGGCATGGGCCGGGAGGCACGGAGACGCGGTCCGGCCTGTCCGGACCAGAGCCGGAGAGGCCGACGGGATCAGAGCCGGAGGCGTCACCGGGAGCAGAGCCGGGGACGCCGCCGGGACCAGGACCGGGAGCGTCGGCCGGAGGGCTGTCGGGGGCGCGGCTGGGCACGGTGTTGGGTCCACTGCTGGGTCCACTGCTGGGGACGGCGCCGGGGTTGTTGCTGGCGACCGGGCAGGTGCTGCCCGTCTCCGGCGTGCACCGGCTGGCCCGCACCTCCACCCTCGTGCGCCTGGTGATGGATGCCGAGGGGCAGGTGCTGGACATGGGCCGCAAGGTCCGCCTGGCGACCCCGGCCCAGCGGCGGGCGATCTTCGCCCGCTACGCCACCTGCTGGATCGACGGCTGCCCCCTGCCCGCCACCAGATGCCAGATCGACCACGCCGACAACTGGAGCACCGGCGGCCTGACCGACCTCAAACTCCTCGGCCCCGCCTGCCAGTTCCACAACCGCGACCGCTACCAAAACCCCGACCACTACACCCGCCGCAAGATCGGCACAGACCGCTGGGCCTTCACCTACCACCCGGCCCGGACCAGGCGACTGCAGGTATAGCGCCCCGCGAGCGGTGAGCGTGACGCCGATCCCCGCACACGTCCCTGCACACGCTGAGGCTCTGCACATCCGAGCGGGGTGCCGTACGGATGCGCAGAGCCGGCGGGCTGCGAAGTGCGCGAGCTGTGCCCGTGCTGTGCCAGTGCTGTGCGCGTGACTAGCGGGCCTCGACGGTGAACGTCGTGGTGAGGACCCGGCCCTGTGCGTCGCGGAACTGTCCCCACAGGCGGTACAGGCCGGGGCGGGGGAACCGGGCGTGCAGGCCGAGTTCGGGCCCGAATGTCTGACCCGGGAGGGCGAAGACGGGGCGGCCCTGGTCGTCCTCGGCCTCCGCGTGCTCGTGGGCGAATCCGTCGCCGTCGAGCGGCATGATCACCACGTGCCCGGCGGCGGCCAGGTAGGGGCGCAGGCCGGAGACGGGCCTGCCGGTCGAGGCGTCCGCGAAGCGGAAGGTGAGGTCGCTCCTGCCGCCCGCTTCGGCCTCGCCGTCGAGGGTGACCCGGAGGCCGCCGACGACCTGCTCGCGGGGGGACGGCGTCGTCGTTTCGGAGGTGACGAAAGCCTCCGGGCGGCCGATCGTGATCTCCTGGTGGTCGAGCACGTCGGTCATCTCCCCGCGCCGCCGGAACTCGGCGTTGACGAGGTAGCGGCCGGCGGTGGGGAAGGTCAGCCGGACGGAGAACTCGCCGGGCCGGCCCGTGGGCTCGGGGTGGACGTGGGAGAAGGTGCCCAGGTCCGAGCGGGTGGTGATGAAGTGCATCCACGCCTCGTGGCTGCGTACGACGTCGTCGACGGGACGGCGGGTCGCGGGATCGGTCAGCTGGATGCGGACGGTGGCGGGGACGCCGGGAGTGACGTCCCAGGGGACCCGGATGTCCATCCGGACGCCGGCGTCCTCGGCGGGAACGGGTTCGGTCTCGGCCGTCATCATCACGCTCATGGCGGGCCGCATGGGCATGCCGGTGTCCTGCGCCCAGGCGAGCACGCCGTTCATCCCGCGCTGCGCCGCCTCCGTACGGCTGAGCGCGGTGAACCCGGCGCCCACGGCCAGCGCGAGGCAGGCGATGCCGGCGAGATAGCCCCAGTCGGCGAGCCGGGACACGGCGGAGCCGGGCCGGAAGCGGCGCAGGCGCAGCGCGTTGGTGACGACGCTGACCGAGCTCATCGCCATGGCGGCGGCGGCGAGGGACGGGTCGAGGAGCACGCCGTTGAAGGGATACAGCACACCGGCGGCGACCGGGATCAACAGCACGTTGTACACGAACGCCCAGGCCAGTCCCTGCTTGATGGTGGTGACGGTGCGCCGGGACAGGTCGATGGCCGAGACGATGCCGCGCAGGTCGCCGCCCACGAGGGTGATGTCGGAGGCCGCGATGGCGACGTCGGTCCCGGTGCCGATGGCGATGCCGAGGTCGGCCGTCGCCAGCGCGGGGGCGTCGTTGATCCCGTCGCCGACCATGGCGACGACCGCGCCGTTCTCGCGCAGGGCGGCCACGCGGGCCGCCTTGTCCTCGGGCCGTACGTCGGCGATCACGTGGTCGATGCCGACCTGCCGGGCGACGACGTCGGCGGTGACCCGGTTGTCGCCGGTCAGCATCCACACCTCCAGGCCGAGCGCGCGCAGCCGGTCGACCGCCTCGCGCGACTCGGGCCGGATCGTGTCGGCCACTGCGATCAGTCCGGCGAGGCGGCCGTCGAGGGCGACGTACATGGGGGTCGCTCCCTCGGCCGCCGCAGTGGCGGCCATCTGCTCCAGCTCGCCGACGCCCACGTCGTGGCGGCGCATGAGCGCGGCGTTGCCGATGAGCACGGCCCGGCCGGCCACCCGGGCCTCGATGCCGTGACCGGGTACGGCGTCGAATCCCTCCATCTCGGGCAGGCGGAGCCCGCGGTCCCGGGCGCGCGTCACGATCGCCTCACCGAGGGGGTGCTCGGAGCCCGTCTCGGCCGCCGCGGCGTACGCGAGAAGCTCGTCGGCGTCCCCACCCGCGACGGCGGCGAGGTGGGTCACATCGGGACGGCCCCGGGTGATCGTGCCGGTCTTGTCCAGGACGACCGTGGTGAGGCGGCGGGCCTGTTCGAGCGCGTCGCCACCGGAGATGAGGATGCCCAGTTCGGCCGCCTTCCCGGTGCCCACCATGATCGCCGTGGGAGTGGCCAGGCCGAGCGCGCACGGGCAGGCGATGATCAGTACGGCGATGGCGGTGCCGATGCCGAAGGTGAGCCTTCCCTGGTCGGGGCCGAAGACCGCCCAGACGGCGAAGGTGAGCACGGCGATGCCGATGACGGCGGGCACGAACCACCCGGACACCGTGTCGGCCAGGCGCTGCAACGGCGCCTTCGACCCCTGCGCCCGCTCGACCAGCCGCACGATCTGCGCCAGCGTCGTGTCCTGTCCGACGGCGGTGGCCCGCATCACGACCGAGCCGGTCCGGTTGATCGTGGAGCCGATCAGCGGGTCGCCCTCGCCCCTGCGCGCCGGCATGCTCTCGCCGGTGATCATGCTCTCGTCCACGGTGGAGACGCCGGCGGTGACGACGCCGTCGACGGGGATCTTCTCGCCCGGGCGGATCCGGACGAGTTCACCGACGACGACGTCCTCGACCGGGACCTCGATCTCGGCGTCCCCGCGCAGGACGCGGGCCGTCTTCGGCCGCAGCCCGAGCAGCTCCTTGATGGCCGAGGTCGTCCGCTTCTTGGCCCTCGCCTCCATCCACCGGCCCATGAGGACGAGCGCGATGACGACGACGGAGATCTCGAAGTAGACGTGCAGCGGCAGCCCCAGCCGCTCCGCCGCGGCCGGCCACAGCGTGACGAAGGCGCTGTAGCCGTACGCCACCGTCGTGCCCAGGGCGACGAGTGTGTGCATGTTGACCGCGCCGTGCCGGCCGGCCGCCCAGGCGGCGCGGTAGAAGGGCCGGCCCGCCCAGAACTGCGCGACCGTCGCGACGACCAGCAGCAGCGGCATCAGCCAGTCCATCGCGTCGATGGGCAGCGGCAGATACATCAGCACCATCATCGACAGCCCGGCGGCGAGGGTGGCCTGCCAGGTGCGCTTCAGCCGGACGACATCCCCGTCCTGCTCGCCGTCCGGCTCCGGCTCAGGTTCTGGTCCCGGCTCCGGCACGGTGGTCTGGGCGGTGTACCCGGCGCGTACGACCGACTCGGCGAGCATCTCGACGGTGACGCGGGCGGGATCGTAGGTGACGGTGGCGACCTCGGTGGCGAGGTTCACCTCGGCCGCCTCCACCCCGTCGACACGGGTGAGGGCCTTCTCCACCCTGCGGACGCAGGACGCGCAGGTCATGCCGCCGATGTCCAGCGCCCGCACGGTCGTCATGGCCGTCATCGCTCCACCTCCTGGTTGAATGCTTCGAGGCGACGATCCCGCCCGGCGCTTTCCCCCCGCTGCCCGTCTCCTGTCGGTCCCTGTCCGCCCTGTCGGGCTCGGGACAGGGGCCGGACAGCGCCGCCCGGCATGGTCTTCTCATCCGGGCCGTACGGAGCGGCCCGCGACGCGAAGGAACGAACGATGAACCAGCTCGTGCTGTCCGTGCCGGCCATCAGCTGCGGCCACTGCGTCAAGGCGATCGCGGAGTCCGTCGGCGAGGTGCCCGGCGTCGGCTCGGTGGCCGTCGACTTCACCGCCAAGACTGTCGTGGTCACCGGCTCCGCCGCCCGCGACGCCGTCTGCGCGGCCATCGCCGAGGCCGGCTACGAGGTGGCGGCGTGACCGGCCACACCGACTACGACACGTTGGTCGTCGGTGGCGGGCAGGCCGGGCTGGCGTTGGGATACCACCTGCGCCGCGCGGGTGAGCGGTTCGCCATCCTCGACGCGCACGAACGGGTCGGAGACGCATGGCGCCACCGGTGGGACTCGCTCACGCTGTTCACGCCCCGCCGGTACGACGGGCTGCCGGGCCTGCCGTTCCCGGGAGACCCGGACGGCCACCCGGACAAGGACGAGGTGGCCGGTTACCTGGAGGCGTACGCGGAGCGGTTCGCCCTCCCCGTGCACCTCGGCCGTCACGTCACGGCCGTACGGCCCGAGGGGGAGCGGTTCCTGGTCGAGACCTCGGCAGGGGCCTACACCGCAGCGCGGGTCGTGGTCGCGGCGGGGGCGTTCCACACGCCGCGGACGCCCGCCTTCGCGTCGGGCCTCGACCCCAGCGTCCCTCAGCTGCACAGCACCGGGTATCGCCGTCCGGAGCAGCTCCCCATGGGCGAGATCCTGGTCGTCGGCGCGGGCAACACCGGTGTGCAGATCGCCGAGGAGCTCGCCGGCAGCGGACGGCGGGTCCGGCTGTCGGTCTCGTCGATGGGCCGGGTGCTGCCGCAGCGCGTGCTGGGCCGTGACCTGTTCTGGTGGTTCTCCCACCTGGGCTTCATGGGCATCCGCGGTGACAGCCGGATCGGGCGCCGCGTCGGAAACCGGGAGCTGATCATCGGGACCGACGTGAAGCGGCTGCTGCGGCGGGTGGAGCGGGTGGACCGCGCCGTGGACGCCGAAGGGCGGGACGTCGTCCTCGCGGACGGCCGCCGCGTGCGCCCCGACGGAGTCGTCTGGGCCACCGGTTTCCGTGCGCACTACCCCTGGCTGCACGTGCCGGTGCTGGACGAGCAGGGGGCGCCGGTGCATCGCGAGGGCGTGACGGCCTGGCCGGGGCTGTACTTCCTCGGTCTGCCCTGGCAGCGGACCCGCGGCTCGTCCGTGCTGGGGTGGGTGGGGCGCGACGCGCGCGTCCTGGCCGAGCGGCTGACCGCCGCCGCAAATAATCCCGGCAAATCACTCATTGCCCCTTAATATTGGGCAGTCCCGGCGGGGCCGGGGATGACGAGGAGTGACATGCCGAACACCGCCGTGACGTTCGCGGTTCTCGGGCCCACCGAGGTGCGGGGGGCCGACGGCTCCCCGGCGGCCCTGCCGCCGTCCGTGCGGGCGCTGCTGGCCCGGCTGGCCCTGTCCTGCGGCCGGGTGGTGCCGGTGGACGCCCTGACGGACGCGTTGTGGGGCGACGAGGGCGACGACCTGCCGGCCGACGCGGCGAACGCCCTGCAGATCCGGGTGTCCAAGCTGCGCCGCGCCCTCGCCGCCGCCGGGCTCGGCGCGGACGTCCTGGTCACGCAGGCCCCCGGATACCGGCTCGCCGCGCCCGCCGAGGCCGTCGACGCGAACGTGTTCGAGCGCCTGCTCGTCCGCGCACGAGAGGAGACGGCCGCCGGGAACGTCACCGCCGCCATCGGCTGCCTGGACGAGGCGCTGCGGCTGTGGCGGGGGCCCGCGCTGGCCGACGTCGGCCACACGACGTGGGCGACGACGGAAAGCGCCCGGCTGGAGGAGCTGCGGCTGGGCGCGGTCGAGGACCGGATCGAGCTCCTGCTGGAGTCCGGCGGGCACAACGAGGCGGTCGCCGACATCGAACGCCTGGTGGCGCGGCACCCGCTGCGGGAGCGGCTGCACCGTCTGCTGATGCTCGCGCTGTACCGGGGCGGGCGGCAGGCGGAGGCGCTGGCCGCCTACCAGGCGCTGCGCCGCGGTCTCGCCGACGAGCTCGGCATCGACCCGTCGCCGGAGCTGCAGGCGCTCGCCGAGGCGATCCTCCGCCAGCAGGTTCCGTCCGCCGGGGGGCCGCCCGCCGCACCCGAGCGGGGACGGGCGCCGGAGAGCGCCGACCGGCTGCCGCGACGGCTGACGTCGGTGATCGGCCGCCAGGACGACGTGACGACGGCGCTGGAGCGGCTCGTGGAGGCGCGGGTGGTGACGCTCACCGGCCCGGGCGGGATGGGCAAGACGACGCTCGCGTTCGAGATCGCGCGCAGGGTGAGCGAGTCGCCGGACGAGACGCCGGTCGGAACACTGGTCGACCGCGTGCTGCCGGTCCGCCTGGCCGCCCTGGAGCCGGGGACGGACGTCGCCGGCGCCTTCGCCGCCGAGCTGGGCGTGGTGACGCAGGGCAGCGGAGCGGCCGACGCGGTCGAGGAGCACCTGCGGGACGGCCGCACGCTGCTCGTGGTCGACAACTGCGAGCACGTGGTGGACGACGTGGCCGTTCTCGTGGAGCGGCTGGCCGCGGCCTGCCCGCGCCTGCGCGTGCTGGCGACCAGCAGGGAGGCGCTGGCGATACCCGGCGAGGTGCAGGTCGCGGTCGGCCCGCTCGGAGACGATCCCGCCGTCCGGCTCTTCGCGGAGCGGGCCCGTGCCGTACGGCCCTCGTTCACGCTCGACGCCGAGACCGCTCCCGTGGTGGCGTCCATCTGCCGCAGGCTCGACGGCATGCCGCTCGCCATCGAACTGGCCGCCGCCCGGGTCAAGGCGCTGTCTCCGGCCGACATCGAGGCCCGGCTGGCGGACAGGTTCTCGCTGCTGACGGCGGGACCCCGCACCGGCGAGGCCCGCCACCGCACGCTGCGCGCCACCCTCGACTGGAGCCACGATCTGCTGCCGGAGGCCGAGCGGCTGCTGCTGCGCCGCCTCGCGGTGTTCCGCGGCGGCTGGACCCCGGCCGCGGCGGAGGAGGTGTGCGCCTTCCCCGGAGAACGCGGCGGCGTCAGCCGCGGCGAGGTGCTCGATCTGCTGTTCCGGCTGGTCGACCGGTCCCTGGTGGTGCCGGAACCGGCCACCGGGCGGTTCCGGCTGCTCGTCACCGTCCGCGACTACGCGTGGACCCGGCTGGAGGAGGCCGGGGAGGTCGCGGAGTGCCGCGACCGCCACCTGGCCCACTTCGTCCGCCTCGCCGAGGAGCACGGGCTGGGCGTCCGCGACCCCGCCGTGTTCGCCCGGCTGAACGACGACCATGACAACTTCCGCGCCGCCGTGGACCACGCGGTGAACGGCGGCGACGTCGAGAACGGCTACCGGCTGGCCTGCGCGCTCGTGTGGTTCTGGAACTACGGGATCCGCTACGAGGGCACGCGGGCGCTGACCATGTTGCTGGAGACTGGCGGCGGCTCCACCGTCGCACGGGCCCGCGCGCTGCAGGGGATCGGATTCCTGCACGTCTACTACCCGACCCCGCAGTCGGTCGCCGCCGCCGAGGAGAGCCTCGAGGTCTTCGAGGAGATCGGCGACGTACGCAACGCCGCGATCTCCCGGCTCGTCGTGGCCTGGGCCGGCCAGTACGGCGGAGACGCCGTGCGCTACCGGGCGATGATCGAGCGAAGCCGCCGCGACCTGGGCGACGCCGACGGCGGCTGGTGGCTGGGCATGAGCCAGTATCTGGAGGCCCTGCTGGCCCTTCGCCTGGGCGACTTCGCGACCGCGGCCGTCGAGTGGCGGCGCTGTCTCGAGCTGACCCGGGTCACGGGTGACCGGGTCATCGGCAGCGCGATCCTCGCGCACCTCGCCATCGCCCTGCGGGAGTCCGGACGGCGGGAGGAGGCTTTCGCCGTCCTGCGGGAGTCCGAGGACGACGTGCGCGGCCAGGGCTCCCTCCACGGGCTGGCCTTCGCCCTCGTGCACATGGCCCACACCCGGCTGGACCTGGACGAACACGACGACGTGACGGCGCTGCTCGCCGAGGCCCGGGACGTCGCTCGCCGGGCGCGCAACCCCCGCTGCCAGGCGTGGGCCGCGTGGGGCCGCGCCCGCATGGCGCGCGTGCGTGGGAAGGCCGACCTCGCCGCCCAGGAATGCCGGGACGCGGTGGCCCTGCTGAAGGAGGGCGAGTTCCCCTGGGCCAGGGCTCGCCTGTGGTCGTTCCTGGCCGACTGCGCCGCCGAGGCGGGACTGCCCGACGAGGCCGCCCGCGCCCGTGAGACGGCCGCAGCGCTCACCGGCTGAGCTCACCGGCTGAGCGCACAGAGCCGGCTCAGGCGCGCCGGTGCTCGCACCGGTCGCCCGCGAACCCCGCCGACGCCAGCGCCGCCCGCAGGTGCCCGGCGTCCACGTCTCCGCGTACGCGCAGCAGGCCCCGGGCGGCGTCGACCTCGAACGAGGTGACGCCGGCCACGTCTCGTACGTGCCTGCTCAGAAGGCGGACGCACCGGCGGCACAGCAGTGCCGGCACCCGCACGGTCGTCTCCTCCGCCGCCCCCTGACGGCTCTGGTCTGCCATGCCGTCCAGCGTGCCGTCACGGTCTGGCGGCCCGCTGTCCGTCCGCTGTCCGGGTTCGCGGGGGCCGCCAGGAGCGGGCAAAGCCGGCGGCCAGCCCCCGGACAGCCCGGACCGCGACGCTCCAGTCATGCACCTCATCCTCCCCGTCCTCCCCGAGCTGATCCATCTGAGGCACCACGAGCTGCTGCGGCAGGCCGAGCAACACCGGCGGAACCGAGCCGTCCCCGCCCGCCGGATCACGACATCTCAGGAGCCCTCCAAATGACCATCACCCAGGCACTCCCGCGTACCGACGTCGCCGCGCTGGCCCGCGACGTCGTGAAGATCTACGGGCGCGGCGACACCGCCGTCCGGGCCCTCGACGGCGCGACCCTGTCGATCCCCGCCGGGCGGTTCACCGCCGTCATGGGACCGTCCGGGTCCGGTAAGTCCACGCTGATGCACGCCCTGGCCGGCCTCGACACCGTGGACGAGGGGCAGGTGCTCATCGGAGACACCGACCTCGGCCGGCTGAGCGAGCGGCAGCGCACGCTGCTGCGCCGCGAGCACGTGGGTTTCGTCTTCCAGAGCTTCAACCTGGTCCCCACGCTGACCGCGGCCGAGAACATCGTGCTGCCGCTGACCCTCGCCGGGCGGCGCGCCGACCAGGCGTGGATCGACGAGATCGTCGCGATGCTCGGGCTGGCCGACCGGCTGCGGCACCGGCCCGCCGAACTGTCCGGCGGGCAGCAGCAACGGGTCGCCGTGGCCCGGGCGCTGGCCGCCCGCCCGCGGATCGTCTTCGCCGACGAGCCGACCGGCAACCTCGACTCCCGGGCGGGGGAGGCGGTGCTCGGCTTCCTCCGCCACGCCGCCCACGAGCTGGGCCAGACCATCGTCATGGTCACCCACGACGCAAACGCCGCGGCGTACGCCGACCAGGTCGCGTTCCTCGCCGACGGCCGGGTGGCCGGCGAGCTGTACAACCCCGAGGTTCCGGACATCCTGGCCCGCATGGCGGGGCTCGGCGCGAAGGACAAGTGATCGCGATGTGGCACCTGATCGTCCGCAACACCGTCGCGCGCCGGGGCAGGCTGGCGCTGACCCTGCTCGCCGTCCTGCTCGGCGTGACCTTCGTCACCGGCAGCCTGGTGCTCACCGACACCTCCCAGCGGCTGCTCGACGACCAGTTCCGCACGGCCACCGCGGGGGTCGACCTGACCGTCCGCGACGCCGCCGCGTTCGACTCGGCCATGGGCGTCGAGGTCGAGCGGGATCCGCTGCCCGCCGAGGTCGTGGACCGCGTCCGCGCGGTGCCGGGCGTGGCCGCCGCCACCCCCGTCGTCCGGGGACAGGGACTGCTCGGCGTGGGCGGGAAGACCATCGTCCCTGCGGGCCCGTCATTGCTGCTGTCGTGGGAGCCCGCCCCGGTCGGCGCGTTCACCCTGCGCGCCGGACGCGCTCCGGCCGCCGAGGGCGAGGTCGTGGTCGACGCGGCGACCGCCCGGCGGCACCGCATCGGCCTCGGCTCCGAGGTGACCGTACGGGCCGAGCGCACGGAGCGGCTGCGCGTGGTGGGGCTGGCCGGGTTCGGGTCCGGCGAGGGGCTGCCCGAGACCACTGTCGCCCTGGTCACGCGGCCCTCGGCGCAACGTCTGCTCGCGCTCGGCGGGAACGCCTCGGAGGTCGCCGTCCTCGCCGCGGACGGAGCGGACGTCCAGCGGCTGCGGTCGTCGGTGTCGGCCGCGATCGGCGCCGGGTACGAGGTCTCCTCCAGCCGGGACGTCGCGGCGTCCAGCGCGGCGGCGGCCAAGACGCAGATCTCCTACCTGCAGGTGATGCTGTTCGCACTGGCCGCGGCGGCCCTGCTCGTCGGCGCGTTCCTCATCGCCAACACCTTCTCGATCGTCGTCACCCAGCGCACGCGTGAGCTGGCCGTCCTGCGTGCGGCCGGGGCCACCGGCGCCCAGGTCATGCGCTCGGTGCTCGGCGAGGCCCTGCTGGTGGGGCTGGCCGCCTCCGCCGCGGGCGCGGCTCTCGGCGTCGCCTGCGCGGCGGGGCTGCGCGACCTCGCGGGGGCCTTCGGGATGACGCTGCCCGACGGCGGGCTCGTCGTCACGCCCCGGACCCTGGTCGTCGCGTTCGCGGTCGGAGCCGGCGTCACGGTCCTGTCGGCGCTCGGGCCGGCCCGCCGCGCCGCCTCGGTGGCGCCGGTCGAGGCGATGCGGCGTTCGTCGGCCGACGACGTCCCCGGGCGGGCCGGCTGGGGCCGTACCGTCGTCGGAGCGGTTCTCACCGCGCTCGGCGCGGCCGGGCTGTCGATCGTCCTGGCCGGGCCGGGGTCGGTCGTCGTGCTCGGGGAGGCGGCGGTCTGCACCGTCGTGGGGCTTGCCCTGCTCGGGCCCGCGGTCACCCCGGCTCTGATCCGGCTGCTCGGACGGCCGCTCGGTGCGGCCGGCGTCCCCGGGCGGCTGGCGCGGGAGTCCGCCGCGCGGGCGCCCCGGCGTACCTCCGCGACCGCCTTGGCCCTGGCCTTCGGCCTCGCGCTCATCAGCTTCATGACCGTGCTGGGGACCTCGATCAAGGACTCGACCGCACGGTCGTACACCGAGGCGATCACCGCCGACTACGTGGTGGAGAGCGCCCGCAACGAGATGCTGGGCGGTCTGCCCGCGCACGCCTACCACCACGTCAGCGAGCTGCCGCAGGTCGCCGTGGCCTCCCGGCTGCGCTACGGCCACTGGAAGGACGGCCAGTCGACCGAGGCGCTCACCGCGGTCGACCCGGTCACGCTGCCCCGCGTCACCTCGCTCCACATGGTCGCCGGCCGCCTGGACGCCGTCGCGAACGGCGGGATCGTCCTGGCCGCGAACGTCGCCAAGGAACGCAACCTCAAGATCGGCGACACCCTGGCGATGACGTTCTCCCGCACCGGTGTCCAGCGTCTCCCGGTGGTCGGCCTGCTGCGTGACCGCGACGCCCAGGCGCTGTCGACCGGCTACGTCATCTCGCTGGACACCTTCGAGCGGAACTACCGAGAACACGTCGACGCGAGCGTCTTCGTCAAGGTGGCCGACGGGGTGAGGGACGCGGACGCCAAGAAGGCCGTCGAACGGGCCCTCGGCGACGCCCCGACCGCACAGGTGCGCGACCAGGCCGCGGCCGTCGCCGGGCGGAACGCCATGATCGACCAGGTCCTCGGGCTGGTGACCGCGCTACTGATGCTCACCGTCCTCATCGCGCTGATGGGCATCACCAACACCCTCGCCCTCTCGATCATCGAGCGGACCCGGGAGCTCGGGCTGCTGCGGGCGGTCGGGATGACCGGTGCCCAGATGCGCTGGATGATCCGCGGTGAGGCGGTCCTCGTGGCGGCCTTGGCGATCGTCGCGGGCGTCGGCCTGGGCGTCGCCTTCGCCGCGGGCACGGTCACCGCGCTGGGCCGCACCACCGAGGCCATGCTCACGCTGCCGGTCGGTCCGCTCCTGCTCGTCGTCGCGGTGGCCGCCGTCGCCGGCCTGCTGGCCGGGCTGCTGCCGGCCCGTCGCGCGGCCAGGCTCGACGTGCTGACCGCCATCGCCACGTCCTGACCCTTCGGCGGGAAAAGAGAGGCGAAGCGAGGGGTATGAGCCGGATGCGCCGCTTGTGTCCCGAAGCGGACGCGCCGGAGGCGAATGACACGAGACAAGGCAGGTGTGGATCGGATGGGCGACAACAGGGCAGGGAGCTCGCGCGTCATGACGGCGTCCGCCCGGCGTCTGGCCGTCGCCGTGATCCTCATCGCGATGTCGAACGTCGCGGCGGCGTCGCCGGCACTGGCGGCGCCGGCCCCTATGGCCGGCCACGGCCCGCACGGCCACGGTCACGCGCCGGGCGCGCACGGCCAGGGCGGCCAGGGCGGCCAGGGCAAGAAGGGGAAGAAGGGGAAGAACGGCAAGAAGGGCAAGGGGAACAAGGGCCATGGTCACGGCGCCCGCCTCGGTGCCCGTCTGGCCGGTTTCCGGGGCGGGTTCGGCGGTGGGTTCGGCGGCGGTTTCGGCGATGGCGACGACGGTGGCGGCACCCAGCGCACGACCGGCATCAACACCGCCAACGCGCCGACGATCAGCAGCCCGCCCTTCCAGTTGTCCACCGGCAAGCGCAACGTGAACGCCCCCGCGGGCAACAGCGCCGTCGACTTCGCCGGCACCCAGCAGGTGTCGAGCGTCAGCGTCTTCACCGACTCCCTCAGCGGCAACTGCCAGAACGGGATCGACAACTGCTCGATCAACCAGACCCTTCAGGCCGAAGAGAGCAGAAGCGGCATCGGACGCTGAAGCCGGGCCCACTGAAACGGGCGTCCTCCCACCGGGAGGACGCCCTTCTCAGTGCCGGATGGGGATCAGAGCTCGCCGCTCTCGATCGCCTGCTTGAGGGCCGCCTGCAGCTGCTGGTGCGCGGCGGTGCCGTTCGCGGCGACGAAGTCGATCAGTGTGGTGTCCGCCTCGAAGGTGAGGTTCTCGGTGACCCTGGTCTTCCCGCCGGCTATCGGCGTGAAGGTGATCTTCTGGTGCGTCACCACGTTGGGCTCCGACCAGCTGTCGGTCTCGTAGTAGAACCCGCTCGCGTACAGACGCTGCTGCGCGTGCGTCTTGCTGACCACGAGCATGCCCTCGTACGGGATCTCCTCGATCGCCGTGAGGTTGCGATAGAGCGCCGGGGGCTCGGCCCACTGCTTGTGGGTGACGACCCGCTTCAGGAACGGGTTCATGCCCATGTGGTTGTTGAAGTCCGAGTACTTGTAGAAGGTGCCCGGCATCGGTGCGTCGATGTCGACGGAGATGCTGTTGGTGACCCGGCCGCGTCCCGAACCGGGCGCGGGCGGAGTGGTGTCGGAGAACTTGTAGGTGTCCCAGGCGGTCTGCCACTCCTGGGCGATCTGGGCGTCGCTCTCGGCCGTGCCGGCAGTCGTACCGGCGGTCGTGTCGCCGGTCGTGTCGGCGGTGGCGGGAGCGGACAGGGCGGCGAGGACGAAGGCCGTGGCGAACATCTGGGCCGCGGCGACTCGCAGGATCTTTCTCACATGTACCTCGAAAAGAGGAGAAATGGTACGAGTGATCTTCTACCGCAATCGCAACGTGTTGCAGAAGGCCCCATACCGAATAGGTCACGCGCGGAGGGCCTTGGATTGTCGGCCGGTCCTGGCATCGTGGAGCCCATGAGCAAAGCGAACTTGCGGGTGAAGGGCTTCGACCATCTGGTGCTGACCGTGGAGGACGTCGAGCGCTCGCTGGCGTTCTACTGCGACGTCCTCGGCCTGGAGCCGGTGCGCGTCGACGAGTGGCGGGCCGGCAAGGCGCCGTTCCCCTCGGTGCGGGTCTCGCCGGACACGATCATCGATCTGCTGCGCGGCTCCCGCGGGGAGTCGAACGTCGACCATTTCTGCATGGTCGTCGACCCGCTGGACTGGCAGGAGGTCATCGACTCCGGCGTCCTCACCGTCGTCGACGGACCCGGCCCCCGGTTCGGGGCGCGCGGCGTCGCCACCTCGATCTACGTCAAGGACCCCGACGGCAACGTCATCGAGCTGCGTTGGTATCCCCAGGACCAGGAGGGCTAGGTCGCGTCCCACAGCAGCCGGTAGTAGGCGATGCGTTCCGGGTCGGGGGCGATGCCGTACGCGTCGTACACGACGGAGTCGTACCCCGGGCCGTAGTTCCACTCCGTGCTCCACGCGGCGACCGCGAGGTCGGCCCACGGGTCGGCCACGCCGAGCGAGCCGAGGTCGACGTGCCCGGCGAACGTCCCGTCGTCGTGCAGCAGCGTGTTGGGCGCGCAGGCATCGCCGTGACAGACCACGAGGCGGTCGGCGGCGGGCGGCTCGCCGAGACGCCGCCGGGCCTCGTGGCGGTCGCGGAGCCGCCGCTCCGCGCTCCAGTCGTACGGGCAGTGCTGCGCGGGCAGGGTGTCGTGCAGCAGGCGCAGCCCCCGGCCGATCGCGGCCGCCGCGGCGGCGGGGTCGGCGGTCCAGCGCGGGTCCACCGCCGAGCGGCCGGGAAGCGCCGCCGTGACGAGCCAGGCGCCGTCCGCGTCCGAGCCCCATGCCAGCGCCCGGGGAACGGCGGCCCACCGCCCGGCCCATTCCAGGCGCTCCGCCTCGCCCGGCAGGTCGATCTCGGGGGTGCCTGCGGCGACCCATTTGACGTACCTCGCGCCGCCGTCCGCGTCCTCCAGCCGGAACGTCAGGCCGCCGAGCTCGTTGCGCCACACCGGCGTGACGGCGTCGCTCCCGGCGAGTTCGGCCACGACGCCGGGCACCTCCACCGGCCCGGCCGGAACCGAGGCGAGTACGGGACGGGTCATGACCACCATTTTCCCCGCCCGCGGGCACGAAGTGCGAGGACGGATGGAAGAAAGGCGGGGCCGATGGGCGGGGGAGACATGCGGGCCGACCTGGTGCTGGAGGGCGGCGGCGTCAAGGGCGTGGGCCTGGTCGGCGCGCTGGACGAACTGCACGCGGCCGGATACCGGTTCGGGCGGGCCGCCGGCACCCGTGTCGCGGGAACGTCCGCGGGGGCGGTGGTGGGAGCGCTGGCCGCGGCCGGGATGCCGCCGGAGCGCATGCGCGAGCTCCTGTTCGCCGTCGACTACCGCAGGTTCAGGGACGGGTCCGCCGTGGAGCGCGTCCCGCTGGTCGGCAGGGGTTTCTCACTGCTGTCCCTGCTGTTCGAACGAGGCGTGTTCGAGGGCGACTACCTGAGGGAGTGGCTCGGGAACGAACTGGCCGGCCTCGGCGTCGAGACGTTCGACGACCTGGCGCTCGACGACCCGGCGCCCTGGATGGGCGAGGACCAGCGCTACAGCCTGGTGGTGACCGCCACGGACGTCACCCAGGGCCGGCTGGTGCGCCTGCCGTGGGACTACCGGAGCGTCTACGGCGTGGCGGAGCCGGGCAGGCAGCGGGTGGCCGACGCGGTCCGCGCCTCGATGTCGATCCCCTTCTTCTTCGAGCCGGTCACGATCACCAATCCGGAGACCGGCCTGGTGTCGACGCTCGTGGACGGCGGCGTGCTGTCCAACTTCCCCATCGACACGCTCGACCGGCCGGACGGGGAGCAGCCGCGCTGGCCCACGTTCGGGGTGAAGCTGCTCCCCGCGGTCCGGGAGGACACGCTCAGGCTGCCGTTCGTCGGGACTCCCCATCTGCCCGCCCTGCGGCTGCTGACGTCCCTGGTCGGGACCGCGATCGTCGGCCACGACCAGACGTATCTGAACCAGCCCTGGGTGAGCGCCAGGACCATCCAGGTCGACACCGGGGGCGTGGGGGTGGTCGACTTCGACCTCGACGAGCGACGGAAGCTGCACCTCTATCTCAACGGCCGGACGGCCGCGGCGGCCTTCCTGTCCACCTGGGACTGGGACGACTACCGCGCCCGTTACCGCCCGAAAAGCGGTGGCAGGGTGGCGATGGCCGGGAGTTCACTTGCCCCATGATCGTGATTTCCGCCGCCTCCGGCGCGCTCGGCCGCCTCGTCATCGAGCATCTGCGTACCCGTACGGAAGTGGTGGCCGCCGTGCGCGACCCCGGCCGCGCGCCCGAGGGCGTGCCGGCGCGCCGCGGTGACTACGACGACCCGGCGAGTCTGCGTGAGGCGTTCGACGGAGCCGCCCGTCTGCTCCTGATCTCCTCTCCGGAACTCGACACCGCCCGCAGGATCGGGCAGCACCTGAACGCGGTGACCGCGGCCAAGGAGGCCGGCGTCGGCGCGGTCGTCTTCACCAGCTTCCTGGGGGCCGGCGTCGCCGCCACCGGCATGACGGAGGCCTATCACGCCACCGAGCAGGCCGTACTCCGCAGCGGCCTGCCGTACACGTTCCTGCGTCATCCCTTCTACAGCGACGCCTTCGTCCCGCGGGTCGTCGAGGGTGAGATCACCAGCAGCACCGGCGGGCGCGGCCTGAACACGGCGTTCCGGTCGGATCTCGCGGAGGCGGCGGCCAACGTGCTGACCGATGAGGGACATCTGGGCCGGGCGTACGACCTCACCGGGCCGCTGTGGAGTTATCCCGAGGTGGCCGAGGCGCTCGGCGTGCCCTACCGCGAGGTGCCCGACGCCGGGGCGGGCCCGATGAGCTGGATCAACGCCCAGATCCGCGCGGGGATGCTGGAGCAGCGGACCGACGACCTCGAACGGGTGCTCGGGCGGCCCGCCGAGACCGTCGTCTCACGTGCACACGCAGGAGGGCAACCGAACGATTGAACGTCATTGACAATTTTATTTTTCGGTGGCTACGGTAGGGCTATCCGATCGAGACAAGCCGCAGAGGAGAGCGCCATGCGCATCGTGGTCATCGAGTTCATGAGCCTGGACGGCGTCGTGCAGGCGCCGGGCGGTCCCGAAGAGGACACCGACGGCGGTTTCGCCCACGGCGGGTGGGTGGGCCCGTTCTTCGACGCCGAAACCGTCGGCGCCGCGTTCGACGACACGGTGGAGAAGGCGGAAGGACTGCTCTACGGCCGCCGTACCTGGCAGAACATGGCGGCGGCGTGGCCGGAGCGCGCCGGTGACCCGTTCGCCGACCGGATGAACGCGCTGCCGAAGTACGTGGTGTCGGACACGCTGGGCGACGAGCTGGCCTGGAACACCACGCGGATCCCCGGGGAAGGGGCCGTCGCCCGCATCCGGAAGCTGCGCGAAACCGGCGAGGGCGACCTGGTCGTCATGGGGAGCCCGAGCCTCGTACGCACTCTTCTGCACGAGGGCCTGGCCGACGAGCTCCGGCTGATCGTCATGCCGGTCATCCTCGGCGGCGGAAAGTCGATCTTCCCCGGCGACGGCCTGCGGCGCAGACTCGAACTGGCCTCCGCGACCACCGGCGGCACCGGCGTTCAGGTCTGCACGTACCGGCCGGTCGCGGAGGGATGACGCGGGGCTCCTCGGTCAGGGCAACTCGGTCAGGGCAACTTGGTCAGGGCTTGACCGCGATGCCGCCGTACGCCCAGGCATGCCCCCCGCCCGGGATGTGCTCCTGACGCTCGGTCGCGTCCGGGCGCCACAGCACCACCTCGACGACGCCGGGGTCGACCAGTTGCCAGCCCTCGAAGAACTTCGACACCTCGGCGTGGCTGCGCGGCACCATGGGCGCGGTGCTCTTGTCGTACGGCTTGGTCAACTCCTCGCGCATCTGGGGAGCGAAGTCGAGCGTGATGTGCGACAGCAGCAGGTGGCTGCCCGAGGGCACGGCGGCCTTGAACCGCTCGACCACGCCGTACGGATCCTCCTGATCGGTGACGAAGTGCATGACACCCGCCAGGATGACGCCCACCGGACGGGTGAAGTCGATCACGGCCAGCACCTCGGGATGCGTGAGGATCTTCTCCGGCTCCCGGAGGTCGGCCTCGATCACGGAGGTCCTCCCGGTGCCGGTCAGCAGGGCGCGACCATGCACCAGGACGATGGGGTCGTTGTCCACGTACGCCACGCGGGCCTCGGGGTTGGCCTGCTGCGCGATCTCGTGGGTGTTGCCCTGGGTTGGGATGCCGGTGCCGAGGTCGAGGAACTGCGTCACTCCCGCTTCGGCGGCGAGATGACGTACCGCTCGGCGGAGGAAGGCGCGGTGGGCGCGGACGCCCTCGCGCGTGCCCGGCGAGGCCTTGACGAGTTGCTCGGCCGCCTCGCGGTCGGCCGCGTAGTTGTCCTTGCCACCGAGCAGGTAGTCGTAGATCCGCGCGGGGTGCGGGACCTTGGTGTTGATCCGCTTCAGAATCTGCTCGGAATGCTCGGGACCCGTCACGTCGGGCATCTGTACTCCTGTTCTCATTGCCGCGTAAGCGCGATCAGACCCGGTACTCCCGGGAAAATCCGGGAGTACCGGGTTCAGTGATCAGACTACGACCGCAGGGCCTTCATCAAGGAGTGGTCAGGTCGAATCGGTTGACGGTGACCGCGCCGCCCAGGGACTGGGTGGCGTAGTTGAAGATGGCGAAGCGGTAGCCCATGAAGAACTGCCAGGCGTTGCCCATGGTGAAGGCGGGCCCGAGCGGAGTGAAGTTCACTCCGTCGGTGCTGTAGGAGAAGCGGGCCTGCCGGCCGGTGCCCGGGCGGATGTCGGCGTTGACCCGCAGCCAGATCCGCCCGCCGGACACGGCCGCGCTTGCGGCCTCGGTGCCGGTGGAGGTGGTCTGCCAGCTGCCGTTCATGGCCAGGCCGTTGGTCATGACCACCCGGGTCTGCCCGTTGTCGCGCCGCACCCCGATCCAGGCCGAGGAATCACGCAGCATCGCCAGCCCGGCCCGATCGCCGTCACGCATACTGGTGTAGTCCAGCTGGATCGTGGCGGTCGAGGACGGCCCCTGGATGCGGTGGGTCAGCGTGTTACGCGCCGAATACAGGTCGTTGGTCACGGTGGCGGTCTGCAGCCGCAACCCGGAGCCGACGCTGTATCGGGTGGTGTCGGGGTTGTGGTTCCACTCCCATTCGGGGCCCAGCTGGGAGCCGGTGAAGGTGTCACTGCCGGTCGGCGGTT
>NZ_JBSGHN010000003.1:543445-769015 GCF_053604425.1 Microbispora sp. NPDC004025 | reverse complement strand
TTCGCCGACGGCGGCGCCGTCGGCAGCCTGCGCAGCTCGATCTTCACCCAGAAACTCGGCAACGGCTTCATCGAGGAGGCCTTCCGCGCCGCCCGGGCCGCCGACCCCAACGTCAAGCTCTGCTACAACGACTACAACATCGACGACGCCAACGCCAACAAGACCCGCGGCGTCTACAACATGGTCAAGGACTTCAAGGCCCGCGGCGTGCCCATCGACTGCGTCGGCCTGCAGTCGCACTTCGGCAACCCGCCCTCCAACTACCAGCAGAACATCGCCCAGTTCGCCGCCCTCGGCGTCGACGTCCAGATCACCGAGCTCGACGTCGGCGGCTCCGGCTCCACCCAGGCCGACGCCTACCGCCGCGTCACCCAGGCCTGCCTGGCCGTGCCCCGCTGCACCGGCATCACCGTATGGGGCATCACCGACAAATGGTCCTGGCGCAGCGGCGACACCCCGCTGCTGTTCGACGGCAACTTCAACAAGAAGCAGGCCTACACCTCCGTCCTCAACGCACTCAACGCCGCGACCCCGAACACCAGCCCGTCTCCGAACACCAGCCCGAACACCAGCCCGTCCCCGCGTACCAGCCCGTCCTCGACGCCTTCTCCGGTGACCGGGGCGTGTTCGGCGACGATCGAGACGACCAACAGCTGGCCGGGCGGGTTCCAGTCGACGGTGACCGTGCGGGCGGGCAGCGCGCCGGTGAACGGCTGGACCGTGAAGTGGACCTGGCCGGGCGGGCAGACCATCAGCAGCGTGTGGAACGGCGAGCAGAGCGGGTCCGGCTCCTCCGTGACGGTCCGCAACGCCCCCTACAACGGCTCCATCGCGGCCGGCTCGTCCACCACCTTCGGCTTCACCGCCAACGGCAGCGCGGCCACCCCGTCCGTCACCTGCACCAGCCCCTGACCCTCTTCCTGGCGAGGATCGCCTCCGGTGCGGGCGGGGACCAAGGGCGGCTCCCGCCCGCGCCGGAGGCTCCGACGGGCTACCGCTTCGGCGGCGCGGTGCTGCCGCGTACGACGAGAGCCGTGGCGAACTCCTGACGGTTGTGGGGGAGGGGTTCGCCTCTGGCGAGCGTCACCAGCATCCTGGCGGCGGCCGCGGCCATCTCGCTCAGCGGCTGGTGGATCGTGGTCAGCGGCGGGATGGCCCAGCGCACCGGGGGCATGTCGTCGAAGCCGATGACGCTGAGGTCCTCCGGGATGCGCAGCCCCAGCTGGTGAGCCGCGTGGTAGACGCCGATGGCCTGGCCGTCGTTGGAGGCGAAGACGGCGGTGGGCGGGTTCGGCAGGCGCAGCAGGCGGTGCGTGTGCGTCAGGCCGTCCTCGATCTGGTAGTCACCCGGGCAGATGAGGTCCGGGTCGACGGGCACGCCGGCGGTGTCGAGCGCCGCGCGGTACCCGTCGAGACGGGCCCGGCTGGACAACGCGTGCGACGGCCCGGTGATGATGGCGATCCGCCGGTGGCCCAGCTCCAGCAGATGCCGGGTGGCGCTGAGCCCGCCGTTCCAGTTGCCCGCGCCCACGGAGGGGGTCCGGTGGCCGGGGTCGCCCGTCGGGTCCAGGAGCACGAGGGGGATCTTGCGGATGGCGAGCCGTTCCCGCTGCAGGCCGGTCAGGTCGGAGAAGACCGCGATGACGCCGGTGGGGCGGCGCATGAGCACGTCCTCCAGCCAGTCGCCGCCGGGGGTGTGGCTGCCCTGCAGCTCGGAGATCGCCACGGCCAGGTGGTGCTCGCGCGCGACCTGCCCGACGCCCCGGACGATCTCGGTCGGGTAGTCGCCCGCCAGTTCGTGGAAGACCAGCTCCAGCACGGCCGCGGGGCTGGAGCGCCGTCGCTGCCTGCGGAAGCCGTGCTCCCGGATGAGGCCCTCGATCATCGCGCGGGTCTCCGGCGCCACCGCGGAGCGGCCGTTCACCACCTTGGAGACCGTCGCCTTGGACACTCCGGCGAGCTCGGCGAGCTGCGCGAGGGTCAGCGGTTCTGGTTCTGATGCGGACGGCTCGTCGACAACGGTCACAAGGCGCAGTCTAACGGCGAGTCGCGCATATGGCTCTAAATGTTTCGGTCATCGTGACAACGAAATCGGCGAACTGCCCGGCTGGCGGTTGCTAGCGTGCCCGAAAACTTTCGGCGCTCCGGCGTGCCGGCGTTACCCGGCGAGTGATTGGGTGCCGAGCACGGTGAGCAGCGCGAGGCGCTCGGCGTCCTCGGTCCCGGGCTCGGCGGTGTAGACCATGACGCGCAGGTCGCTGCCCGTCACCGTGAGCACGTCGCAGTCCAGGGTCAAGGGGCCGACGTCCGGATGGTCGATGGTCTTGCGCCCGGACTGGTGCCGGCCGACGGCGCCGGAGTCCCACAGCTCGGCGAACCTGTCGCTGTTCGCGCGCAGATCCGCGACCAGCCGCCGCAGCCGCTGGTCGGCCGGGTAGCGGTCGCGGGTCGCGCGCAGGTCGGCGACCAGGGCCGTCTCGAACGCCCGCAGCGACTCCGGGGTGTGCCGGGCCCGGCTGCCGGGCCCGAGGAAATGCCGCCACACCGCGTTGCGCTGGTCGCCGCGCCACCCGGACGGATCGCCCATCAGCGCGGCGTACGGCGGGTTCGCGATGAGCAGGGTCCAGCACGCGTCGTAGACCGCGACGGGTGTGCCGGCCAGCCGGTCGAGCATCCGCTGCACGCCGGGGGTGACGTACGCCGACACCGTCTCCGGGCCGGGCGGCGCCAGCCCGGCCAGCCGGAACAGGTGCGCGCGCTCGGTGCCGGACAACCGCAGGGCCCGCGCCAGGGCCTCGACGACCTGCGCGGACGGGTGGGACGCGCGGCCCTGTTCGAGCCGCGTGACGTAGTCGACCGAGATCCCGGCCAGCATGGCCAGCTCCTCCCGGCGCAGTCCGGCCGCGCGCCGGTGCCCGCCGCCGGGCAGCCCGGCGGCCTCGGGCGAGGCGCGGTCGCGCCAGCGGCGCACCGCTCCGCCGAACTCCGTCGTCGCCATGCATCCAAGTCTGCACCGCCGGGCGCGATCCTTCCTGGTACCGGGAGTCCCAGGAAGCGGAGGGCGCTGGCCGGCCGTACGGCCGGGGCGGACCCTGGAGACATGACGACGACACTGATCACCGGAGCGAACAAGGGACTCGGCTTCGAGACGGCCCGCCGGCTCGTCGAGGCGGGTCACACCGTCTACGTCGGCAGCCGGGACGCCGGGCGCGGGCGCCGGGCCGCCGAACGGCTGGGCGCGCGCTGGGTCCTCCTCGACGTCACCGACGACGCGTCCGTGGCCGCCGCCGCGAAGACCGTCGAGGCGGACGGCGGACTGGACGTGCTGGTCAACAACGCCGGCATCGAGGAGCGCACCGAGACGAACGCGGTCACCGGCGCCGCGGGGACCACCGCCGACATGATGCGGCGCGTGTTCGAGACGAACGTCTTCGGCCTGGTGCGCGTCACCCACGCGTTCCTGCCGCTGCTGGAGCGGTCCGCCGCGCCGGTCGTGGTCAACGTCAGCAGCGGCCTGGCCTCGCTCGCCGGCGCCACGACCCCCGGCTCGCCGGGGTACGCGTACCCGGGAGTCGCCTACCCGGCGTCGAAGAGCGCGGTCAACATGATCACGGTGCAGTACGCGAAGGCGTTCCCGGGCATGCGGATCAACGCGGTGGAGCCCGGATACACCGCCACGGACCTGAACGGGCGCACGGGCACGCAGACCGTCGAGGAGGGCGCCGAGATCATCGTCCGCATGGCTAGGCTGGGTCCGGACGGCCCGACCGGGGGCTACTTCGACGCCCGGGGCCGCCTTCCCTGGTGACCCGCGTCGGCGCCGGCCCTGCCGAGAAGCCGTTGCCGGAATACTGGCGTGCATGGCGTCGGAATCAAGACACATCAGCGAGCGGATCGACCGGCCGGCGGACGAGGTCTACGACTACGCATCGGACCCGGCGAATCTCCCCGTCTGGGCGCCCGGGCTCGGCGAGGCGGTGGAGAACGCCGACGGGCAGTGGTTCGTGGAGACGCCGTCGGGACGGGCCGGCTTCGCCTTCGTGGAGCGCAACACCTACGGCGTCCTCGATCATGAGGTCACGCTGCCCTCCGGCGAGGTCGTCCACAACCCGATGCGGGTCATCCCCGACGGCGACGGCTGCGAGGTGGTGTTCACCCTGCGCCGCCTCCCGGGCGTGAGCGACGAGGACTTCGCCCGCGACGCGGGTCTCGTGCAGGCCGACCTGACCAGGCTGAAGCAGGTGCTCGAAGCGCCGGGAGCCTGAAGGGGCTCGTCGTGGCACGGTAGCCGATCGTCGTCTTGCGGGTTCCGCTCGATCGGGATTCATTGCTTACCATGCGCAGTCGCTTGCGAAAGCTCATGGTTCCGGCTCGTTTCGCGGACGGTTCTCTGGCGCGCAATCGCGAATTCCGCATGCTGTGGCTCAGCTTCACGATGTCGGTGGCGGCCGACCAGATCTTCCCGGTCACGATCACCATCGCGGCCCTCGACGCGGGCGGCACGGCCTCGACCGTCGGCGCGATCTTCACCTGCCGGTGGATCGCGATCATCGTGTTCGCGTTGCTCGGCGGGCTGTGGGCGGATCGGCTGCCGCGCCGTACGGTGATGGTCGCCTCGCTGGGTTTCCAATGCTGTGTGGCCGCCGTCGGGTTGTCCGGCGGCACCTCCACCTGGCTCCTCGGGCTCCTGGTCTTCCTCGTCGGAGCGGCGGAGGCGTTCCACCGGCCCGCCTACCAGGCGTGCCTGTCATCCGTGCTCACCCCCGCCCAGCGTCCGGCCGGCGCGGCGCTGACCGCCGTCTCCTGGCGGCTCGGCGCCGTCATCGGGCCCGGTCTCGGCGCGTACGTCGTGACGGCGTGGTCCGCCCGAATCGGATTCCTCGCCGTGCTGACGGCCTATCTGCTCGGTCTCGTCCTTCTCCTGCCGCTGCGCGAACCCGTCGTCAGGCCGGGGCCGCGGGCGTCGGCCGTACGGGAGATCGGCGAGGGCCTCGCGGAGGTCTCACGGCGACGGTGGGTCCTGGGGGTCATCATCGCCGTCGCGCTCCAGCAGATGTTCACGATCGCGCCGGCGCAGGTCCTGTTGCCCCTCGTCTCCCGTGAGGCCTTCGGCGGCGACGCCGTGTACGGAACCGCCCTCGCCCTGCTGTCGGTCGGGGGCCTGGCGGGCGGGCTGATCGGCATGAGGTGGAGACCCGCCCGGCCGGGACTGGCCGCGATCGCCGGGCTCGCCCTCTACGGCGTCGTACCGCTCGCGCTCGCCTGGCCGGTGTCGCCGGAGTTCGTCTACGCGTGCTACATCGCCGCGGGTCTCGGGTTGGAGATCTTCGCCGTGCAGTGGGTGGTGAACCTCCAGAGGGAGATCCCGCCGGAGCGCCTCGCCCGGGTCACCTCCGTCGACTGGCTGGCCGCCTCGGTCGTGACGCCCCTCGGCCTGACACTGACCGGTCCGGCCGGCGCGGTGATCGGCCGCCCGACGCTGCTGCTGATCGGCGCGGTCGCCGGGTTCGCCGTGCCGATGGCGACCGTCTTCCTGCGCGGGATGTCCCGCTTTCAGAGCGACGTCGCCCCACTCCGCGGGGATCCCACCCCGGAGGCGGCCTCCCCGCTCGGAACGCCGTGAGCTGTCACGGCACGCCAGCCGAAGGCGACGGCGCCAGTCAGCAGCACCAGTCCGGACAGCACTCCGCTGACGAGCGGCACCCAGGTGACGGCGGCGGTCGAGGCCAGGACAAGACCGACGACGCCGAGCACGGACAGGAGCACACCCGGTGCGGCGATGGCCCACTCCTTCCAGATCGGGGCGAGTGCGATGAAGTGAGCGCCGACCACCGACGCCACCCAGGCCACGTTGGTCTCCTCGGGACGCCCCAGGATCGCCAGAACCCGGATTCCGCCGATGAGCAGGACCACCTCGGCGGCGACGACGATCAGGTAGCCGCGGCCGAACATCGGCCGCCGCGGCCCCTCGGCCGGCCGTTCCCTCCGGGCGGCGACGAACCACATGGCCAGGACGCCCGTGGCCGCCAGGCAGGCGGCCGCTTTCAACAGGTTCACGGCCACGGGATGGAGCGGATTCTGCGCGTTGACGATCACGAATACCGCGCCGAACACCGCGCCGACCAGCAATCCGGTCATTCGTTGCATGTGATCCATTGAAGTCGACGCGACATCGCGGACGCATGGGGGCCAAGCCGAGAACGAGGTATGCCTGGCACTACCTCGCCGTGCCGCGCAGATAGGCGAGCACGGCCAGCACCCGCCGGTTGACGTCATCGGTCGCCGGCAGCTCGAGCTTGGCGAACACACTGGCGACGTGCTTGCCGACGGCGGCCTCCGTGATCGACAGCGCGCGGGCCACGGCGCTGTTGGAACGCCCTTCCGCGATCAGTGCGAGCACCTCGCGCTCGCGCGCGGTCAGTCGCTGCACCGGCTCGGTGACGTCCCTGGCCTTGTGCCACATGTGCTCGAACAGGTCGACGAGCATGGTGATCAAGGTCGGGTGCCTGATCAGAAGAGCGCCCGGCGAGTAGGCGACGGGAGTCGTCCGTACGAACGCCACGGTGCGGTCGAAGACGAGCAGTTGCTGGATCGGCTCGTCGACCACACGGTGCAGATCGCCGGAGGAGTGCAGCTCCCTGATGCGCGCCGCCTTGCCGGGATCGTCCAGCACGCTCGCGTGGACGATGGTGCGCATCTCCATGCCACGCTGCAGGGCGTCGAGCACCCTGCGCCTGCTCCTCTGCTCCTGGCGCCCCTTGTCCGTCGAGCCCACCGGGTGCATGGCGCGCAGCTCGCGAGCGGTGTGCACCGCCTCCATGATCCGCTGCTGGACGAGCTCGTTGTCGTCCACGAGCTCGACGCCGACGGGGATGCCACGCAGCTTGTCCACGGCATGCTCGAGCTGAAGGGCCAGCTGGGCCAACTCGGTCGTGCTCGCGTCCACGCGCCTCCTGTCACCCGGAAGTGTGCTTTCCGGCGGTGCCAGGTTACCGATCTCGCCCTGCCCGGCCCGAAGCCGCTGCCCGGCCGAAACGCCCGACGCGCGCGTACGGATATCGTCCTGCCATGACACCGGGATTCGATCTCGCTGAATCTCTCGGCAGAGGGGTCGCGAGCCGCAGCGGGGCCTGGAGCTTCATCCGGGATTTCGCCGCCCACTGGGCCAGCCCTCTGGAGAGCGGCGACGGGTGGACGGAAGCCGATCTCGCCGCCGCGGAGCGAGGGCTGGGAGTCCGGCTCCCGCCTACGATGCGCGAGGCGTACCTGCTGTTCGGGCGCCGCCGGGACCTCACCGGCGACCACGATGTGCTGCTCGGCCCGGCGGAACTGTACGTGGACGACACCGAAGAGGCACTGGTCTTCCGGCACGAGAACCAAGGAGCCGCGTCCTGGGGCGTACTCCTCGATGATCTCCAGGACGAGGACCCCGCGGTCCACCTCCGGCTGGACCTCGCCGACAAGACCGACGAGCGGTGGGACGGGTGGCTGGAGCGTCTGTCCCTCTGCTTCGTCGAGATCGTCATGTCCGAGTCCGTACAGGCCGACTCCGAGCTCTGCGACTATCTCGAACCCGATGACGACAGCGTCCGGCTGGTGGAGGAGCTGTGTGTCCAGCTGCCGTTCCCGGCGTATCCCACGAGCCGGCAGGGCTCCGGGCCTCGGTGGTTCCTGGGGCAGGACGTCCTTCTGCGGGACGACGGGGGTGCGGGCATCTACGTCCGTGGCCGGTCCGAGGCAGACCTCGACCGCATTCGGGATTCGATCCCGGGCTACTGGCTGAACGACTACCGCTGACACCCGTCGTAGCCCGTCCTTTCCGGGCTCACGGGGGCGTCAGGAAGCCGAAGTGGTCCTTGCCCACGACGACCTGGTTGCGGAGCTCTCCGACCTCCTCGATCGACACGCTGATCAGGTCGCCCGCCTGCAACCGGAAGTCGAGTTCGGGCACGAGGCCGGTCCCGGTGGAGAGCACGACCCCGTGGGGATGGTTCTCGGAGTGGAACAGGTAGGCCGTCAGCTGGGTGAACGGGCGCCTGATCTGGCTGGTGGAGGTCGTGCCGTCCCAGACGACGGCGCCCTCGCGGGCGACCGTCATGCGGATGGCGAGGCCGGCGGGATCGACCTCCCATGCGGGCCTGATGCCGGAGGACAGGGCGCACGCGCCGGCGTACGTCTTGGCCTGCGGCAGGTAGAGCGGGTTCTCGCCCTCCACCGACCGTGAGCTCATGTCGTTGCAGACGACGTAGCCGACGATCTCCTCGAACCGGTTCACCACGAGCGCCAGCTCGGGCTCGGGCACGTTGAGCGCCGAATCGGAACGGATGGCGACGGGTTCGCCGTCGACGACCACTCGCCAGGCGGGCGACTTGAAGAACAACTCGGGACGCTCGGCGTCATAGACCAGTTCGTAGACCGATTTGAGCGCGCTCTCCTCCACCCGGGCGTCCCGGGAGCGCAGGTAGGTGACGCCCGAGGCCCAGACCTCCGTGGCGCCGTCCACGGGGGCGAGCAGACGCACCTCGCTGAGCAGGCCGTCCGGGATGGCGTCGGCGCACATCCGTTCGATCTCCTCCTTCCGGTGCTGGAGAAGCTCGAACATGCCGGCCACCGGCAGGGTGGACAGGACGCCGTTATCCACCACCGCGATGTGCGGGCGGGGGTCGGCATGCCGCCGATACCTAACGATGTGCACTCCGGGTTTCCTTCCGCAGGTGAAGCGCATGACCTCAGGCGCCCTGATGCGAGCTCTGGACAAAGTCATTGTGATCGGCGACGGTGACGTTGTAAACGTTACCGATTACGTTTGCAAGAACGGATTGGGGTGATCGGGTGACCACTGTGGAGTCCGGGGCGATCTACACCGATCGGGCCGCTCCCGTGGGGGAGCGCGTGGCGGATCTGCTCGCCCGGATGACCCGGGAGGAGAAGCTCGCGCAGCTGGGCAGCGTCTGGGCGTTCTCGGTGCTGGACGGCGGCCGGTATTCGGAGGAGCGGGCACGGACGGTCCTGCGGCACGGCCTGGGGCACGTGACCCGGGTCGCCGGAGCCACCAATCTCAAGGCCGTACAGGTGGCGCGGGTGGCGAACGCGATCCAGCGGTTTCTGGTGACGCGGACCCGGCTGGGGATTCCGGCGATCGTGCACGAGGAAGTGTGCTCCGGCCTGATGGCGCGCGAGGCGACCATCTTCCCCCAGGCGATCGGGGTCGCGAGCACCTGGGAGCCGGAGCTCAACCGGCGGCTGGCGGACGCGGTCCGTGCGCAGATGCGCGCGATGGGGAGCCACCAGGGGCTCTCACCGGTGCTGGACGTGGTGCGGGACCCGCGGTGGGGCCGGACGGAGGAGACCTACGGCGAGGACCCGTATCTGGTGGCCCGCATGGGCGTGGCGTTCGTCCGGGGCCTGCAGGGCGACTCTCCGGCGGAGGGCGTCATCGCGACGGCCAAGCACTTCGTCGGCTACGGGGCGTCCGAGGGCGGGTTGAACTGGGCTCCGGCGCACCTGCCGCCTCGTCTGCTGCGGGAGGTGTATCTGTATCCGTTCGAGGCGGCGGTCCGCGAGGCGGGCCTTCAGTCGGTGATGGCCGGCTACCACGAACTGGACGGCATTCCCTGCCACGCCAACCATGAGCTTCTCACCGATGTCCTCCGCCGGGAGTGGGGCTTCACGGGCACCGTCGTGTCGGACTACTTCGCCGTCGACGATCTCCACTCGTATCACCACTTCGCCGAGGACAAGCGGCAGGCGGCGGCCACGGCGCTCGGCGCGGGCACCGACGTCGAGCTTCCGGCGACGGACGCGTACGCGGACGCGCTGGCACACGCCCTGGACGCCGGTCAGGTCAGCGAAGGGGAACTGGACGAAGCGGTCGCACGGGTTCTGCGGCACAAGTTCGAGCTGGGCCTGTTCGAGAACCCCTACGTCGACGAGAGCGCGGTCGCGGTGACGGTGGACGCCGAGCGGCATCGGGAGGTGGCGCTCGAGACGGCTCGCCGCAGCCTCGTCCTGCTCAAGAACGAGGGTGTCCTGCCGCTGCGGCCGGGCGCCGGAACGGTCGCCCTCATCGGGCCGAACGCCGACAGCGCGCGGCATCTGCTCGGTGACTACTCCTTCGCGGCGCACGTCGAGTCGCTGTTGGAGGCGCGCGAGCGCAAGGGACTGCTCGGCCAGACGATGACGGTCCCGGACGACCTCGAGATCGAGGAGAGCACGGACGGGGTGCCCACGGTGCGCGACGAGCTCACGGCTCGCCTGGGCGACAGGGTGCGCTACGCGCACGGGTGCGACGTGATCGACGCGTCGAGGGACGGGTTCGACGAGGCGGTCGCGGCCGCCGCGGCCGCCGACGTCGCGGTGCTGGTCCTGGGAGACCGTTCGGGGCTGACGACCCAGGCCACGACGGGAGAGTCGAGGGACCGGTCCAGCCTGGAACTGCCCGGCGTCCAGGAGGACCTGGTCCGTGCCGTCGTCGCCACCGGCACCCCCGTGGTGGCGGTGCTCGTCGCCGGCAGGCCGGTCGGCGGCGACTTCCTGCACGAGGAGTGCGCCGCGGTGCTGATGGCCTGGCTGCCCGGGCAGACCGGGGCACGGGCGATCGCCGAGGTTCTGCTCGGCGAGGTGAACCCGAGCGGGAAGTTGCCCATCTCCTACCCGCGCTCCGTGGGCCAGATACCCGTCTTCTACGGGCACAAGGTGTCCGGGGGACGGTCGCACTGGCACGGCGACTACGTCGACTCGCCCGTCAGTCCGCGATACCCCTTCGGCCACGGGCTCGGGTACGCCCCGTTCGTCGTCGAGAACGTCACGCTGGACCGCGCCGAGGTGACCGCCGGGGACAGCGTCACCGTGGAGGTCACCGTGGCCAACGCGGGCGACCGGGCAGGCGAGGAAGTGGTCCAGCTCTACATCCGGGATCCGCAGGCGACGGTCACCCGGCCCGTGCTCGAGTTGAAGAGCTTCGCCCGTGTATGCGCCGGTCCGGGGCGGCGGACGGCCGTACGGTTCCGCCTTCCGACGGGCCAGCTTGGTTTCTATGACCGCAACATGGACTACACAGTGGAGACCGGACATATTGAGGTACATGTCGGTTTCTCCTCCGATGCTCTCGCTCTCGCGGGAACGTTCGCCATCACCGGCGACGCCGACCGCCCCGAGGTCCGAAAGGCCTACACGGGCACCGTCAGCGTCGAGGAAGTGCCGCCGGCGACCGCGCGGCCGAGATGACGGCGCGGCAGGTGGGCCGGGGGATCGGGGCGATCCGGCCATGTCCTTTTCGGACATCCGGTCCGCGTGTTACGAGTCCGAAATGGGTCTTGTCTTGGCTTTCGTTATCGCGTTAAATGTTGGAAACGTAACCGATAACGATTGCAATGTAGAGAGGGTGGCATGGCCGACGGCGATACGCCGGTGACGATGAGTGACGTGGCGCGTCTCGCGGGCGTCTCCACCGCGACGGTGTCGCGGGTGGTCAACGGGCGTTACGGCGTCAGCGCCAGCACCATCGCACAGGTCCGTTCGGCCATCGAGCGGCTGGGGTACGAGTCGAGTCTCGTGGCGACCAGCCTGCGCCGCAGCCGTACCAACGTTCTGGGCCTGGTGACGCACAGCTTCCAGTCCTATACGGCCGAGGTGCTCAAGGGCGTGATGGAGGCCCTGAGCCAGTCCGGTTTCGACCTGATCATCTATGCCAACAGCGATCTCTACGGGACGTACTCCGAGGGCTGGGAGCAGCGGCACCTGACCCGCCTGTCGGGCACGCTCACGGACGGATGCATCGTGGTCACGCCCTGGGGTGAGGTGCGGAGCAGCACTCCGGTCGTGGTCATCGATCCGGTGAGGGACTCGACGGTGCCGTCCGTGACGGCCGACAACCTCGCGGGCGCCACCCAGGTGGTCGAGCATCTGCTCGGCCTGGGGCATCGGCGTATCGGATTCATCGCGGGCCGCTCCAGCCTCGCGGCGGCCTGGTCGCGTGAGGAGGGTTATCGAAGGGCGCTTGCCGAAGCGGGAGTTCCGGCCGATCCGACGTTGATCGGCAGGGGGGACTTCAATCCCGAGTCCGCGATTCCGCTGGCGCGCGCGTTGCTGGAAAGGCCGGACCGGCCGACGGCGATCTTCGCGGCGAGCGACGGGATGGCCCTGAAGGTCCTGGAGGTCGCGAAGGACCTGGGGCTCGACGTGCCCGGCGACCTGTCGGTGGTCGGATTCGACAACATTCCGGAGTCGGCGCTGGCCGAGCCGGCGCTCACCACGGTGGACCAGTCGATGTACCGCCTCGGATACGAGGCCGCCCACATGCTGAAGTCGCTGGTGACCGGCGACTGGGAGGGCCCCCGCCAGATACTGCTTCCGACCCGCCTGGTGGCCCGTGGCTCCACCGCGCCACCGAAGGTCACCGCGCCATCGAAGATCGCCACAAGAGCCTGACACCCGACCCCAGGTGCACGGATCAGGTGCACCTGGGTGTTCAGGAATACGCGAAAACAGCGACAGACGGAGGTGCAGACACACACGGTAACCGCGTCACACTCACCGAGAAACTAGGTCGGCTGAGCGGCCCCACCCGCTGCCGACCATCAAAGGAGTTTCGGTATGACGTTACTGTATCACGGCAGGATGCGCCCCTTGGGCGCACGCCGGCTCTCGGCGGCGCTCGTCGCCGGAGTCATGGCGCTCGCGGCGGTGTTACTCGCGCCGCGGCCGGCTGCGGCGGCCACGCCGTGGCTGACTGTCTCGGACGACGGCTACGTGTCGTTCAGCGTCCCGGCGGCGGATGTCCAGGCCGGCATGGGCCAGGTGTCCCAGGTCGTCATCGAGGGGAACTTCGGCCCCTCCTCCACCTGGGTGGAGTACGGCCTGACCCGCGGGGGCGCCGCCTGGACGGGAACCCTCGGCCCGCTCAAGCCGGGGCTGTACTACTACCAGGTCACGGGTGACGACACCAAGGTTCTCAAGGACCCGACGAACAGCACCACTGTGGCGTCCAAGCCCCTGTGGAGCACCTTCCTCGTCCGGGGCGACTCGGCGCGCCTGCTGGCGGACGCGCCCGAGGGGCAGGGCGGCAAGGTCGAGACCCTGACCTACCGGGTCAAGAAGGAGGAGCGGTCGGCTCTGGTCTGGACCCCGCCGGGGTACGCGGCCAAGGGCGGCAAGCCGTATCCGGTGTTGTACCTGCAGTCCGGCACGGACAGGAGCGCCACGGACTGGCTCGACCTCGGCCGGGCCAAGCAGATCCTCGACAACCTGTCGGCCCAGGGCTCAATGGAGCCGATGGTGGTCGTGATCACCGACGGTCGCGGACCGGACGACGACAAGGAGCTCAAGGACCTCCGCAAGGCGGTCGCAGACGCCTACCGCGTCCATCGCGACCGGGAGCACCAGGCGATCGCCGGAGTGTCGGAGGGCGGGTCACAGGCGTTGCGCGCCGCCCTGACCGGTCCGGGCCAGTTCGCGTACGCCGGCTCGTTCTCGGGTCTGCTCACGGAGGTCGCCGCTGGGAAGCCCGGTCCCGGACCGCGCCCCGGTGGCAAGCTGCTGCGTCTGTACACCGGGAACGTGACCGATCCCGCGTACAACGCGACCGTCCGTCTGACGAAGGCGCTGGACCGCGCCCGGGTCAAGTACGAGTTCGACGGGGTCAACCCCGACGGCGGGGCGAACTGGACCGCCTGGCAGGAGAACCTGATCGACTTCGTGCCGCGGCTGTTCCGCAAGGTGCCGGATCACGGCCCGAGCGCCGGCCACGGGCCGCTGAAGGGCGAGTTCGACCCGCCGGCGCCCGGCACCACGCCGACGCCGTTCCTGAAGGACGGTTTCGTCACCTTCGAGACCACGACGGACTTCAAGGACGCCAAGCACGTCACGGTGTGGGCGAACATCGCTCCCGGCGGGAGCTGGTTGCGGGTCCCGCTGTCCCGTGAGGGCGACCGGTGGCGGGCGACGGTGGGCCCGCTGGAACCGTGGTTCTACTACTACCGGCTCATCGTGGACCGGGTCGCGGTCAAGGACGCGTCGAACCCGACGAAGGTGACCACCGAGCCCACCTGGAGCACCTTCCTCGTCCCGGGTGAGAGGGCACGCATGCTCACGGACGTTCCCGCCGGTCAGGGCGGGAAGGTCGAGAGCCTGACGTACCGGAGCAACGTGACGAACCAGGACCGGACCGCCTTGGTCTGGACCCCGCCCGGCTACGACCCGAACCGTGCCGAGCCGTACCCCGTCTTCTACCTGCAGCACGGTGGCGGCCAGAACCACACGGACTGGGTCGAGATGGGACGCGCCAAGCAGATCCTCGACAACCACTCCCTTGACGGCAACCTGGTGCCGATGGTGGTCGTGATGAGCAACGGCAACGTGCCCGACTTCAACAAGGAACTGCTGGAGAACATCGACCCGGCCGTCCGCGCCCGCTACCACGTCTCCGGCGATCCGTCGCGGCAGGCCCTCGCCGGCCTCTCGATGGGTGGCGGTCAGACGATGACGATGCTCAAGGCGCACCCGGGCCGGTTCGCCTACATCGCGGCGTTCTCGGCCGGGTTCGGCGGCGGGACCGGCGTCGACGTGGCGGCGATCAACAACGGCACCAAGCTGCTGCGCGTGTACGTCGGCGACGTGACCGACTTCGTGTACCCGTCGTTCATGGCGGGACTGACCACGATGGACAACCTCGGCATCCACTACGAGTTCGACGGGGTCACCCCCGGGCCGCACGGCTGGGACGTGTGGCAGAAGAACCTCATCGACCTGGCACCGCGCTTGTTCAAGCGCTGACCAGGCCCGTTGGAGGCGACACCACCGGGCCCCGGTGATGCTCGCCACGCACGTGGGCGTGTGAGCGCTCACATCCGAGAGATCGGCACGAGGGACAGGGCGCGGATGTGGCATCCGTGCCCCGTCCCGGCCGATCGCCCGGCCTCAGCGGCGGCGCATGGACCCTTGTGCGCTGTGACCCCGAAGGGGAGATCATGTCAATGAAGACGAAAAGATTACTTGTCACGGCGGCCATGCTCACCGCCGCGAGCGCGCTCGCCGCCTGCGCCCCCGACGCGGGAGGGGGCGCGAACACCGCGGGCGGAAGCGCCGCGCCCGCGGACAACGCGGGCGGGAACAACGCGAGCAACTGCACGAACACGATCAGCAAGAAGGACCTGCCGGTCGTGACCTTCTGGGGCTGGTACCCCAACATGCAGCTCGTCGTCGACAACTTCAACAAGCAGAACAACGAGGTGCAGGTCTGCTGGACCAACGTCGGTCAGGGCGGTGACGAGTACGACAAGTTCCAGACGGCCATCTCGGCGGGCACCGGCGCGCCCGACGTGATCATGATCGAGGCGGACCGGATCCCGACCTTCCAGATCCAGAAGGCGCTCGTCGACATCAAGCAGTACGGCTATGACGCCGTCAAGGACAACTACGGCCCGGGCGCGTGGAAGGACGTCTCGATCGGCGGCGCGGTCTACGGCGTGCCGGTCGACGGCGGCCCGATGGCGATGATCTACCGGAAGGACATCTTCGACAAGTACAAGATCACGCCGCCGAAGACGTGGGCCGAGTACGAGCAGGCGGCGCAGAAGGTGAAGGACGCGGGGGGCCCGCTGTTCGGCGACCTGGGCGCGAACGTGCCGGCCGTCCTGATGGCGCTGCAGATCCAGAAGGGCGCCAATCCGTTCACCTACGACCCGGCGAAGCCGGAGACGATCGGCGTCAAGCTGAACGACCAGGCGTCCAAGGACGTGCTCGACTACTGGGGGGGCCTTGCCAAGAAGGGCCTGGTCGGGACGCAGGACCAGTTCACGCCGGAGTACATCGCCGGTGTGGTCAACGGGAAGTACGCGACGTACATCTCGGCGGCGTGGGCGCCCGGATACCTCACCGGCGCCGGCGTCGGCAAGGGCGAGGACACCGGCAAGTGGGCGGTGGCGCCGCTCCCGCAGTGGGATCCCGCCAACCCGGTGCAGGTGAACTGGGGCGGGTCGGCCTTCTCGGTGACGAGCCAGGCGAAGAACCCCGAACTCGCGGCGAAGGTGGCGTACGGCCTCTACGCCGACGACGAGTCGCTCACCGACGGCTGGACCAACCAGATCATCTTCCCGCTGAACCTCAAGGCGCTCAACAGTCCCGAGTTCGTGGACCTGAAGGTGAACTTCTTCGACGGTCAGCAGGCGAACAAGGAGGTCTACGTCCCGGCGGCGAACGCCTACAAGGGCATGACCTACGCCCCGTTCGGCCAGTACTACTTCGACGCCATGACGAAGCAGGTCAGTGCGATCATCCAGGGCTCCGTCACCGGTGCGCAGGCCGCCGACCGGCTCCAGGAGGACGTGGTGGGCTACGCCAAGGAGCAAGGGTTCACCGTCCAGTGACACCACGGGCGGGCCGGCCGGGCGTCCCCGGCCGGCCCGCCCGTCACCCCCAGCATCGACTTCCCGGAGCCCACAATGACCCTCCTGATCGAGGAGAGTGCAGCGAGCACTCAAGAGAAAGCGCACAAGGTCCGCGGCAAGGTGCGCCTCCGTGAGCACCTGATGGGGTGGCTCTTCGTCGGGCCGTTCGCGATCGTCTTCCTGGCGCTTCTCATCGCGCCGCTCGCGTACGCGTTCTACCTCAGCCTCTGGCAGAAGAAGCTGATCGGCGGCACCAGTTTCGTCTTCCTCGGCAACTACGTGAAGGCGTTCACCGACCCGACCTTCCTGTCCGGGGCGTGGTTCGTCATCCGCTTCTCGCTCGTCGCCATCCCGCTGCAGATCGTCATCGCGCTCGCGATGGCACTCATCCTGGATGCCGTGACCTCGCTGTTCACCCGCTTCTCCCGCCTCATGATCTTCCTTCCCTACGCCATCCCCACGGTCATCGGGGCGGTCATGTGGGGATTCCTGTACAGCAAGAGCTTCGGGCCGCTCACCGACATCTTCGGGTTGTTCGGCGCCACCGCGCCCGACTTCTTCAGCAGCAATCTGATCTTCTACGGCCTGATCAACGTCGTCACCTGGCAGTGGGCCGGTTACTACATGATCATCCTGTACGCGGCGCTCCAGGGCATCGACCCGACGCTCTACGAGGCCGCCCGTATGGACGGTGCCGGAAAATGGCAGATCGCGCTCCGGATCAAAATCCCGCTGATCGCCCCCGCGCTGCTCCTGATCCTGGTCTTCTCGCTCATCGGCACCCTGCAGTTCTTCAACGAACCACAGATTCTGCGCTACCTCGCGGCCGGCACGATCGCGCCGGGATTCACTCCCAACATGTACGCCTACCAGCAGGCGTTCGGGCTCGCGAACTTCAACTACGGATCGGCGATCTCCTTCGCCCTCGGCGGGATCGTGTTCGTCTGCGTCTACGCCTTCTTGTTCTTCACCCGCAAGCGGAGGAGCTTCTTCTGATGACCGGCAGCTCCCGCGCCGGCGCACGCCGCCGTCCCCAGCGCCACCTCCCCGTGCAGATCTTCCTGGGCTTCCTGGTCGTGTATTTCCTGGTGCCGTTCTGGTGGGTCATCGTCAACAGTTCCAAGGACGCCCCCGGCCTGTTCAGCGGCAGCAACACCCTGTGGTTCGCCGATTCGATCGACTACTTCGGGAACCTCCAGCGACTGTTCACCTACGACGGCGGCATCTACGGCAGGTGGATCCTCAACTCCACGCTGTACGCGTTCGCGGGCGGGATCGGCGCCACGATCCTGGCCGTCATGGCGGGCTACGGATTCGCCAAATACCGGTTCGCCGGCAGGCGATTCAGCTTCTCGGTCCTGCTGGGCGCGTTGATGGTGCCCGCGACCGCCCTGGTGATCCCCACCTTCATGATGTTCTCCGGGCTCGGCCTGACGAACACGATCTGGGCGGTGATCCTCCCGTCGCTGCTCAATCCGTTCGGCGTCTATCTGATGCACGTGTACGCGCGCGACGCGGTGCCCGACGAGATCCTGGACGCGGCGCGGGTCGACGGCGCGGGTGAACTTCGGACGTTCATCCAGGTCGCCTTCCCGCTGATGCGGCCCGCGGTGGTCACGGTGCTGCTCCTGTCCGCCGTCGCGTCCTGGAACAACTACTTCCTGCCCCTCGCCATGCTCTCCGACAACCGGCTTTTCCCCGTCACCGTCGGGCTCGGCCTCTGGCAGGGAATCGCCTCGGCGAACAACTCGGGTAGTACCTCTCTTTGGAGCCTCATCATCCTGGGCGCGCTCGTCTCGGTGATCCCGCTCATCATCGCCTTCTTCACCCTCCAGCGGCACTGGCGCGGCGGACTGTCCGTCGGAGGCCTGAGATAGCCGCGGCCGGTGTCCGCAGACAATCGAAACGACAGGAAGGTGTGCCGATGTCGATGACGAATCGCCCGCTGCGCAGTCAGGAGTGGTTCGGCGCGGAGGGCCGCAACGGGTTCATCCATCGATCGTGGATGCGCAACCAGGGGTTCGCCGACGACGTCTTCGACGGCCGTCCGGTGATCGGCATCGCCAGCACGTGGTCGGAGCTGACTCCGTGCAACGCCCATCTGCGCGACCTGGCCGAGTCGGTGAAGCGCGGCGTGTGGGAGAGCGGCGGCCTGCCGCTGGAGTTTCCGGCGATGAGCCTGGGGGAGCCGCTGATGCGGCCGACGACCATGCTCTACCGCAATCTGCTGGCGATGGAGGCCGAGGAACTGATCCGGGCCAACCCGCTCGACGGAGTGGTGCTGCTGTCCGGCTGCGACAAGACCACGCCTGGACTGCTGATGGGCGCGGCCAGTGTCGACCTGCCCACTTTGATGATCACCGGTGGTCCGATGCTGAACGGCAAGTTCCGCGGCCGGGACATCGGATCGGGCACCGACGTGTGGCGTTTCACCGAGGAGCAGCGCGCCGGCCGGATGACGGCGGCCGACTGCGCCGAGGCGGAGATCTGCATGTCCCGCAGCCGTGGGCACTGCATGACCATGGGGACCGCCTCCACGATGGCCTGCGTGACCGAGGCGCTGGGCGTCCAGCTGCCGGGGGCCGCCGCCGTACCGGCGGTCGACTCCCGCCGGTACGCGCTCGCGCACGCCGCCGGGCGCCGGATCGTGGCCATGGTCGAGGAGGACCAGCGGCTGTCCACCGTGCTCACCCGCGAGGCCTTCGAGAACGCCATCCGGGTCAACGCCGCGATCGGCGGCTCCACCAACGCCGTGGTGCACCTGCTCGCGATCGCCGGACGCCTCGGCGTACCCCTGTCGCTGGAGGACTTCGACACGCTCACCGCCGACGTGCCCATGCTGGTGAACCTGATGCCCTCCGGCACGCACCTGATGGAGGACTTCGCGTACGCGGGCGGGCTCCCGGCGGTGATGAAGGAGATCGCCCCCCTGCTGCACCTGGACCATGTCACCGTCAGCGGGAAGAGCGTGGCCGACAACGTCAGCGGCGCCCAGTGCTGGAACCGGGAGGTCATCGGCACGATGGAGGAGCCGTTCCAGCCCGCCGGGTCGGGGACGGTCGTGCTGCGCGGGTCGCTCGCGCCGTCCGGGGCCGTGCTGAAGGTCTCCGCCGCCTCGCCCGATCTGCTCCGGCACACCGGAACGGCGCTCGTGTTCGACCGGATCGAGGACTACATCGCCGTGGCCGACGACCCGGATCTGGACGTCACCGCCGACACGGTCATCGTGGTGCGGAACGCCGGACCACGCGGCTACCCGGGCTTCCCCGAGGTGGGCAACGTGCCCATGCCGCGGCGGCTGCTCACCGAGGGGGTCACCGACATGGTGCGGATCTCCGATGCCCGCATGAGCGGCACCGGCTACGGCACCTGCGTCCTGCACGTGGCCCCCGAGGCGTCGGTGGGCGGCCCTCTCGCCCTCGTGCGTACCGGCGACGTCATCCGGCTCGACGTCCCGACGCGGCGTCTGGACCTGCTGGTCGACGACGCGGAACTCGAGCGCCGCCGCGCCGCCTGGCAGCCCCCGCGGCCGGCCGCCGACCGGGGCTGGGTGCGCCTGTACAGCGAGCACGTCCTCCAGGCCGACAAGGGCGCGGACCTGGACTTCCTCACCGGCGGCAGCGGCAGCGCCCCGCCCCGCCACTCACACTGATCACCCTCGCGGACCGGCGCCGGCGCCGACCGGCGCCCCGCGCGTCTCGATCAGCGACTTCAGCCGCATCAGGTCCTTGGAGAGCTTGCGTCCGGCATCGGCTCCGAAGATCTTCGCCACGGCGTGACCGACCGCGCCGAGAACCGGATTGTAGGTGAGCCGGACCTGGATGCGGCTTCGGCCCGCGTCCTCCGGCGTCACACTGAGCTCGCCGGAGTGGGCGACCAGCTGTCCTTCTGTGGTCTTCCAGGCGATCCTGCGGCCCTCCTCACGGGCGGTCTCCACGGCCTCGAACCGGATCGGCACTCCGACCGGTCCCGAGACCCGCCACTGGGACCGCCCGCCGTCGTCCGAGCGCCGCACGTCGAGGACGTCGGGCAGCCACCGGGCGAAGAGGCTGTAGTCGCTCAGCACCGGCCAGACCTCCTCGGGTGGCGCGGCCACGGAGATGGAGTCCCGTACGTCGATCGCGCTGCGGCCCGCGCCGATGCCCGTGAGCCGCCGCAGCGGCAGGTTCGTCGCGGCACGCGCGGCCAGGACCGCGCAGCCGGCGCGCACCAGGTAGCCGAGCGGCCGCGGCAGGCGTCCGGACAGCGACCAGACGGCGGCGGCGGCCAGACCGGTGAGCGACCTGCCGGCCGGTGACCACCTCTGCCGGAAGAGGTCGAGCACCGCCTCCATCGGCCCGCCGTCTTCCCGCGACCGAGGCGCTCGCGTGGCGTCGTGGCGGGTGGTCCAGTTCGCGTCCACGCCCGTGACGCCGGGTATCCGGGCCACCGCCCGGTGCGCCCGACGGCTCTCCCTGCCGAGCACGTCACCGGTGAGGGTGACGTGACCGCTCTCCACGTGGACGTCCACCTCACGCGGGTGGCGGACGTGCCGGCCCAGCTCGGCGCGTACCCGCTCGTGGAGGACGTCGTCGTCGGCCTCCCGTCCGGTGGTCCGATAGCGGGCCGCGCCGAGGATGCCCTGGCTTCGGTTGCGGACGTCGCGGACGACGGTTCTGGTTCCGTTTCTGACCCCGTGCGTCAGATGGACGCCTTTGTCCCGGAGCCGGGCGCGGCGACTCCGCCCCAGCTCGGGATCGAACAGATACTCGGTGACCATGCCCCCGACGGCGCCGAGCCCCGCCGCCGAGACCGTACGGGACATCGGTGGTGCCTGCCGTATCACGGTGATGTTCAAAGACCGTTCCGTTCCGGCACGAGTGCTGACGACCATGGCGACTCCCCCTTGTCCGCCCCTCGTTCGCGACCGCCTTACCCATTCGGCGGGAGGCGATGCCGGGCCGGCGGGTCTCAGGCCACCAGGCCCCTGCGGTAGGCGTAGACGACCGCCTGCACGCGGTCACGCAGGCCGAGTTTGGTGAGGATGCGCGAGACGTACGTCTTGACGGTCTCCTGGCTGATCACCAGCTCGGCGGCGATCTCGCTGTTGGACAGGCCGTCGGCGATGAGGCGCAGCACCTCCAGCTCGCGCGGGGTCAGCGCGACGTCGTCCGGCGTGCCCTCGGCGGGGCGGATCCGCGCCGCGTACCTGCCGACGAGCTGCCGCGTCACCTCGGGCGCCAGCAGCGCGGCGCCCGACGCGACGGTGCGGATGCCGTGCAGCAGCTGCGCCGGGGGAGCGTCCTTGAGCAGGAACCCGCTCGCCCCCGCGCGCAGCGCCTCGTACACGTACTCGTCCAGGTTGAACGTCGTCACCACGAGCACCTTGACCGGATTCTCCACCCCGGCGCCGGCCAGCAGACGGGTCGCCTCGATGCCGTCGAGCACCGGCATGCGTACGTCCATCACCACGATGTCCGGGTTCAGCCGGCGGGCGAGGTCGACCGCGGCGCGGCCGTCCCCGCACTCGCCCACCACCTCCAGGTCGGGCTGCGCGTCGATGATCGTCGCGAACCCGGTGCGGATCAGCGCCTGGTCGTCGCAGACCAGGACCCGGACCGGCGTGCTCACGACGGGCTTCCCGCGGGGATGCGCGCCCGTACGACGAAGCCGCCGTCGGCCCGCCGGCCGGCGTCGAACTCGCCGCCCAGGGCGTCCACGCGGTCGCGGAGCCCGGCAAGCCCACGGCCGCTCCCGCCGGGCGAGCCGGCCCGCGAGCCGGAGCCGTCGGTGCTGACCTCCACGATGATCTCCTTGCCATAGCGCACGCGGACCGCGGTGGCGCTGCCGTGTGCGTACTTGAGAGCGTTCGTCAGGGATTCCTGCACGACCCTATAGGCCACCAATTCGGCGCTGCCGCCCGATTCGGGCGGCGTGCCCTCCTCGGCGAACTCCACCGGCTGCCCGGCCTGGCGGGTCTGCTCCACCAGTGTCTGCAGTTCGGCGACGGACGGCATTTTCACGTCGGTGTGGTGGTCCGGGTTGAGCAGGTCGAGCAGGTGCCGCAGGTCGGCGATGGCTCGCCGGCCGGTGTCGGTGACGGCGCTCAGGGCCGCGTCGAGGCGATCGGGCGCGGCGGTCAGGTAGCGTGCCGCCTCGGCCTGTACGACCATGGCCGTCACGTGGTGGGTCACGACGTCGTGGAGCTCGCGGGCGATGCGGGTGCGTTCGGCGGCGCGGGTGGCCTCGGCGATGTGGCGGCGGCGCTCGGTCTCGGCGGCCCGGGTGGAGCGCATCCAGGCCCCGATGCCCCACGCGAGGACCAGAGTCAGGTAGAACACCACGTACCCTTCCACCTTCTCCGTCGCGCCGAGCCGGTCGAGCGCGACCGCCAGCGGCACGTACGCCATGGAGAGGAGGATCACGGTGGCACGCCGGTAGCGCTCCAGATGTGCGCCCGTGCTGATCAGCGCGACGGTCATCGCGTTGCTCGCGAAAACGTGGTAGGCGCGGATCTGGTCGAGGACGAAGCCGAGCGTCACCAGAGCCAGACACACGGCCGGCCACCGGCGGCGCACGGCGAGCGGAAGGCACTCCAGAGCGATCACCACGAGCGCCAGTGCGTCGAGGGGACGGACGGGCAGGTCCCCGACCTGCGTCCCCTTGCCGTGGAGCGCCGGAATCAGGGACACGACGGCCAGCAGCAGCCCGAACGGTGCGTCCCGGACCACGACGTCGCACCGCCGCCACAGGTCGGTGACCCGCCGGAAGTCGATCACTGGGTGAGCGTAGCGGTCGCGTCCGCCCGGGCGCCGCGCCGCATGGGGACCAGGTTGCCGCGCCGGCGGGCCAGCCACAGGAACACGATCGTCAGCGCCAGGCCGAACAGCACCGAGTACGGGCTCGCCTCGGGACCGAAGTCGCCGCCGGTGAGCAGGGCCGGGCCCGACGTCACGCTGTGCAGCAGCCCCTGGCTCGCGCCGTTGCCGGAGACCTCGGTGCTGAAGATGCCGGCCGCGGCGAAGTTCCAGCCGAAGTGCAGGCCGATCGGCAGCCACAGGGTGCGGGTGGCGGCGTAGGCGGCGGCGAGCATGCCGCCCGCCTCGATCGCGATGGCGATCGCGCCCCACAGGTTGGCGTGCTCGTTGCTCAGGTGCATCAGGCCGAACACCAGGCCGGTCAGGGCCAGCGCGATCCACGTGCCGGCCCATCCCTCGATGATCCGGAACAGCACGCCGCGGAACAGTAACTCCTCGGTCACCGCGGCGGCGGCCATGAAGCCGATCAGCCCGGCCGCGCCCGTCACCGAGCCGAGGCCGTCGACCCGGTAGTACCCCAGGAAGGCGAGGTTCACGATGACGGCCGCGAACATCCCGACTCCGATCAGCAGCCCCCGGCCGACGGCGGGGACGGCGCCTTTCCCGGCCACCTCCACCGGCGCGCGGCGCTCGGACCATCGCACCGCCCAGCGGTACACGAACACCGCGAGGACGGCTGTCGCGACACCGAGGATGAGGGTGAGGAACGCGTTCCCCTGTACCGCAGCCACGGCCGCACCGCCGGCGAAGGTGACCAGCGCGACAGGCACGAGTTGCTTCAACAGCCGCATGACGACTCCTTGGGAAGATTCCGCGACCGGAGCGCCGCGGCTACGCGGAGAAACGCTAGGGATTCGGCAGCCGGGAATCGTCACCGCGCGGTGGACATTCGCGGGTAGCTCTCACGGGGGACACGGGGACAAGCCGGTGAAACCGCCAGCTCAGGGGTGAAACCGGTGTGAAGCCGCGATGAATCCAGTGGGCCGGAGGCTCTTCTCGTACGCCGGGAGGTACCCGGCGGAGAGAGGAGACGCGTCATGGCGGACCTCAGTGCCGTCCGGGCGGACGGCCTGGTCAAGACCTTCGGCGACTTCCGGGCCGTGGACGGAATCGACCTCCACGTACGGCAGGGCGAGATCTTCGGAGTCCTCGGCCCCAACGGAGCGGGCAAGACCACCACCCTCCGGATGCTCGCCACCCTGCTCCCCATCGACGGCGGCCATGCGGAGATCTTCGGCGTCGACGTCCGGCGGGAGCCGCACCGCATCCGGCAGCTGGTGGGCGTGACGGGCCAGTACGCCTCGGTGGACGAGGACCTCACCGCGCGGGAGAACCTGTGGCTGTTCGGCCGGCTGCAGGGCCTGACGAGCACCCGGGCCAAGAGCATCGCCGGTGACCTGCTCGCCCGCTTCGACCTGCAGGAGGCGGCCGACCGTCCCCTGTCCCAGTTCAGCGGCGGCATGCGCCGCCGCCTCGACCTGGCGTCGAGCCTGATCACCCGCCCGCCTCTGATCTTCCTGGACGAGCCCACGACCGGCCTCGACCCGAGAACCCGGGGCCAGATGTGGGACACCATCCGCGAGCTGGTCACCGACGGTTCCACGATCCTCCTGACCACGCAGTACCTGGACGAGGCCGATCAGCTGGCCGACCGCATAGCCGTGATCGACCGGGGCCGGAAGGTCGCCGAGGACACCCCCGACGCGCTGAAGACCCAGGTCGGCGAGTCGACCCTGCAGCTCAGCCTGGCGGAGGGCGCCGACGTCGCCCTGGGCGCGGACGTCGTCCGACGGCTGCTGGGCGAGGACCCGGTCCTGACCCCGGAATCGGGACGCATGAACATCCCCCTCCCCGACCCCGACCGGGCCGCGGACGTCCTGATCGGCCTGCGGGAAGCGGGCCTCGGCATCTCCTCGGTGAGCGTCGCCAAGCCGACGCTGGACGAGGTCTTCCTGGCGCTGACCGGCCACGGCGCCGACGACGAATCCCAGACGAAGCCCCAGATGGAGGCGGCCCGATGACCACGACCACCGTTACCCCGACCCCGCTCGACCCCCGGCGCGTCGACCCGTCCGTCGTGGTCGCCCGCACGACCTCCCACAGTTCGCTGCAGGAGACCTGGGTCCAGACCCTGTCCATGGCGTGGCGTGCCCTGAAGAAGATGCGCCGCAAGCCCGAGCAGTTCTTCGACGTCCTCATCCAGCCTCTGCTGTTCACCGCGATGTTCGCGTTCATCTTCGGGGGCGCGATCTCCGGCAGCGTGTCGAACTACCTCCCGGTGCTGATCCCCGGCATCCTCGCCCAGACGGCCCTGACCGTCTGCATGGCGACGGGCGTGCAACTGCGTGAAGACATGGACAAGGGGGTGTTCGACCGCTTCAAGTCCCTGCCGATCGCGAGGATCGCCCCCCTGGCCGGTCCGATGATCGCCGACCTGATCCGCTACGGCATCGCGTCGGTGCTGACGGTCGTCACCGGCCTGATCATCGGTTACCGCCCCGGCGGCGGTGTGCTCGGCTGCGTCGGCGGCGTCGCGCTCACCGTGATCGCGGGCTGGTCGCTGGCGTGGATCTTCACCTGGCTGGGCACGATGGCGCGTTCCGCGCAGAGTGTGCAGGGGATCTCCATGATGATCATGTTCCCGCTCACCTTCCTGTCCAACGCCTTCGTCCCCGCCGAGACGCTGCCCGGCTGGCTGGAGGCGTTCGTGAAGGTCAACCCGGTGTCGCACGTCGTCTCCGCGGTGCGCGACCTGTTCAACGACGGGGCCGTGACGGCCGAGGTCGGCTGGGCGGTCATCGGCTGCGCGGTCGTCGTCGCGGTCTTCGCCCCACTGGCGGTCCGCTCGTACTCCCGCAAGATGTAGCCGGTGCCGGATCAGCGGTGTCATCAGCGGTGTCAGAACAGCCGTTCCAGGACGGCACGCGCCTCGGCCAGCAGGTCGGGGCCGCGTTGTTCGCCGTACTCGGCCTCGATCCGGGACATGACGCCGGGGGCGATCCGTTCGGCGTGCCCGGACAGGACCGACCACTGCAGCGTCGGGACGAACCGGTTGTAGGCGAACCTGTCGGCGAGCACGAGCAGCCGGACCGCCTCCTCGGCGGGCAGCGCCCCCTTACGCAGGCCCCAGATGCCCAGCCCGGCGAGCACCATCCCCATCACGGGGTAGTCCGTGTGGTCCGGCGTGAAGGCGGTCCGGACCTCGGCCCGCAACGACTCGAAGAGGTCCGCGCCGTCGTCGCCCTCGCCGTACAGAGCGAACGCCGAGAGCGCGACGACCTCGCCAAGGAAGCCCCACGGTGTGATGCCGTCCCCCGCGCCCGGGACGCGCAGGTTCCGCAGCGCCTCGGCGGTCTCGCGATGCCGCCGCAGTCCCTCGGCGATGTCGCCGTCGGCGAGGGTCAGCTGGGCCCTGGCGGCCGCGACCGACAGGACCTCCGCGTAGGTGCCCTGGGAGGCGAGCGCCTCCAGGTCGTCGACCATACGCGCGGCCTCGTCGCGGCGGCCCTCGGCGAGCGCCGCCATGGCGAGGGAGGCGCGGATCTGGACGGCGTCGTCCACCGCCCCGAGGCGTTCGAGCACCGGGAGCGCCTCGACGGCATGCCTGGAGGCCGAGGCGGTGTCACCGAGGTGCGCGTACAGGCCGGCCAGGTGCGTGTGCAGCACCGCCCGGTGCCAAGGGCCGCCGTCAAGGCCGACGAGGTCGAGGGCGGCACGGGCCGCTTCGATCGCGCCGACCGGGTCGCCGACGTTCTCCCGGCCGTGGCTCAGCCAGTGCAGCGCGATACGGCGGATCACAGGGTCGGGGTCGGCGGCCAGCTTGTCCATGCCGCGCTCGGGATCCGACGCCGCCGCGAGCAGGGCGGTCACCGCCGCCCGGAGGTCGGGGTTCGCCGAGTCGGCGCCCAGCTCGGACAGCAGCCGCACCAGCGTCCCGGACTCCTCCAGAGGAACGATCATGGTGTTGAACAGCGCGATGCTCAGGGCCGCCCGGGTCCGGTCGAGGAGCCGGGGCGGCGGTGTCCAGTCGCTCAGGGCGGCCGCGACGGCGGGGGTGAGGACGATGCTGCGCGGATGGTCTCCGCAGATCGACCAGTAGCCGCCCAGCGCCGAGAACAGCAGCACGACCGCCTCCGGGTCGGGGCCGGCGAGGGCCTCTCGCAGGATGTCGGAGAGGTTCGTCTCCTCCGCACGCAGCCGGTCCATCGCGTCGACCTGCTCCGGCGAGTACAGCCGGCCGCCGTGCCGGTCGGCGTGACCGAGGGCCCACGCGCGTACGGCGGCCCGCGCCTCGTCGGTCTCGCCGGCCGAGTCCAGCCGCATCCGGCCGAACTCCCGCACCGTCTCGAGCATGCGGTACCGGACGCCCTCGGCCGTCTCCACGACGGTGAGCAGGGACTGCTCCACGAGCTCCTCGACGTCGCCGAGAGCGCCGTCGCCGAGCACCTCCTCCGCGGCGTCGAGGGCGAAGCCGTCCGGGAAGGCCGAGAGGCGGCGCAGGGCCCGGCGCTCCCGCTCGCCCAGAAGGTTCCAGGACCAGTCGATCACCGCAAGCAGCGTCTGATGCCGGGAGGGCGCGCTCCGGTCGCCGCCGCGCAGCAGCGAGAACCTGTCCTCCAGCCGCCGGGCGATCTCGGCCGGTGACATCACCCGCACCTTCGCCGCGGCCAGCTCGATGGCGAGCGGCAGGCCGTCCAGGCGGGTCACTACGGCGCGTACGTCATCCTCGTCGAGGTGCACACCGGGCCGGGCCGCGGTCGCGCGGTCGCGGAACAGCTCGATCGCGTCGCCGGTCCCCAGCTGGGGCAGCGGATAGACGCGTTCGGCGGCGATCGCCAGCGGCGAGCGCGTCGTGGTGAGGACGCGCAGCTCCCGTGTGGTCGCGGCCAGGTACGCGACCAGGTCGGCGACCGCCTCCACCAGATGCTCGCAGTTGTCGAGCACCAGCAGCGTCGGGGCCGGATCGAGCTGCTGGGCGATCCGGGCCCGGACGTCGGCGCGCTGCCGCGGGGTGAGCGTGCGGCGTCCGGTCACCGAGTCGCGGACGCCGAGCACCGACCCGACCTCGCCGACCAGGTCCTCGGGCGCGGTCACACCGGCCAGTTCGACGAAGTGCACCACCGGCTGCAGGGCCTCGCGGGCGACGGCATGGGCGAGCCGGGTCTTGCCGAGCCCGCCCGGACCGAGGATCGAGACCACCCGGGAGGTGGCGAGCAGGGCCCGCACCCGCCGGAGGTCGTCGTCGCGGCCGAGCAGCGGGGTCGTGTCGAAACGCACGCCGGCGCGTACGGGATTGTCGAGGGCCAGCAGCTCACGATGGACCCGCCGCAGCTCCGGGCCGACGTCGGCGCCGACCCGGTCGCGCAGGTCCGACCGGTAACGCTCGAACCGGTCGAGCGCGGCGCCCGTTCCGCGCACCACCGCCTCGCTGTGCAGGAGATCGGCGAGCAGTCCCTCGTCCTCGGGGCGGACGCGCACGGCCTCCTCGAGCTCGGGCAGGGCCATGTCGTGGTCACCGCTGCGGCTCCGGGCGCGGGCGAGCACCACCCGCGCGGCGGCCAGGTCGCGTGCCGCGCGCCGGCGCACCCCGGCCAGCGGGCCGCCGCCCTCCGGCGGCAGCGCTCCGATGCCCAGCGCGAGCGCCTCCCCGGCCGTGGCGGCCGCGGCGGCCGGGTCCTCGGCGAGCAGCGCCCGCGCCCGGTCCGTCAGACGATGCAGCAAGCTGGCGTCGACCCGGTCGGGCGGGACGTCGAGCCGGTAGCCGCCCCCCTCCGTGACCAGCGTCTCCGGCCCCACGACCGACCTGGTCCGGGACACCAGGACCTGCAGCGCCTTCGCCGGATTGGCCGGTTCGTCGTCCCCCCACACCTCCGCGACGAGGCGGTCCGCGCTCACGGTCCGGGGCGCGGACGCGAGGGCCGCGAGCAGTGCCTGAGCCCTCTCGCCGACCACCGGCTGCCCCCGCCACCGCGCCCCGGCGAGCAGGCTCAGGTCGATCGGCATGGCGCCAGTCTAGGCTTCGCCGGGGCGTCCACCCGTTCTCATTTTCGGCCGCGCACCCGGCCGCCGCGAGGCCGAGCCAGGTCAGGCCAGCGCCAGGCACACCGCGAACGGGACGGGGATGAGCGCGGCCGCGCCGAGCCATGCCGCCGGCTTTCGCCCGCGTCCGAGCGGGAGCATCACGTCGATCACGACCACCAACGCCACGGTGAGGACGCCGGTCACCGCCAGGAGCAGCATGACGGGGTACGCGTGATCGAGGGTCGTGTAGTCGCAGTTGGTGAGCCCCGGCTTGACAAGGTCCTCAGAGGTTTTGCAGTCCATCGGCACGTACTCGGTCAGCAGCCACCACGCCAGAGAGAACGGCACGATCGCGGGCACGCCGAGTCCGAGGTTCGCCAGAACGGGCCCCCAGAGCCCACCCCTTGTTCCTCCCGTACGCCGGGCGTGTACATCAGGCCTGTGTCCGGTCATCGCCCCGATCTTTCTCGTACTCCTGTGGGCCGGCGGATCATGTCTGTCATGTGGGCTTCGCTCCGATTCTGGGGGACGGCGCTGCTGGGACTGGCCGCCCTCCCCGTCATCGTCACGCTGATCGCCGATGGTCCCGTCGCCCGTACCGGCACCGTAGCGGAGGCCCTCCGCGCGGGCGTGATGCTGCTGGCGGGGGCGTGGGCGGGCGGCCGGGCCCAAAGCCGGAGTATCGGGCGAATCCTCCTGTTCGGCGGGCTGTTGGGCGTGGCAGGGCTGGCGTGCGAGCTGCCGGGCCTCGTCATCGCGTCCGACGGATCGGCGGCGAGCTGGAACTCGTGGCTGCACTACTGGATCTGGGTGCCGCAGGTCATGACACCCCTGCTGCTCGCGACCGCGATCTTTCCGGACGGGCGCCCCGCGCTGCCGCTCGCCGCGAAGCTCTCGGTGTTCGCCATCGCGGTGGCGTCGTTCACCGTCGCGACCTCCAACTGGCCGCGCAGCGACGGCGGTGCCGGCGGCAACCCGGCGGCGTTGCCGCCGCTTTCCAGCAACTCGCTGATGGTCGTCACACTCGCCGCCGTCCTCCTGGCGATCGTCCTCGTGCTCGCCTCCCTGGTCGTCCGGTGGAAGAGGAGTGAGGCGGCTGTACGGCGGTCTCTGCTCTATCCGCTCGCCGCGCTGCTCCTCGGCGTCGCGTACGAGTTGCTGCGTCCCGTGTTACCCGCGGTGCGCGGCGACACGTGGGAGGTGTTCCTCCCGATCTACTGCGCCGTCCTGGCCCTCGCCGCACGCCCTCCTGGTCATCGGCGGCGGCTACTTCGGCGGCAGGATGACCGGGAGCCGGGGGACAGGCCGGGCCGAAGCTGACGACATCGGCATGTCCGGCACGATGCTCGCTGTCGATCCGGCCGTCTGCCGTTCGTGTAGAGGGTGAACCGGGCGCGTTCCCGGCGAACACGACCACGGAGGAGAAGCGGCATGGGCAAGGTCGTCGCCATCGAGCATCTGACACTCGACGGCGTCATGCAGGCACCGGGGCACCCCGACGAGGACCCCCGCGACGGATTCCGGCACGGGGGATGGGCGACCAGCCGCCAGGACCCCGCCATGCAGGAGGCGATGGGCGCACGGATGACGGACGCCTGGTCCCTGCTGGCGGGCCGGATCACCTACGAGCGCTTCGCGGACTACTGGCCCGCGCAGGCGCCGAACCCGTTCACCGACGCGCTCAACCGTGTGCAGAAGTACGTCGCATCCACCACGCTGACCGAGCCGCTGACCTGGCAGAACTCCACCCTTCTCAAGGGCGGCGCCGCGGACGCGGTAGCCGGCTTGAGGGAGGAGCTGGACGGCAACCTCGTGGTGTTCGGCAGCGGGGTCCTCGTCAGGTCGCTGCTGCCCCGCCGGCTGGTCGACGAGATCGTCGTCCTGGTCCACCCCCTGGTGCTGGGCTCGGGGCGGCGGCTGTTCGAGGGGACCACGCCGGAGTCCTTCGAGCTCGTCGACTCCACGACGACCAGGACCGGCGTCGTCATCGCCACCTACCGGCCCGGCGCGGGGTGAGAGAAATCAGGCCCGGCTGGGGACCGGCTGGTGAGCACCGACAGCCTGCACGATGTGGTCTCGTACGCCGCGGGGCCCGGCCGGCAGGAGGGTGGTCAGATCGGTGTCGTGGGCCTCGAGGCATCCGGCGCCGATGTTGGAGAAGATCGAGAGCGTGTGGGTGATCTGGTAAGGGTCCTGGCCGCTGTCGGCCAGTGCCTCGCGCGCGGCGGACAGAGAGATCGGCTGGTAATGGACCGGGCGGTTCAGTGCGCCGGTCAGCACCTCGGCGATGTCCTGGCCGCCGATCGCCTCGACGCCCTCCAGTTCGTAGGTCTTGCCCGCGTGCCGGCTGCGGCGGCCCGCGGCGAGGTCACGCTGGATCTCCGCGGCGACCCGGACGGCGACCTCGGCCAGGTCCTCCTTCGCCACGACGGACATCCGCCCGGCGCCGAAAGCGGCGGCGAAGACGCCGGTCTCGGCCGCCGACGCGGCGGCGGCCGTGGCGAGCCCGGCCGCGACCTCGGCGTACAGGCCGTTGCGCAGGATCGTCACATCGAACGGGGCCGCGGCGAGGCGGGCTTCGGTCCAGCGGTGGGGCAGCGCGATGGTCAACAGGTCGCCCGACCTCGCCAGGCTGGTGTAGACGACATGCCGGACGCCCGCCGCCTCGGCCGCGTCCACCACCGCGCCATGGCGGGCCAGCACCACGTCGTCCTCGGCGTATCCGGCCGAGACGAACACCAAAACGTCAACGCCTCGAAATCCCTCGGCGAGCGAGCCCGGGTCGTCGAAGTCGATCCGGCGTGCGGTCGCCCCGTCGCCCGAGCGAGTGCCGCCGGTCACGTCAAGGCCGTCCTCGGCGGACAGACCACGGAAGATCAGGCCGCCGAGCCCTCCGGAGACGCCGGTGACGAGAATCATTCGAAGCTCCTCGATGTTGGTGCAGGCTGGAACAGCACCCGATCATCCGCGCCGCACCGCGGCATCGTAAGGAGGCACTTTCGTGTCAGTCACGAACACGGCGGTAATCCCACAGGTCAGCGGCCCTGTTCCCGCCGGACCCTGTGGTGATGACGACTGTGGGATCCGCGATGTGCTCGACCGGCTCGGTGATCGATGGACCGTGCTGGTCCTGGTCGAGCTGTCCAAGGGAACCCGCCGCTTCCGGCAACTGGAGCGGGCGATTCCCGGTATCTCGCAGCGGATGCTCACACTGACGACCAAACGGCTGTGCCGCGACGGGCTGGTCGAACGGACCGTCTATCCGACCATCCCACCGCAGACCGACTATCGGCTTACGCCGATGGGCAAGAGCCTGGCGGACATGGTGTTCGCCCTGGCCGACTGGTCCCGCGATCACAAGGACGCCGTCGCCGCGGCCCGCGGCCGCTGGGATCAGGAGCACCTGTGAGTCTCCTGGCGCGACGCCGTCCGCAGCCGGGCCGATGAGCTCCGTGTCCGGCCCATCTCCCGCGCCCGCAGGCCGGCATCGACCGGTCCGTGGAGCTCGTGCCGTGACCTTCATGCTCATGTGCCTCGGTCCGCTCGCGCTGACGGGCTGCACCCGATCGGACGAGCCGCCGTCCCTGCCGCCCGCCGGCGTCTACGAGCATGAGGCGGCGGGTGAGAACTCGCGGGCCGAGCCGGTTCCGGCCGACGGTACGGCGGGGGCCGTCACCCGGCCGTTGCGGGAGGCCGGCTGGTTCTGCGCGCAGGTCCGAGCCAACACGGACGGCCGTGCCGTATGGTGCCGGGTCGGTCATCGCGACGAGGCGGAGTCGGTTTATCCGCAGGTGGCGCAGTTCCTGCTCGACCGCGACGACCGGCTCGCCTGGGCATGGTTCCCGTCCACGGAGGCGAACCATGAGGAGGACCACGTTGCCGCGGCCGCGGCACCGGCGCTGACCGCGATCTGGCCCGACGCCGTTGATCGCGTGCGGCAGGAGATCGACGACTTCGACCGCGATCTCGAGACACGTGCGACGCGACGAAGTGGCGACATTCCCCGGACGAGTTGGCGGGACACGCACGCCGACTACAGCTACGACAGGAACACCGGGCTGATCGTCACCGCCCGGGGCTCCTCCGTGCGACGCTGGCCGTTCGGCTCGGAGCACTACGCGACCACGATGAGCTCCGCCGTCGATGATCTCGTGGCCGGTGGTTACGACTGCTTCTATCCACCCCAGCAGAGCTGCAACCGTACGCAGTCGAACGGCTACTTCCGCGTCGCCCTCCGTGGTGACCAGATCGTCTCGGCCCAGTTCGGCATCGGCAGCCTGATCGAGGCGGGCCGGCAACGACACCTGCTCGGGGAGGAGTTCCCGCACGGCCTCACCTTCCTCACCGAGGCCGTCCGCCGTCCGGTCACCGAGCGCATTGAACAGTCCCGGCGATCCGGCACCGGCTTCGCCGGCATCGTGGCCGGAACAATCGTGATCATCGACGCGCGCCGGGGCGCCGCCAAGGGAGATGATCTGGTGGCCTATCTCGATATTCAGATCGGCGCACCGCTGGCCGCGACCTGATCACACGGGCCGGAGCAGGACATCGGCGGTGACGGCGATGGGGGTGGGGCTGCGGGGCCGGTCACGGCGCGCTCGAACGCCGGCGGCTCGGGCCGGTCGGCCTCGCCACGACGCGTCGGGGCGTTCCGTTGCGCGAGCGATGACGCTGTGCCGGATCGGGCTCACCCCGTGGCCACGCACTACTGGTCCTGGTTCTTCTCCGCCTGACGCTGCTGCTCGCGGTAGGCGCGGCGCTGCTCCTCGGCCCGCTCCCGGCAGAGCCGGAGGAACTCCTCGTCGTCGTCAGGGTTGGAGGGGACGAACCGGCCCGGCCGGTCGTACTCGGGGAAGTGCCCGGCGTTGCCCTTGTAGGGCAGCCCGCCGGGTCGCGTCACGCTCTGCGGCCGGCCCAACAGCAGCCACAGGATCGATCCGACCTCCGGGAGGAACAGGACGATCATGATCCACAATCCCTTGGGCAGGTTGCGGCAGTCCTCCTCCGCCGTGACGATCACGTCGAACAGGCAAAAGATCCATAAGGCGAGCAGAACCAGACCGAACCCGCCGTAGATGAGGGGCATCCCGAATCCTCCCGGTGTCAGACGCGCAGAGCGTAGTGGATCCGATCTTCGTCCGACGCGGCTTTCCCGGTACCGGATCTTTTCCGATGCGGCCCCGCGATTCTCCGTTGATCGCCGTCCGTTCCCGCACCCATCTGGCACGGACGCCGCCAACTCTCGGCATGATCGCGACGAGGATGTCTGGTTCTCCGATGGCCTGGTCCTGTTGAACTCCGAGGGCGAGCATCGTCCCAGCGATTGGGGTGATGAGCATGGGGCTGACGACGCCCTCAGCACCGTCTGATATGACGGAGTGCGCTCATCGCCCGTCGCCCCCTTGACCGCCAGGCGGTCACCGCCTGTTGTGTAAGGACCGTCCGCTACCTGCTGAGCTGGCCGGGTGGAACAGTGAGCAGTATGAACACCGTCCTGAATGTCATCTGGCTGATCTTCGCTGGCCTGTGGCTCGCATTGGGTTACGTCGTGGCGGGGATCATCTGCTGCATCCTCATCGTCACCATCCCGTTCGGCATCGCGTCGTTCCGGATCGCGGGCTATGCGCTGTGGCCGTTCGGCCGGACCGTCGCCGACAAGCCGTCCTCCGGCGCGTGGTCGGTGCTCGGCAACGTCATCTGGCTGCTCGTCGCCGGGATCTGGTTGGCGATCGGGCACATCGCCACCGCGATCCCGCTGTTCATCTCGATCATCGGCATCCCGCTGGGGATCGCGAACCTCAAAATGATCCCGATCTCGCTGATGCCGCTGGGTAAGGACATCGTTCCCGTGAGCCGCGGATGAGTGGTCGGCGACGACAAGCCGGTCTTCTCGGGGATCAAGCGCGTCCCGTGCGCGGGAACGACCGGCCTGCCGAATAGCAGAAATTGTCGGTGACGGACTCTGACGGCCACGAGGACGTCGTGGGAATCAGTGCGCCCGAGTCGCGATGGTTCTGAAAACAATCGAGGCCTGGGTCGGGAATGTGCCCCTGACCTGGGCCTGGCCGCTTCGCTATCTGGGCTCGCGTTGGTCATTCATGTCGAGTAGGGAGACCATTCCTGACGTGTACTCCATTTACCAGGACGGGAGCGACGCCGGGCGGTTCGCCGCCCAGATCTACCGGGGGTTGCGTGAGGGCGACCTTGGCGCCGAGCCGGTTGTCGAGCTTGCGTGCCTGATGGAGGAAGCCGATCTAGGCTGCCCTCCTGCGAGAAAGATCCTGGAACGCCCGACAGCGGAGTTGACATCAGAGGAAGTGGCCCAGCTCGGGCGGGACCTGCTTACGGCGACAGGCTTCGATCAACTCTGGGCCACGCTGGAGACAGCAGTGAAGGTCGTGGAAGGCGATGTCCGCGCCTCAGGTATCGATGCGGTGCTGGGGATCACGATCCCGGACTGGGATGACAGCGGCTGTGCGCGGGTGGGGTGCTGCGGCGGTTGTGGCGGTCCTCCCATCTGGCCCAGCAGCGGTAAAGACGCCGGCGTCGCGCTTGTCGAGATCGCAGACGCGGTCCAGGACGTCGTCATGGAACACATCTGGGGAGTGTGGCCTACCTGTCCCGAGCATCGGCTTGGCTGCCATGCCGCCTTCGCGGAGGGAACTGCTGTATGGCAATGCGCGGGCGCGGGTACCCACACTGCGGCTGCCATCGGTGACCTTGGCCTGAGTTCTCGCCAAAGGCATCCTCGCCGGCCTCAGCCAACTACGGCCGGCCATGATGAGCGGGGCCTTGGTGATCACGCCGGAGCCGGAGCGCCCCCGCCGGAGGCATTGACGTTCGCTGAAGGGGGCGAGAGGGAGCGAATGTCGGATCGAGTCGATACCTTGTCGGGACCTGGAGGGGGGATGGACTAGGGAGTGCTGACTATGAACATCTCGCGGGCTGATATCGCGTGGTTGTACCCCGAGTGGGGCTTGGGTGATCTCTGGTGTCTGACCTTCGTTCGGGACGTTGATGAGGTTGAGGCTCTTCGCCGGATGGGTGCCAGTGAAGAGAGCATTGAGCCGCTCACGTACGAGCAGTTGATTGACGGGGGGCTGTTTCCCGACACGGTTCTGGCTGGACGCCTGGGCGATTGGACCGCGCTTATCGAGGTGTACGGGTGGCACGCCACAGAGATCGACACCCTACGGGCACTGTCGAGCGGGACAGAGTCCGTATCTGTCTTACGGCACGACTACGCAAGTGATGACTTCGCGTATGCAGTCGACGGGGAACTGATCACCTGCTTCAGCCCTGGAATTCCCGCCTGGCGCTCCGGGAGTGACCCGGATCGCCTGGTGAATGTGATGCGGGATGCGGGCTTCGATCCCGACTACACGCCAGGAGACAGCCACGACGGTGCGACCGGCAGACGTCCAAACGTGGCTTCGGCACTGCTGCTCATGGCGAGGCTGACCGGGGTGATGCTGACGGAGGAGACCCTGAACGGACCGTGGCTGGGTGGCACCGTCGCCTGAAGCGCCGCGATGATCTACCAGCACGCCGTACGGGGTGCCGACAGGACGATCACGGACGCGATCGACCGGCAGATCACTCGACGCGGTGACGACGAGGGCGACCACCCGGTCGGGCTGTTAGGGCCGGGGCGTGGCCCCGTTCGCTCTGGCCAGGAACCGTTCGACTCCGTCGGGGTTCTTCAGCACATGGAGTTCGGCGGTGCCCGCGTGTTCGGCGATCGTGTCCATCACGAGGGGCAGAGCGCGACACCGGTAGGTGAGGACCCAGCGCCAGAAGGTCAGATCCTCGCGGGAGCGGCGCAGCGCACGCCAGGCGCAGCGCCACAGCGGAAAGTCCAGGACGACCACCGTGTCAGCGGCTCGTAGACGGACGTCGAGGACGTCGTAGGGGCCCAGGTCACCATCGAGGACCCATCGGGGCGCATCGACGAGCCGCTGCTGAACGACCTCCCACTCCTCCTTGGGGGTGGGAGAGAGCCCGGCGCTCCAGAAGCGCTTGTCCAGTTCGACGACCGGCAGCGACAGCACCTCACCGAGCCGGACCGCGAGCGTGGACTTGCCCGCGCCACCCCGCCCGAGAACCACGACCCTGTTCATCCCGCCCCCTCAGCCTGTTCCTGAACCATCAAAGCGCCTCGAGAACAAACAAGGCCCGGGTCTTGATTCATGTCTGACCTGGGCCTTCGTGAGTGGAGCGGGTGACGGGAATCGAACCCGCGCTGTCAGCTTGGGAATTGCATGGATTAGGGCCCGTAGAGTCGCTGACCTGCGTGTGAGACCGGTCATGAGTGACCGTGGTCGACCCCGCGTCACCCTGCTTAATGGCCTGCTAATGGCCCGTCGATCGGAGTCGCGTGCAGAGAGCGTGACGAGCCACCATGATGACCATGTGATGGATCCGACCCATGACATCTCCCTGGTGGCCGTCGATCACAATATTCCGGACGACGAGATCAGGAGGTGGTGGAACTGGAAAGAGACGCCGCTGCTTGACGATCTCGTGGCGGTCGCTCCCCATCTCCGTCTTGGGACGGTACTGGACAAGCATGGTGACGATGTTCCCGGCCCGGCTCGTCGTATCTCTTCCCTGCTCTTCCTACGGGGTACCATGCCGAACTATGTCGTTCCTCGGCTTGATGATGAATTGATTGGCGAGATTCTGGCTGCTTACCAGAGGCGAGATGGTGACAGCCTGGGAACTCAACGGACTGATCCCGCAGATGTTGCCGCCTTCCTGGCAACTCATCGGGGCGCCGGAGTCCTTATCGTTGAGGACCAGCAACCATAGTCTGCGCGGACGCGCACGCCTCGCACCTACCTGATCACCGCGACCCCGTTTGCCGTCGACCCGCCCGAAGGGGAAGCGGGCACTGGTCTGCTCGGCTTGTCCTGGGCCGATGGCGGGCGGGGCGATCAGGCCCCTGCCGCAGCCAGCTACGGCCGGCCGGTTGTGCACCAGGCTTTCGTCCTCAACCGCCCATCGGGCAGCAGTCGACAGGAGCTAACGGATGCGCTCTGAACCGCACGAAGGTGCTTCTCCCAGGGTTCGGAGGGAACGCTTGCGCCACGTCTACTGGATCGGCGGCGGGAGTGGAGCCGGAAAATCCACCATCGCGCGACGCATCGCCGATCGGTACGGGATGCGTCTGTACGATACCGACGCGGTCATGCGCGACCACGCCCGCCGCATTCCCATGGAACAAGCTCCTTACCTGGGCAAGTTCGCTGCCATGGACATGGACGAACGCTGGGTGGCCAGAAGTCCGCGCGAGATGCTCGACACCTTCCACTGGTTTCACGGCGAAGGATTCAAGCTGATCGTTCAAGACCTTCTAACCCTCCCCGCCGACCTGCCAGTGGTCGCCGAGGGATTCCGGCTGCTGCCCGGCCTCGTCCAACCCCTGCTCGCCGAACGGCGCCATGCCGTGTGGCTGCTGCCGACTCCCCAGTTTCGCCAGGCGGTGTTCGACAGCCGCGGCGGGCCGACGTGGGGATACCTCGCCAACACTGGCGACCCGCAGCGGGCGCTGCAGAACCTGCTCCAACGCGACGCACTGTTCACCGATCGGCTCAGAGCGCAGACCCGGAATCTAGGTCTCTACGGGCTCAGGGTGGCTTCCGGGGACACCGAGGAAGATCTCGAACGGCGAGTCTCCGCGGTGTTCGGTCTTGAGGCGTAGGCGGTCGACGCGAGGTTCAGCGGCCGAAGCCCATCGGCACTTCAAGTCGATGCCGAGGCCTACAAGCAGCGCAACCTGGTCGAGCGCTGCTTCTGCAAGCTCAAGCAGTGGCGGGCCATCGCCACCCGCTTCGACAAGCTCGCCAGCCGCTACCTCGCTGGCTCACCAGCGGCTGTCTGATGCCCTGGCTCCGAATGGCATGCCAATGGCACGCGGAAATAAAAGCGCCCCGAAAACAATCAAGGCCCGGGTTGGGATGTGCTCCCTGACCTGGTCCTTCGCACTGAGAGCGGGTGACGGGAATCGAACCCGCGCTGTCGGCTGGGGAATTGCATGGATCACGGCCGTTAGGCGCACTGACCTGGGCTTGGAGTCGGTCACGAGTGACCGTGATCGCCCCCTCGTTCCCCTGGCTAATTGCACGACGATCACGTGTCTGGCCTGCGCGCTTCAGTCCGGATCGCGGGTAGGCGGCCCTGGGGTTGTCTCGGTGGGGAATTCCTCGCGCCGTGGGGGGCGTACATGGCGGACGGCTCGCTCGCGGTAGGCGCCGATCTGCTGGAAGTTGAGGCGGGCCTGGGTGAGGCTCAGTCCATAGTTGGGGCCGCCGCGCCGGACGTCGTCGGCATCGTGGTCGTCCTGCCCGTCGTCCTCCCAAAGCACACGGGGCAGATCTGGTACCAGCCGCGCGAGTCTTTGAGGTCGGAGATGAACGCCTGGCGCATCCCGGGGGGTTGGCCAGGGTGCCGTAGTGCACGTCGCGGTCGAAGTCGCCGGGCAGGTCCTCGTCCGGCTGAGGGACGGTGCCGACGGAGAGCAGGTGCCGGCGTTCTCAAGGCCACGAGCGGATCGCGGCTGCGCCTGCGAGTGGACGACGTGCGGTGATCACGGAGCAGCGCTTTCCTGATACCGGAAACGATCTTTACTTTCATCTTCGCTTGATGTGATGATCACTTTGTTTTGCCACATATGTTCGAAAGGCTGTGAGTGAAAACACGCCGATCAGCGTCCGGCTTATCCGCCCGGACGCACCGCCGCGCTGCCCTGATCACAACACTGATGCTGCCGCTCTCGCTCATGAGCGCGCCCGCGATCGCCCAGGGCCCCACGCCATCCCCCACCCCGACCGCCGCATCGACGACACCACCAGACGCCGCCTCAGATCCGGCCCTCAAGATCGCCTGGGAGAAGGCCGTCAAGTCCGGCAAACCCGTCGAGGTCCCCTCCCGCTCCACCGAAACCATGAAGGTCTGGGCCGACCCCGACGGCAAGAACCTGCGTGCCGAGTTGCACACCCGGCCCGTCCAGCTGAAGAACCCCGACAGCGGCGCCTGGGAGCCCATCGACACCCGTATCGTGACCCGCGACGGCAAACTGCAGGCGGCCCGGGTCAAGACCCCGCTGACCTTCGGCGGACGCGGCACCAAACACCTGGTGTCAGCGACCGGGGAAAAGGGCAAGAGCGGCTTGGGCGTGACCCGGGCACTGCCGGAACCCAAGATCTCCGGCAGTACGATCACCTACCCCGACGCCGTCGCGCCAGGGGCGGACCTGGTGATGCTGGCCTTGGCCGACGGGTTCGTCTCCCAGGTGGTCTTCCGGCGCAAGCCGACCGGCCCAGTGACAGTGCGGCTGCCGCTCACGCTGCCCAAGGACACGAAGTTCGGCAAGAGCACCGAGGGGCAGCCGCAGCTGCAGGACGCCAAGGGACAGCCGAAGGCGGCGCCGATCGTGCTGACCGCGATGGACGCCAAGGTGGAGAATTCGCCCGAGAAGGGCAAGAGTTCCCCGGTCACCGCGAGCGTGGAATCCTCCGGCAAGACCCACGAGCTGGTGTTCACCCCGGATACGACGTTCCTGGCCGACCCAGCGGTGACCTACCCGGTGACGATCGCGGCCGCCTCCGAATGGTTCGGCGGCGGCGTCCCCACCGACGCCTGGGTCAACAAGAACAACCCCAGCGCCAACAACGCCGCGGCCGGATACCTGCGCGTGGGCACTACGCAGACCAGCGCGGACGTCGCCCGCGTGTACCTGAAGTTCGACACCACCGTCCCAGAGCTGGAGGGCGCCAGGGTCATCGACGCGGACCTGTATGTGTGGAACTACAAGTCCGGCGGGCCCGACAACCAGCTGTGTGGCGAGATCGGGTCGGGCATCGTGGCCTCCCGCGTCACCTCCTCGTGGACCCTCGACGGCACGTCGACCAACCTGAGCTGGAACAACCAGCCCTTGAACAACGGCACCGAGGGCGGCAGCGGCAACAAATACGGCTACAGCACCGACTCCAACGCTACTGGGTGGTGCGCCAAGGAAGAGGCGCTCGTCCACCGGATCACCGGCATGGCCCGCGCCTGGATTGAAGAGGGCGAGCCCAACCACGGGTTGCTGCTGCGGGCGGTCACCGAGAGCCCGGCGATCAACTGGCGCCAGTACTACGCCAGCGAATACGGCGGCAGCCCCTACCCGGGCTTTCGCCACCCGCCCACCCTTATGGTCGAGTACGAGCCCGCAACGGTCGAGCGGAGCGTCCTGCATTGGACGGAGAGCGGCGCTCCAAGGCGGTCCGAGCCCACACCGGAGGAGGCGCTCGCGTTGGCCAGGCAGGCCGATTCCTCCGTCATCGACCTCGGGCCCATGTCGGACGCGCTCGCCGAGAGGCTGGAGAGCAACGCGGCCACGCCGTACTTCGTGGGTCCACAGAACCTGACGCCCCTGCCAGGCGAGGATTGGACCACGGACGTCGATCCGGAGATGGACGAATTCGACCCGGAGGTGAGCGCGGTCAGCCCTGTGGAGGACTCGACCGACGCGTTGCCCTCCACCAAGATCTCCGCGACGTTCAACGAGATGGTCACCGGTGCCGTCATGGCGGTCAAGGACGCCCAGGATGCGGTGGTCGAGGGCATCTCGGCCATGGACGCTGGCAACAAGGTCCTGACGTTCACGCCAGGCCGACCGCTGACGCCAGGAGCCACGTACACCGCGCTGGTCAGCGGGGCTCGCGACGGTTCCGACAACAAGATGGACCCCCACCCGTGGTCGTTCACGGTCAGCACGCTGGCCGCCCACTGGAAGCTCGACGAAGGTACAGGTTCCACCACGGCCGACTCTTCGGGCAACGGTCACGACGCGAGCCTGAACGACACGGCGGCGTGGATCACCGGCAAGAGCGGGAACGCGATCTCCAACGCGCCGTCGCAGGCGCGGGTCGCCGCCTCTGCGGCGGCGGTCAAGCAGGGCAAGGCGGTCGAGGTCGCGGATGAGACGACCGCGACCAGCATCACCTATGCCCAGCCGGACGGGAAGACGTTCAAGACCGAGGTGACGGCCGGCCCGGTGCGGACCAGGCAGGGCAGCGGCTGGATGCCCGTCGACACCGCTTTGACCGAGCAGGGCGGGAAGCTGCGGCCCAAGACTCTGGCCGAGGGCGCGGCCGTGGAGTTCTCCGCCGGTGGCACGGATCCGTTCGTGAAGATGACGGCCGATGGCAAATCGTACGCGCTGCGCTGGCCGACACCGTTGCCCAAGCCGACGGTCAAGGGCAGTGTGGCCACCTACACCGACGCCGCCGGTGTGGGGGCCGATCTGGTGGTGACGGCGTTGCCCACGGGGTTCCGGCATGAGGTGGTGCTGCGGCAGCGGCCGGCCAAGCCGCTGGAGCTGCGGATCGGCGTCGAGGACGAGGGCCTGACCCTGTCGGAGGGCAAGGGCGGCCGGCTGCTGCTGAAGGGCACCGACAACAAGCTGGTCGTCGCGGGAACCCGGCCGATGGTGTCGGACGGCGGTGCCAGGGACCTGCCGGCCAGGCGAGGCGAGGCCGGTACGGACGTGGTCATCAAGAACGGCCGTACGGAGCTGGTGATCACGCCGGATCAGGCGTTCCTGGCCGATGGCGGCACCGCCTATCCGGTGCGTGTGGCGTCGGCGGTCACGCTGCCCCTCGCCGCCGACGTGGAAGTCACCACCTTCGACACGGCGGGTTCGCCCGCTGTCCCGGACACCGCGTACCTCATGGCCGGCACCATGAGCGGGTTCATCAAGTCGCGGGTGCACCTGCGGTTCGACACCGCCGGCCTGCAGGGCAGCACGGTGACCGGCGCCACGCTGTCGATGAACACCATCGACAGCCACAACTGCGGCCCCGCGCTTTCCCGAGGTATCCAGGTCGCCCGCCTGACCGGCGCGTGGAACCCCGACAACATCTACTGGGCCAACAAGCCCGCGCACACCACTGAAGACGCCTCCACCAACTTCAAGGGAGTCACCTCCGACTGCGCCGTCTATCCCGACAGCATGGACTGGAACGTCACCGGCATCGTCCAGGACTGGGCCGCCGGCGCCGCCAACCACGGTCTGGTGCTCAAGTCGCCCGGTGAGACGGACGTCGACAACTACCGGGTGTTCACTTCTTCGGAGGACACCGACTTCACCCTGCCGCCGACCCTGACCATCACCACCAGCGGGCCCGCCTCGGCGCCGGCGGTCGGCGCCCTGGCCATCACCCCCGCCCACAGCGTGGACGGCGGCGTTGTGGCCACCTCGCTCACACCGCAGCTTGCCGCCACCGTCAGCGACACCGCCGGCGGCGATCTGACCGGCGCGTTCGAGATCGAGCACGACCCGGCCGCCACCTCCCAGGGCACCGGCCAGATCTGGGCGGGCGGCTCGGCCGCCGTCGCCTCCGGCGGCCAGGCCACGGTCAGCGTCCCGGCCGGGAAACTGGCCGACGGGTGGAAGGTCCGCTGGCGGGCCCGGGCGGTCAACGCGGGTGCGTCGACCACGTCGGCGTGGTCGGACTGGCAGACCGCCACGATCGACGTGCCCAACCCGACGGTCGCCGCCTTCCAGGTCACCCCCTCCCACATGGTGGACGGCGGCACCGTGGCCACCAGCCTGACCCCGGCCCTGCACACCACGGTCACCGACCCGGCCGCGCAACCGCTGCGTGCCGAGTTCGAGATCGAGCACGACCCGGCCGCCACCGGACAGGGCACCGGCCAGATCTGGACCGGCGCCGTGGACAACGTCGCCTCCGGCACCCCGGCGTCGGTGACCGTGCCCGACGGGAAGCTGACCGACGGGTGGAAGGTCCGATGGCGAGTCCGGGCGGTCAACACCGCCACCACGGTCGGCTCCCCGTGGTCGGACTGGCAGGCGTTGACCGTGGACGTGCCCGACCCGGTCTCCGAACCCGCCGTTGGCGCGCTGCAGGTCGCCCCGTCCGAGCAGGTGGAAGGCACCACCGTCACCCCCACCCTCACCCCGGCCCTGCTGGCCCAGGTGAGCGACCCCGCCGGCAAGCCGCTGCGCGCCGAGGTCGAAGTCGAGCACGACCCCGCCGCACCCGAGGGCCAGGGCACCGGCCAGATCTGGACCGGCGGCGCCGACAACGTCCCAGCCGGCACCCAGGCGAACATCGCCGTCCCGGCCGACACCCTGGCCGACGGGTGGAAGGTCCGCTGGAGGGCACGCGCGGTCTCGGCCACCGCCGCCTCGGCCTGGTCGGACTGGCAATCCTTCACCGTCAGCCTGCCCAAACCCACCGCCACCGACCTGACCCTCACCCCCTCAAAGGTGGTGGACGGCGTGACGGTGACCACCACAAGCACCCCCACGCTGAAGGCCACCCTCACCCACCCCACCGGGCAGGCCCTGCGCGCCGAGGCCGAGATCGAACACGACCCGGCAGCCCCCGAAGGTCAGGGCACCGGCCAGATCTGGAGCGGCAGCGCCGACAACGTCGCCTCCGGCACCCAGACCAGCCTCACCGTCCCCGCCGGGAAGCTGACCGACGGGTGGAAAGTGCGCTGGCGGGTCCGCGCGGTCAGCGAGCAGGCCGCCTCGACCTGGTCGGACTGGCAGCAGGTCACCGTCGACGTCGCCCAGCCCGGTGAAGAGCCCTTGGCCCAGACCGCCGGACCGGTCATCCGCACCGACCAGAGCTTCACCGTGGCCGCCTGGCTGCACTGGAACGACAAGGACGGCACCTACAGCGTCGTCGAGCAGAAGGGCGCCCACCAGGCTCCCTTCCGGCTGGGCAACGACCCTGAGCATGGGCTGGTGTTCACCTTCACCAGCGCCGACTCCGCCGACGCCACCGTCGAGGGCGTACGCTCCGGCGTGGAGCCCCCGGCGGGCGAGTGGTTCCACCTGGCGGGTGTCTACGACGCGGCCGCCAAGACAGCCACGATCTATCTCAACGGCACTGCCATCGGTACGGCCACGCTCACCTTCCCCGCCTGGGACGCCGCCCGGCTCATGACCGTGGGCAGCGCCATGGTCGGGAGCATCGACGAGGTCCGCGTTCACCTGAAGAACCTGACACTGCCGGAGATCACCGCTCTCCAGGCGCCGCAGTTCGCACCGGCTCCGCTCGCCTCGCGACCGGCGAAGGCGTCCGCGCAGGCGTCGGCCGACTTCAAGTACGACCACATGTCCCTGGAGGACTGTGAACGGGGCCGCGACCAGCGCACTGGCGGCTCCGACATCTGGAACGGAGGCGAAGGCTGGGACTCCATCTCGCCCTACAGTGGCTGCTGGAGCCGTCACCTCAGTTTCGCGATCTACGAGCGGAGCACGAAGTACAACAAGCACTGCAAGTGCATGTTGACGACTACCGGGGTGGAGGACTACCTCAACTTCGACATGACCGTGGTCATGCACAGCTACCTCGGCTCCGCCGACGGGCTGAGCGTGATCGGCGGGGCGGGAACCAGCCTGTCACCCCGCGACATCAAGGTCTGGACCAGAGTCGACAACTTCTGGACGGCGGACGACGACTTCTGGAACATGTTGCTCGGCCTGGGCGGTACGAACCCTACTGACCTGTACCAGAGCTTCAAGTTGCAGGTGGACGTCGTCGGAGGCACCAACGACTGCGTCAAGGTGTTCTCCTCCGGAGACAACGGCGGCCTGACCCGCACCGGGAACGTGAAGAAGTGGATGGACGACGGAGACGACGTCTTCATCTTCCATTCGACCTTCGGCACGGGAAGGGCCAGCCGATGCTCGATCCGACCCTGGATGGTCTACAACGACCCGGTGCACGCGGGAGACTGGGACAAGATCGCGGTCTCCGCGTGGGGTAAGCCCGAAAACGACAAGTCTGCGGGGGCGCCCACCGTTCGTTGCGACAGCCTCTCCATGGGTGCGAAGACGGCCACCTACCGGGGCGGATGCGTCTTCTACGGTTCGAGCCGGGTCTACGAGATGTCACGTCTCGACCTCGACAACGGAGCGGTTGCCCGTCATATCGAGCTGGCCTACACCCGTCCGCAGGACACCGTGCCCTTCAAGACGGACGGGCCCAAGCATTTCCCCGGCAAGTGGCCGAGCGGGGAGGCGTTGTCCAGAATCACCAGCAAGGACCCGCGGTACAAGGCTAACCAGGACGCGAAGGACGAGGTCTGCGAGGAGTTCTTCGATGATCGGCCGCGTAAGCTTACGGGCGAGAAGGACAAGACGAAATGGGAGCAGTGCGATGAGTTCCCGTTCGCCTCGACCAAGCAGGGCGCCGCGTTCGTCCATGACAGGTATGGGGCGAAGAACTTCTCGGTGAAGAACATCCTGGGTAGCCAGAACACGAGTGCCGGCAGGCACCTGAATATCTTCTACGCCAGATATCGGGTGCTCGCCAACGACAAGTTCTGGGTGAATATCAAGTAGAAACGCCGGCCGCCGGCGCGGCGAAAGCCGTACCGGCGGCCTCTGCCCGATTCGCGAGGAGGAAAAGTGAGAGATAAGGAGCGGCTGTGGCATCTCATCCGGTCCTACGGCATGGGCCAGGAATTCCTGGGCCTATGGGTGGAGAACTGGGGAGTGCATGACACGGCGCGGCTCATGGGCGCGGATCTCGGGAGCGAAGTTCAGCTGAGCTGGGCTGAACTTGGGAAGCGCAACTTCTCCGACGACGAGGGGGCGGTGTGGATCGGCCGGTTGAATGACCGATGGACACAGGTGGTGCAGTACCACGGCGTTCAGTCCATCGACGCTCTCGACAAGCTGTCAACGGGCGGCCGGGCGCTTGGGCTGAGCTGGCATGTGAACGATCCCGGCACCCTCCTATACGCGGCCAACGGCAGCTATCTGACCGAGATGAGTATCACTCGGCCCAGGGCCCGTCGCGGCGGCGACCCGTACGCGCTCGACGCCTACGCGGAGGGGCTGCGGTTCGACTGGGCGGACACGAGCTGGCGAACCGATCCCGACCTGCTGCCCGGCTGGCTCGCCTACGAGGAGTGGTCGGAGACCCACGGGGAGGAGGACGAGGAGGACATGCCCGCCGAGTGGGAGGACTTCACCCAGCTGTCTCTGGAGGGTTACAGCCCACCCCTCGCGGAGTGCGTCACCTCCGCCTTCGTGCTCATCGGCCGCGTCACCGGCACGGAGTTCGGACATGACTGGATGCGAGGCACCCATTTCTGCTACCTGATCGACAACTAAGGCCTGTCCTGTGAATCAGGAAAGCCGGCCCACGGTGGCGACCAGCAGGATTTGACTGCGGTAGATGACCGCGCGTTTGGCATAGCGAGAGGCCAGCGCGCGGTAGCGCTTGAGCCGCGCGATCGCGCGTTCCACGACGTTGCGTCGCTTGTAGACCTCCGGATCGAGAGCGTACGGCCGGCCGTCCCGCGAGCCCCGGCTTCTGCGGTGGGCCAGCTGGTCCTTCTTTTCGAGGATCGTGGCGGCGATCCGACGTCGCCGCAGGTCGTGGCGGGTGGCGCGGGCGCTGTAAGCGACCGGCGCATCATCACCGCTTCGTCTAGCCTCGCCTCCTCGCCCTGGACACTTACCTTGGCGTGCTCGAAGATTCGCTCCCAGTGCCGTCGGCACTTCACCGGCGCAGCCGCTCGTGCAGGGTCTCCCAGGGGCCGTAGCGGTCGGGGACATCCCGCGGCCAGGGCGCCCGGGATGAGGCCCAGCTTTGCGGCTCGGCGCAGCCCGACCGAGGCGACGGCGCCGGCTATCCAGCTCGGCAAGCTCTCGACCGCGATGATTCGGCAGTGGCGGGCCGACCTGCTCGGCAACGGCGTCTCGGTGTCGGTGGCGGCCAAGGCGTACCGGCTGCTGCGGGCCGTGCTGATGACGGCGGCCGAAGAGGTCCACATCATCCCGCGCAACCCCTGCCGGATCCGCGGGGCCGGCGACGAGCACGCACAAGAGCGGCCGGTCCTCACCGTGGCCCAGGTCTTCGAGCTGGCGGACCTCGTGGGCCGTCGCCCGGTCGGCAACGTGCGTAAGCTCAAGGACAACGTCTATCGGCTGCGCTTTCAGCGGCACGGGGAGATGCGCACCCATCCCGAGGTCTTCCGCACCCGAGCGGATGCCGAACGAGCGCTGTGGGCGATGGGTATGGACGGCCGGGCCGACTGCACCCAGGACCGGCGCTTCCGCGCCCTGGTGCTGCTCGCCACCTTCGCCAGTCTGCGATGGGGTGAGGTGAGCGCCCTTCGTCGCAGTGACCTCGACCTGGACGCCGGGACCGTGCGCGTTCGGGCGGCCTTCGTCGAGCGCTCCACGGGGGAGCTGGTCATCGGGCCACCCAAGTCCAAGGCGGGTCGGCGAGTGGTCGGCATCCCTCAAGGCATCACTCCGGCCCTACGTGAGCACCTGGCGACCTACGTCCAGGACGATCCGGGCGCGCTCCTCTTCCCCGGTGCCAAGGGCGGCCCGCTGCGACGTAGCGGCTTCAACACCCGTACGCGATGGGTGGACGTGGTCAAGGAGATGGGTCTCTCCGGTCTCCACTTCCATGATCTGCGTCATACGGGGAACATGCTCGCCGCGGAAAACTACAACCTGGGCCTATGGCTGTCGAGTCATCGTGAGTCCCCGTGGCTTCCCGCTGATCGCCATCCGAACGGGCACGCAACGGGCACGGCCACGGTGTCCCTGACGCTAGCGAGATCGCAAGCGTAGACTCGGAGCATGAGCGCTGGGCATGCGCATGAGGAGCTTCATCACCTGGTGGATCGGCTGTCGCCGGACCAGGCGGGTCGGCTGTTGCGATTGGTCAGGACAGACCCGGAACTCGCTGAGGCCGCGAACGAGGACCTGCCCGAGCCGGTACGGCGTCGTCGGCTGTCTATCGCTGGGATCGGCGCATCCGGAGAGGGCGATCTGTCCGAACGGGTCGAAGATCTGCTGGCGGAGCGGTTCAATCGGTCGGTGTGACCGCTACGCTCCTGGACACAGGGCCGCTGATCGCCGTTGTCGATCGCGATGACAAGCACCATGCCTCATGCGTGCGTCTCCTTGAGCAGTTGGAAGGGCCGTTGCTTCTTCCTTCGACCATCTTGATCGAGGCTGGTTGGACGATCAACAGGCATATGGGACCTGCTGTACATGCGCGGTTCCTCGATCTTGTGACCGAGGAGTTCGAGCTGGTCGATCTGCTTGCCGCTGACGTACGACGTATGGCCGAACTCGTCCGGCTTTACAAAGATGCTCGTCTCGACCCTGCCGATGTGTCCGTGGTCGCAATCGCCGAGCGTCTGGGAATCACACAAATCGCGACGATTGACCGGCGCGATTTCGGCCTGATCCGGCCCCGACATGTGGCCTCGTTCAGGCTGCTGCCGGAGGTGCTCGCTTAGATCTTGGAGCGGGTGACGGGAATCGAACCCGCGCTGTCAGCTTGGGAATTGCATGGATCATGGCCCGTAGGGGCGCTGAGCTGGGCGTGAAGCCGGTCATGAGTGACCGTGGTTGCCCCCTCGTCACCCTGCCTAATGGCACGCTAATGGCACGACGATCAGCCCGTGACCTGGCCTTACCCGCGCGGTGCGCACGCCTCCGTCTTCTGATCACCCCGTCCGCCGTCGACCCGCCCGAAGGGGAAGCGGGCCAAGGCTGCCGGGTCCAGGTGGAGCGCCCAACTGGACGAACGACCTGGACCCGGCAGCCTTGGTCTGCTCGGCTTGTCCCGGGTCGATGGCGGGCGGGGCGATCAGGCCCCTACCTCAGCCAGCTACGGTCGGCCATGGCGAGCAGGCCTTTGGTGATCACCCCGGAGCCGGAGCGCCCCCGCCGGAGGCGGGTAGTAACTGATCCCCGTAGTCACCTCGCTGGCTATTCACTGAAGTGCTGTCAGCTGATGACTGCGCGGAATACAGTGTTCTTGTGTCGATCACAGACAAGACCCGTCGGGTACTTTGGGGCCTAGCGGGTGGACGCTGTTCTATCTGTAGGCAACGGCTAGTTGTTCCAGCTGGCGACCAACGCGACGATCCCTCGGTTGTGGGAGAGGAAGCCCACATTGTGGCGCAGAAGCCCGATGGGCCTAGAGGCGATCCCGATTATCAAGGAGATATAGATCACTACGACAATCTAATTCTTCTATGTCGCAGGGATCACAAGATCATAGATGATCAGGTCGCATTGTGGCCTATTTCTCGCCTCCTGTCTATTAAGCGTGAGCATGAAGAGCGCATGGCCAGCGAGCACGGTGATGTGCTGCCTCCAGGCCTTAAGTATCTGCGTATCGAAAGAATTCGCGAAATGGCTGGCGAGTTGAAGGCGATGCTCGGGGATGGGACCGGGTTGGTCTTCGACAAAGCGCTTGTATTTAGCCGTATGGGCCAAGAGCTTATTGAGAAGCTGGACGGGCTGATCGCACGAACTCGACATCCCTCTATCAGCACGCATTGGAACGAGTTTAGGACCGCATACGATTTGGCCCGAGCTGATGCGTTGGCCAATCCGACAGAGTGGCAGTTTGCGGCCGCGCACTTCGCTGACGATCGCACACCGCATCGCCGGGCGGTTTCAAGCCTTGATGGGTTGCTGGCGGAGGTTGAGATTGTCGAGGCTCGAATCTGGGCTCAGGCTTGGTGAGAGCCGCTCTCGCGGAGGCCCAAGCTGCCGGCGGCCGGGACCGGCCCCCAGGCCGCATGCCCGGCCGCCGAGCGGGCGACGGGCCGCGAGGCGGCGCGTAGCGCCGCCCTTGATCCTTGTAAGCACAATTCGGCAACGAAAGCAGGAGGTTGATGCAGCCGCCTTGTTTCTCTGGTAGCAAAACTGTGGTTGATCGTACTGCTTTGACTCAGAGGAAGTTCGGTGACTGACGACATGTCGCAGGCGTCTGAGGATGATGTTGCAGATGGCGATGTCCAGATGCGAGATGGCTCTGGAAGAGTAAGAAAGATCTATAGGCCCGCTATCTCGGATGACGAAAAGCAAGTTATATCGGAATTAAGTCGTATCGGATATGCGTTTGTCTCCTACTCTATATTGAGCCTTCAGTTCTCTGTGCCGGAAAAGCAAGAATCGCGGTTCCAAGGGCCCGTTGAGCTGCCTCGTTATTCTGTCGCAGATCTCAGAGAGCAATTGGCGTGGGACTTCGAGGAACATCCTGTCTATCGAGGGTATATTGCACCTTCAAGAGGGGTAGTCGAGCTAGTCGTCGTGAATAGCATGCGGCGCCCCGATATTGTAGGTGCTAGAATTTCGAAGCTCTCTGCCGAGGGCGGTTCTCCTTGTGTTCACTCAGATCCTGCGCGAGCGCTGCCATCGCTCAAGGCTAGAATCCTCTACTCTGATAGGGAAGCGCGTGAGAGTCCGCGCGTCCATGTGCACGATGCAGCCCTGACCGTATGTATGGAGATATCTAATATCTCTCCTCTCGCCCTGCTGTTTTACCCCCGGTTCAGAAGCGGCCTGGATAGGTTTGTGGGCAGCATCAAATTAGATTTTCAGCGTTCTATGCCAAAGGAGCAGCTACTACATGATTCGGAACGGCTCATACAGTCGTTCCTGTACGAGCTAGATATCAGAAATAAGCTGGTGCTGAATTTAGAGAGACGCGAGTTCTTGTCATCTCGCATCGGGAATGGAGGGCATGAGCAACGTTTGCCAACTGTGCGTTTCCCTGAGACGGAAGTTCGTCACGAAGTAGCTTCGCTTTTTAACTTCGCTGGCTCGGCTGTCGGCAACTGGCCGCTTGCCTTTCTCTCTTACTATCAGAGCCTTGAGTACTTTATTCCTATTGCGGCTCGCAAGAGCGCAATCCGTCGAATGCGAAAGGAGTTGACTGATCCTCTCTTCGATAGATCGCGAGATGAAGATCTGGTGCGCATATTGGCGGTAGTTGAAGCTTCCACTAGGCCGGACGAGGCTAGCCACTTCTCTACGCTGATCTCTGAATGTGTAAGGCGGGATCGCGTAGTCGACTTCCTCGCATCCGGAGGCTGGGGAGAGCACTTCACCAAGAGAGGCCCCATCAAGGGTGTAGAGCCGTTGAATCCCGATAACGGCAACAGGGACATCTTGGATCAGGTTGCTAGTCGCATCTACAAAATTCGAAATCGCATCGTTCATGCTAAAGATGACCCTCGCTTTGTGAATGAGCGTGTGCTTCTTCCTCGAAGCGATGAGGCGGAAATGTTAGGGCCCGATGTACAGCTAATCAGACTTCTTGCTACGGAGGTCATTTTGGATGCGCAGAGCAAATAGCATTAACTGATCTCTTGGCTTCTAATTGAAGCGCTCGCTCTAATCTAGAAATTCAGGACGTCGGCTAGCGAGTGCCCGCCGGGCCATCAGATAACGATCGTGAAACTCCTCCGCCAGGGCCTCACGCCGATAACGTTGACGTAGGACGCGGTCGAGATCTCCAGCCCGGTTAACGAGGTCGGTGAGGGACTTGCGTTCGATGTCAAATGCGGCCATGCCTTGCTCGACGGCGGCGTCAAGGTCTCCACGTCGGGCGTGGACGATGCCGAGATCTATGTGAGCATCGGCGACCCGCATAGGAGCGTTTGAGGTGCCGTCCGGGCGGGTGTGCATCTGGATGGTCTCCAGTGCGTGTTCCTCGGCCCGGTCGTTGTCCTCAAGCCAGGTGTAGGCGGTGGCGGCGTAGAACACCCACTTGGCGTGGTCGAACACGAAGTGGTGATCCGGGTTCTCGGGTAGCGGCAGTTTGGCGAGGATGTCGGCTCCGCGTGAGAGCGCCTTGTCTGCCTCGCGGCGATCGCCGATGCGGGCCAATCCGCGGGCTTCTTGCAAGGTGAGTTGTACCTGTGCGCTGGATTGGCCGGCGAGGGCCTGGCCCTGGCGGGCGGCGGTGACGACGTCCTCGTATCGGCCTTCGACAAGGGCGAACCATGCGGACATCTCGTGTGCCCAGCCCATGAGTTCGCCGTGCCCGACCTGGCGGCCCATCTCGTAGGCGGCCTGACGGGCGGTCTCGGCTTCTTCGCGCTCGCCCAGGTCGTAATGGACGCAGCCGAGCAGGGCGGTAAGCCATCCGGTGATGACCAGTAATTCGCGGTGCTGGTCGAGTGTGATCCTGCCGGACAGGAGCCGGGTTACCTGGGCGAGGCGCTTTTGTGTCCGGTCGCGCAATGTCGCGGCGGGAACAACGGGGTAGGCGCGGCACAGGAGGTCGACGGCCTCGGCGAGGGCTTCGAGGGTGCCGGTTCCGACATCGGACGCCTGGAGCTGCTGCGCGAGTTCCATCGTGCCGTACAGGTCGGCCTCGGCCCGCAGCGCGTCGACCGGCATGATGTGTGCCTCGATGAGGCGGCTATTGCCGCTGCCTCTCTTTGTGGGAGAGAAGCCGAGATCTTCGGGCTGTAGTCCGGTGGCTTGAGTCAGCGCGAGCCGGAATGGGGCACGAGGCCAGGAGACTTCGCCGGCCTCCCATCGCCTGATGCGTTCTTCATCGACGGCGAGACGTTCCTTGATGCCCACAGGGGTCCGGTTGATCCGCTCGGCGAATTCGGCGCGGGTGAGCTGTTGCGCGTTGCGCCATGCGCGGAGTTGGACATTCGGGATGCTGTCTGGCATCTCGGGGTCTTCCTCCCGTCGGGGGGGTCATCAGGGGGTTAAGAGGGGGGCTTTTCGGGGGTCCTATCGCGCTCGCTTTGCCGGTGGACTTGCCATCAACCAACCACGGTACGTCAAGCGGCTTCCCGCCACAGGGAACGCCGGATGAACGAGGAGATGGCGACGGTGACCCGGCCAGACGAGAACAGCGAGGCAAGACCCTGTCCTTCGTGTCGGGGACGTGGCACCAAGCAGTGCCATTCACGCCGTCAGCTCGTCGTCGGCGGCGACACCAGTGACGATCGCGACTCGGGTGGGGAGCGGGAGTGCCTCGACTGCCTCGGAAACGGCCGGGCCGAAGGGAGCGGAACATGAACCCGATCGAGGTTGCGGCGGTGGCCTACATGAACCGAAGCGACGAGGCGGACAAGCTCATCCGACTGCGTGACGCGCTGACCCGGCTCAGCATCAACGCTGAGCTGCGCGACAACAACACGGCGCTGATGGTAAACCCGCCGAGTGGGCGGGGCATGCCGGTGTGGGTCTTCGTTGGCTACGGCGGCCAGTACTACTCATGGAACTCGGCAGGCAGGCGGCACCCGGTGTCCGATCTGGAGGGCGCCGCGAAGGCGATAGCCGCCTACATCTGCCGTTAGAGCGGGCGCGGCGAGGCAGTGAGTCGACGGCGGGGCGCGGTCGGCAGCCATCAATCCCTGCTTCGTCGCGCTCTTGATCTCCGGCAGGGCCACAGTGACTCGCCCCCGTGTCCCCCCGTGTGGTCCTGCCGGACCTCTCCTCCCGGACTGCGAGTGCAGCCGAACGAGGTGACAGAAGCATCGAGCCGGTCTAGGCTCAAACTTGGTAAAACAACCTGTCGGCTGCTGGACGGTCGTGATGTCTCTAGAGTCCGTGCCTCCGAAGTATGCACAGCTTGTGCAGACGCTTCAGCGGCGTATCGAAGCGGGGGACTACCCTCCCGGAACCCTCCTGCCGAGCGAGAATCAGCTCATCAATGAGTTCGGCGTCTCCCGTCCGACCGTCGTAGCGGCCCTGCGCGTGCTTCGGGAACAGGGCTGGATCGAGTCCCAGCAGGGCAAGGGCCGTTTCGTGCGGGGCCGCCCCGCCCTCGCCTCGCTCGAACAACCTCGGCCCGGCCACGCTTACCTCACCAGCGCCGAGACACCCTCGGCCGAACTGCTGGAAGTTGGCGCGGTAGCCGTACCGAACAGGATCGCCGCTCTGCTCGACCTATCGCCCAAGAGTAAGGCGTTCCTCCGTCGCCGACTGGTCTCACGCGGCGATGAGCCTTCCGAGATCGTCTCGCTGTGGCTGCCCCTGGACCTGTCGGAGGGGACGAACCTCACGAGCGCCGAGCCGCTGGCCCAGGGCATCCGCGAGCATATCCAGGCGCGTAAGGGCGTGCGGTTCGATCACGTCATCGAGCAGATCACGGCCCGGATGCCTGCCTCTGAAGAGGTCAAGCAGCTCGGCATGACCAAGAACACGCCGGTCCTCGACGTCTATGCGGCTGTACGTGACCCCGGTGGCCGGCCCCTTGCCGTGCTGGCTGTCGTGCTGCCTGCCGACCGTCACGAGCTGGAGGATGCCTATCCCATCGGGTAGGAACGCCTCACCTTCGGAGCCCACTTAGCTTAGGCACTTGACCTAGCAAGTGGGCTCTCTTATGCTCAAGGCACTCGATAGGTTAAGTGCCTATCAGTCGAGAGAGGAAGGTGTCCAATGGCTCTACAAGGTCCGATCCCCGTCAGCTTCGACATGGTCTTCCCGCACGGCTGCTACCTCGTCGGTGAGGTGGAGGCGGTCAAGGACTTCGACGCCTCTACCAACGGCCGATTCGTGCAGGCGCGCGACAAGCAGAGCGGCGAACTGGTCTGGCAGATCGCCGTCATGGACGCCGACCCCCAGGTCAAGCCCGCTCAAAAGACCGTCGCCGTAAAGATCATCGCGCCCCTCCAGCCGGTGCCTCCGGCCCCGGTCGCGGGCCTGCCCTTCACGCCGGTCGAGTTCGACGGCGTCACCGTCACCCCGTACGTCAACGGAAACGGCCGCCTGGCCTACTCCATCCGCGTCCGGGACATGCGTCCGCCTCGGACAGGCTCGGCCAAGTCCGGACACGCGGGCGGTAAGGAGGCGGCGGCGTGACCGGGCGGCCGTATACGCACCTGTCGATGTCGATCGACCCCGGCGAACGTCCGCGCATCGGGATCTCGTTCTACGCCTCGATCACTCGGGCGCGTGCTCGGGCGCTGGAGTCCGGGCGGCCGTACTTGGTCCTGGAGTCCGACGAGGCGGACGTGACGGTCTCGACCACCGGGGCCGGGCCGGTCACCACCGAGGACTTGGAGATCGCCAGGGAGATCTTCAACGCCGCCGCGCGGTACCTGGCCGACTGCGAACGACTGCACGCCGAACACGCCCAGGCCACGGACACGGCGGCCTGACACACGAGCGGGGCCGCTGGAACTGGCATTCCAGCGGCCCCCGGGATCTCTCACACACGCCAATGCCTGAGAGGACACCAAGCCTAATGTTCAAGAAACTTCCCGGCGACGAGGCACGCAACCTCGTCTCCACCACCCCAGACACCGCCGTGGTCTTCCGCCCGGCCGTCATGCAAACCCCCGCCATCGTCACCCTCGTGATCTGGCTATCCCGCCTGCTCACGGGCCTGGTCCGCCTCGTGGTTCGGCATCCGGTCGCGGTGGCCGTGCCGGTCGGCCTCGGGGTGATCTGGACCCTGTACGGCTGGCGCCTGGCCCTGGTGATGGCCGGGTTCCTGCCCTCGGCCGGGCTGTCGTGGGCGCTGCTGGATCGGGCCTCGTTCCTGCGCATGGTCGGCTGGCCCCTGCTGGCCTGGTGGCGACTCGTCTCCGTCTACCGGCGGCACTGGCAACCGGTCATGGTCGTCTCCGGCCTCGGACGGCACATCCGAGGACGCGACTACCTGCCCCGCCTGATCCGTGTCGAGTGCGACGGCTGGGCCGACCGCGTCAGTGTGAAGATGCTCAACGGCCAGGCCGTCACGGACTGGGCCGACCGCATCGAGCACCTGGCCCACGGCTTCGGCGCGCCCTCCTGCCGGGTCGCGATTGCTCGGGCCGGGCGGCTCGTGCTCACCTTCCCCCGGCGCGATCCGCTCGCCGAGCCACTGCCCGCGCTGCCGGTGCCCGAGGTCGCCTCGGTGGGGCCGGTCGAGATCGGGCGGTGCGAGGACGGCACACCCTTGCGGCTGAAGGTCCATGGCACGCATGTCCTGATCGCGGGCGCGACCGGGGCCGGTAAGGGCTCTTACCTGTGGTCGACAATCCGCGGGCTTCTCCCGGCGATGCGGGCGGGCCTGGTACAGGTGTGGGCGCTCGACCCCAAGCGGATGGAATTGTCCTTCGGCCGCGCGCTGTTCGGCTCCCGGTACGCGGCCGATCCGAAGGAGTGCGCCGACCTGCTCGACGAGGCGGTCTTGGTGATGCAGGAGCGGGCCGACCGGTTCGCCGGCCTCCAGCGCTCACACACATCCACGCCCAGCGACCCGTTCGTCCTGGTGCTCGTGGATGAGGTGGCGTTCCTGACCGCCTACCAACCGGACAAGCAACTCCGTCAGCGGATCACGGCGGCCTTGGCCACCCTGACCACGCAGGGCCGGGCGGTCGGCGTCGGGGTCATGGCCGCGCTCCAGGACCCCCGCAAGGAGGTCATGAACATCCGCAACCTGTTTCCCGACAAGATCGCGCTCCGGTTGGACGAGTCCGAGCAGGTGGACATGGTTCTCGGCGACGGTGCCCGCGACCGGGGAGCCCTCGCTGATCACATCTCACCGGTTCCCGAGCTGGGCGCGGGCGTCGGCTACATCCGCTTGGAGACCTCACCCGATCCGGTGCGAGTCCGGGCCGCCTACGTCTCCGACACGGATATCCGCTCGATGGTCGCCGAGTTCGCGGGGGAGGGCCGATGATGCGCCTGGCTCACGTCCTCGACGGCCTGCGCTGCTCGGGCTGCGGGGCGCTCGATGTGCTGTGGCTCGATCCGGTGCGCGGCATCGTCGAGTGCCACGAGTGCGGCGAAAAGGCCGCGGTGATGGTCGATGGCCTCGGCCCGGCCGACCTCCTCGACCCCCTCGGCTCCTGGGACGGTGACCGGTGACCAACCCGCATGACCGCTCCACACCTCGCGCCGTGCGGATGGCTCAACCGCTGGCCCGTGAGGTTGTGGAAGAGATCGCCAAGCAGTACGGCGTCTGCATCCGGCCGGTGCCGCTGCGGCGGCAGGACATCCTCACCGGGCAAGTCGAAGTGGTCGACGTGCCATGCGGGGCGACGCTGGAGAGCAAGTGCCCGCCGTGTGCCAAGCGCAACCGGCAGCTTCGGCGGGCGCAGTGCCGGGAGGGCTGGCACCTGGAAGCCGAGCCGGTGAACCTTCCGGACAACGCCGATGAGTATCAGCGTCACCTCGTGGAGCTGCGGGCCGACGCGCAGACGTGGCGGGACGAGGTGGAAAAGGCCGGCGGCGACACCACCGACCTGGACGCCGCGATCGAGGACCTGGACGAGGACATCAACGCCGCGGGCATGCGCGGCAACGTCCTCGGCCGCACCTCCGGCAAGCGATCCCGTTCCACGAAGCGGCGGCAGGATGCCCCGGACCTGCCCAAGCGGCACATGACCAAGACCACGCTCGGGCGGACCTTCACCGGCTCGGACGGCAAGGTCTACCGGCCGTCGATGTTCGTCACGCTCACGCTGCCCTCCTACGGGCGGGTGCTGGAGGGTGCGCCCCTCGACCCGGACCGGTACGACTACGCGCGGGCGGCCCGCGACGCACTGCACTTCTCCAAGCTCGTGGACCGCTTCGTGCAGAACCTCCGCCGGGTCGCCGGATATGACGTGCAGTACTTCGCCACCGTCGAACCGCAAAAGCGGCTCGCCCCGCACCTGCACATGGCGATCCGCGGCACCCTGCCCCGTGCGGAACTGCGGCAGATCATCGTCGCCACCTACCACCAAGTGTGGTGGCCCCCGACCGACGAAGTCCGCTTCGAGGGCGACCACCTGCCCGTGTGGGAGGACGGGACCGGCTACCTCGACCCCGCCACCGGGGAACTGCTGCCGACCTGGGAACAGGCCCTCGACAAGCTCGACCAGGACGACGAGGCCGAACCCCTGCACGTCCTCCGCTTCGGCGACCAGCTCGACATACAAAGCGTCCTCGCCGGAACCCCGGACGCCGACCAGCTCATCCAGTACCTGTCCAAGCACCTCACCAAGAGCCTCGGCGACGCCCTCGGCACCGACGACCCACGCCGCAAGGCACACGCCGAACGGCTGCTCGACGCCCTGCGGTTCGAACCCTGCTCTCCGACGTGCCCGAACTGGCTGCGGTACGGCGTCCAGCCCAAAGGCGCCAAGCCCGGCATGGCCCCTGGGCGGTGCAAGGGCAAGGCACACAAGCCCGATCACCTCGGCTACGCAGGCCGACGCGTCCTCGTCTCACGGAAGTGGTCGAACAAGACCCTCACGGAGCACAAGCAAGACCGGCGCACCTGGGTCCTGGAAGCGCTCGGCCTGCCTGACGAGCCGGTCGATCCCCACCGCTACATCTGGCGGCCGGTCAAGCCCGGTGATCCCGAGTTGGCCCCCATCGGCGTCCGGCTCCTGCGCTCGGTCCACGAACGCCAGCGCTGGCGCAACCACATGAACCAGCTCCAAGCCCAAGCAGAGGGTCGAGATCTTTCGGCAACTCAGTCCGCCGCGTGAAAGGAGGACCACCTTGGATCAACTGCTCACTGTCCCGCAAGCGGCGGCCCGCCTGAACACCTCGGTCCGCTTCGTCCGCCGCTTGGTGGCCGAACGGCGCATCGAGTTCGTGAAGGTCGGTCGCCACGTCCGCATCTCCGAGTCCGCGTTGACCGCCTTCGTCGTCGCGAGCACGGTCGCGCCGCTGACGGCCCATGACGTCACCGGGAGGGCGGCCTGATGGCCAACAAGGACGGTCACCGCCGTTTCGGCAACATCCGCAAGCTCCCGTCCGGGCGCTACCAAATCCGCTATCCCGGCCCGGACGGACAGATCCGCTCGGGGTCCGAGACCTACGAACGCAAGGGTGACGCCGAGCGGGCCCTGTCCCTCGTTGAAGCACAGATCATCAAGGGGGAGTGGACCGACCCCGATCGCGGCAAGGTCAAGCTCCGCGACTATGCCGAGAACTGGATATCCCAGCGTCCCGGCCTGCGTCCCCGCACTGTCGATCTCTATAGGTGGCTGCTGAACAAGCACATCACTCCGCACCTCGGCGGTGTTCAGCTCGGCAAGCTCTCGACGGCCATGATTCGGCAGTGGAGGGCCGACCTGCTCGGCAACGGCGTCTCCGTGTCGGTCGCGGCCAAGGCGTACCGGCTGCTGCGGGCCGTGCTGATGACGGCGGCCGAGGAGGACCACATCATCCCGCGCAACCCATGCCGGATCCGCGGGGCCGGCGACGAGCATGCGCAAGAGCGTCCGGTGCTCACTGTCGCTCAGGTATTCGACCTGGCGGACCGGGTTGGCCGTCGTCCTGTCGGCAATGTCCGCAAGCTCAAGAACGGGGCGTACCGGCTGCGCTTCCAGCGGCATGGCGAGATGCGCACTCATCCCGAGGTCTTCCGGACTCGCGCGGACGCCGAACGAGCGCTCTGGGCGATGGGCATGGACGGCCGGGCCGACTGCACTCAGGACAGACGTTTCCGCGCCCTGGTGCTGCTCGCCACCTTCGCCAGTCTGCGATGGGGTGAGGTGAGCGCCCTTCGTCGCAGTGACCTCGACCTGGACGCCGGGACCGTGCGTGTTCGGGCGGCCTTCGTCGAACGCTCCACCGGGGAACTGGTTCTCGGGCCGCCCAAGTCCAAGGCGGGTCGGCGAGTGGTCGGCATCCCCCAAGGCATCACTCCGGCCCTGCGTGAGCACCTGGCGACCTACGTCCAGGACGATCCGGGCGCGCTCCTCTTCCCCGGTGCTAAGGGTGGCCCGTTGCGGCGTAGCGGCTTCAACACCCGTACGCGCTGGGTGGATGTGGTCAAGGAGATGGGTCTCCCTGGCCTTCACTTCCATGATCTGCGTCACACCGGAAACATGCTCGCGGCCGAGTCGGGTGCGGGGCTCAAGGACCTCATGGCCCGGATGGGTCACGACAACGTCCGAGCCGCGATGATCTATCAGCACGCCGTACGCGGTGCCGACAAGACGATCACGGATGCCATCGACCGGCAGATCATCCGGCGCGACGACGACGAGGGCGACGACCCGGCCGGGCTGCTGGCTCCGGTGAGCTGACCAAGGGCTAATGGCACGCTAATGGCACGAGAAGATCAAAGAGCCGCAGAAAGAATCAAGGCTCGGGTTGGGAATCTGTCCCTGACCTGGGCCTTCGTGAGTGGAGCGGGTGACGGGAATCGAACCCGCGCTGTCAGCTTGGGAAGCTGATGTTCTGCCATTGAACTACACCCGCGTGACCGGCTGTGGAGCCTGTCGCTGCCCCTACTGTAGCGGATACAGGGCGTGCTCCTGCAGTCCCGACGCGAAGATCCGCGACACCTGCCGCTGAAATGGCCTACTAGCCTTGCACCCGTGCTGCTTTCCGATCGTGACCTCCGTGCCGAGATCGAGTCGGGCAGGGTGAAGCTCGACCCCTACGACCCGGCGATGATCCAGCCGTCCAGCGTCGACGTGCGACTGGACCGCTACTTCCGGGTGTTCGAGAACCATCGTTACCCGCACATCGACCCCGCGATCGAGCAGCCCGATCTCACCCGGCAGGTGGAACCGGACGGCGACGAGCCGTTCATCCTGCATCCTGGCGAGTTCGTGCTCGCCAGCACGTACGAGGTGATCAGCCTGCCCGACGACATCGCCTCGCGGCTGGAGGGCAAGTCGAGCCTGGGGCGGCTGGGCCTGCTGACGCACTCGACGGCCGGCTTCATCGACCCCGGTTTCGAGGGACATGTCACACTCGAACTGTCCAATGTCGCCACACTGCCGATCAAGCTGTGGCCCGGGATGAAGATCGGGCAGCTCTGCATGTTCCGGCTCAGCTCGCCCGCCGAGTTCCCGTACGGCTCGGACCGGTACGGCTCGCGCTACCAGGGGCAGCGGGGGCCGACGCCGAGCAGATCGTTCCTGAACTTCCACCGCACCAAGATCTGAAGCGTCTGAGGCAACAAGTGTGTCACGGGAGCCGTTCTGGGCAGCGGGAAGGGGAAGAGTAGGTTACAAGCGGGCTTGTACGGCCTGAACTTCGCATTTCCACTGGTAACCCGTACCCTTCTCTGCGGACCGTCCCCGCACATCTGGAGAAACGACGTGCGCCTGCGTCTCACGCCCCGTGAGGACAGCTACTACGACTTGTTCGCCGACTCGGCGAACAACCTCGTCACCGCATCGCGTCTGCTGGTCGAGATCATCAGCGACGGTTCGGACCGGGAGGCTCTGGCCGAGAAGATGCGCGCCTGCGAACACGCGGGCGACGAGCGCACTCACGCGATCATGAACCGGTTGAACGAGAGCTTCATCACGCCCTTCGACCGTGAGGACATCTACCGCCTCGCGTCGAATCTCGACGACGTGATGGACTACATGGAGGCCGCGGCCGACCTGATCGTCCTGTATCAGATCGACCACCTGCCCAAAGAGGTCGTACGCCAGGTGGAGGTCCTCGAACGGGCCGCTGAGCTCACGGCGGACGCGATGCCGCGCCTGCGCGGGATGCAGCACCTCAACGAGTACTGGATCGAGATCAACCGACTCGAGAACCAGGCCGACCAGGTCTACCGCAGGCTGCTGGCGAAGCTGTTCAGCGGCGAGTACGACGCGCTGACCGTGATGAAGATGCGCGAGGTCATCGAGCAGCTCGAGCTCGCGGCCGACGCCTTCGAGCACGTCGCGAACACGATCGAGTCGATCGCGGTCAAGGAAAGCTAAGTGGAGCTCGCGCTTGTCATCGGCGTGGTCGTCATCGCGCTGGTGTTCGACTACACCAACGGTTTCCACGACGCGGCCAACGCCATCGCCACCTCCGTCTCGACCCGCGCTCTGACACCCCGGCTGGCGCTGCTCATGGCCGCGGTCATGAACTTCATCGGCGCGCATCTGGGCACGTCGGTCGCCTCGACCGTGGGCAAGGGGATCATCGCTCCTCCGGACGGCAGGCACGGCCTGATCATCGTCGGCGCCGCACTGATCGGGGCCATCGTCTGGAACCTCATCACCTGGTACTTCGGCCTGCCCTCGTCCTCCAGTCACGCTCTCATCGGCGGCCTGATCGGCTCGGCCCTGGCCGCGACCGAGGCCGTGAAATGGGGCGGGGTGGTCGAGAAGGTCGTCATCCCGATGGTGCTGTCCCCGGTCGTGGGCTTCTTCCTGGGCGCGCTCATCATGATCGCGATCTTGTGGATCTTCCGCAAGGCCAATCCCCACAAGGCGGGCAAGGGGTTCCGGTACGCCCAGACGGTGTCCGCGGCCGGGATGGCCCTCGGCCACGGCCTGCAGGACGCGCAGAAGACGATGGGCGTGATCTTCCTCGCGCTGGTCGTCGGAGGGTACGTCCCCCAGAACTCGGACATCCCCGAGTGGGTCATCACCGCGTCGGCGCTGGCGATCTCCCTCGGCACGTACGCCGGCGGCTGGCGCATCATGCGCACGCTGGGCCGCAGGATCATCCACCTCGACCCGCCGCAGGGCTTCGCGGCCGAGGCGGCGGCGGCCGGCGTCCTCTACACGGCGGCCATCGGGTTCGGCGCGCCGATCTCGACCACGCACACGATCACCAGCGCCATCATGGGCGTCGGCGCCACCAAGCGGCTGTCGGCCGTGCGGTGGGGCATCGCCGGCAACATCGTGACCGCATGGGTCCTTACGATTCCGGCCGCGGCCGTCGTGGCCGCGATCGGTTACTTCATCCTCAATCTCATCCTGGGATAGAGGACACTTCTCCACAGACGGGCCGGCCCTCGGAAGGGGACCGGCCCGTCGGCGTTCACCGCCGGTACATCACGTCGGTCTTCCACCGGGTGAAGCCGAGCGACTCGTACAGCCGGACCGCCGCGGCGTTCTCCTCGTCCACGTAGAGGATGACGTGACCGAGGCCGAGCGCGCGCAGGTGGGCGAGCCCGGCGAGGGTCAGCGCCCGGCCGAGGCCCGTGCCGCGCTCGCCGGGCGCGACCCCCACCACGTAGACCTCACCGATCGGCTCGTCGCCGTCGTGCACCTTGGTCCAGTGGAAGCCCGCCAGCGCGTCTCCCCGTACGGCGAGGAAGAAGCCGGCGGGGTCGAACCATGCCTCCCGCTCCCGCAGTTCGAGGTCGTCGAGCGTCCACGAGCCCTGCTCGGGGTGGGTGGCGAAGGCCAGGGCGTTGAGCGCGAGCCACGCCTTCTCGTCGCGCCCGGGCTCGAACGCGCGCAGCCGTACGCCCTCAGGGAGGACGGCGGCGGGCAGGGGCTCCGACAGCGGGCGGCGCATCTGCCACAGCGACCGCACCCGGGCCAGGCCCGCGCTCGCGGCGAGACGGGCGGCGCCGGGCAGGTCGCCGTGCGCCCACAGGCGCAGCCGGCCCCCGCTCGCCTCCAGCGCGGCGCCGAGCAGTCGCCGGCCCAGGCCGCGCCGGCGGAAGGCGGGATGCACCACGAGTTCGCCGCTGGGCCCCTCCTCGGGGTCCGCCGGATCGAGGTGGGCGAAGCCCGCGACGTTCCCGTCCGCGTACAGCAGTACGGCTCTCGCGCCCGGCTCGGAGCCGTGGCGCACCTGGAGCATCACGTGCTCGTTGAGCGGACCGACACCATCGGCCTCGGCGGCCGCCTCCACCAGGGCGAGCACCGCCGCCACCTGCTCGTCATCGAGCCGTTCCGTGATCTCCACGCGTACGTCCATGTCTGGCACGATAGGTGAAGGACAGGCGATTCCCGTACCGGGCTTCGGCAATAGACGCCATGCGTTCCCTCCCTGAATCGTTATCTCTGCGCAATTTCCCGCTCAGGTCCCCGCTCTACTGTCGGAGGTCATGACCCGAGCATCCCTGACGCGACTGGCCGTCGCCGGCGCCGCCGTGGTGGGCGTCGCGGCCCTCACGATGGGCACGGCCGCCGCATCTCCCTCTCCCCAAGCCGGCAAGCACGACAAGAAGCCCGGCCCCTCCGTCCCCGTCCGGTTGCTGACCATCAACGACCTCCACGGCAACCTCGAGCCCCCGACCGGGTCCAGCTCCCGGATCCTCGACCCGAACGGGCCGCTCACCGACGACGCCAAGGGTACGCAGACCGGTCTCCCCAACGGGAAGTACTCGATCGCGGGCGGCGCCTCCTATCTGGCCGCGCACCTCAAGCAGCTGCGCGACCCCAACACCCTCCTGGTCGGCGCGGGCGACCTCATCGGCGCCTCGCCGCTGCTGTCCGCCGCCTACCACGACGAGCCGACCGTCGCCCTGCTCGACACGCTCGGCCTGACCGCCTCCTCGGCCGGCAACCACGAGTTCGACGAGGGCATCGACGAGCTCAACCGCATCATGAACGGCGGCTGCCACCCCGTCGACGGTTGCTCCCCCGCCGGTGAGTGGAAGGGCGCGAGCTTCGACTACCTCGGGGCGAACGTGATCAAGGAGGGCAAGGGCGACTACGCCCTGCCGCCCTTCTACGTCAAGAAGATCAACGGCGTGAAGATCGCTTTCATCGGCCTGGTGACCCAGACCACCCCGAACATCGTCACCGCCGCCGGCATCAAGGGCCTGCAGTTCACCGAGGAGGTCGCGGCGGCCAACAAGGTGTCGAAGGAGCTCGCCAAGCACGGCGTCAAGGCACAGGTCGTGCTGGTCCACGAGGGCGACAACATCACCCCGAACCAGGACCCCAGCTCGTGCCCGGTCGTCCCCGGCAACGGCTCGCGGATCGCCAAGGGCCTCGACCCGCAGATCGACCTGGTCATCAGCGGCCACAGCCACCAGGCGTACGTCTGCAAGGTGAAGGACCCGGCGGGCCAGGACCGCGTCTACACCCAGGGCTCGTCGTTCGGCCGCGCGATCACGCAGATCGACTTCCGGGTCGACCGTAAGACGAAGGACATCGTCCGCTCCAGCGTCGTCGCGAAGAACAACGTGGTGACGCGCACCGTCACCCCGGACGCCGACACCGAGGCGTACATCAAGACCTGGCAGGAGCGGGTCTCGACCGTCGCGAACAAGCCGGTCGGCCAGATCACGGCCAACATCGGGCGCGGCAGCAACGTGGGCGAGACCCCGCTCGGCGACCTCATCGCCGACGCGCAGCTGGAGGCGACGAAGGACGGCGGCAACGCGGAGATCGCGCTGATGAACCCGGGCGGCGTGCGGACCGACCTGACCTACGCGCAGAGCGGCTCCGAGGGCGACGGCGTCGTGACGTACGGCGAGGCCTTCCAGGTGCAGCCGTTCAACAACCTCATGCAGGTCGTCACGCTCAACGGGGCCCAGCTGAAGGCGCTGCTGGAGCAGCAGATCTGGACGGTCGACCCGGTGACCGGCGGCATCACGCAGCGGATCCTCCAGCCGTCCGCGTCGCTGACCTACACCTTCGACACGACGAAGCCGGTGGGCTCGCGGGTCTCCGACATCAAGATCAACGGGACCGCGGTGACCGACGCCCAGCAGATCCGGGTGGCCGCCAACAACTTCCTCGTCGGCGGCGGTGACGGCTTCAGCGTCTTCACCCAGGGCACCGACCTGTGGAGCGGGCCGCTGGACATCGACGCGTTCGTCGCCTACATGGGCGCGCACTCGCCGATCGCCCCGCCGGCGACCGGCCGTATCAACCTCGTCAGGTAACCGGCGAAACGCGGTGGCCCGCCCCCGTCGGGGCGGGCCATCAGCGTCGAGCGGGTTCGGCCTCGTTCTGCTGCTCGCCGCCACGGTCGGGGACGAAGCGGTAGCCGACGTTGCGGACCGTTCCGATGAGCGCCTCGTACTCGGCGCCCAGCTTGGCCCGCAGGCGCCTTACGTGCACGTCCACGGTCCGGGTGCCGCCGAAGTAGTCGTAGCCCCAGACCTCCTGCAGCAGCTGGGCCCGGGTGAAGACCCGGCCCGGGTGCTGGGCGAGGTACTTCAGCAGCTCGAACTCCTTGAACGTGAGGTCCAGCGCGCGCCCGCGCAGCCGGGCCGTGTAGGTCGCCTCGTCGATCGTCAGGTCGCCGCTGCGGATCTCGTCGGGGACCTCCTCGGCGGCGGCCAGCGCCAGCCGTCCCACCGCCATGCGCAGCCGGGCCTCGACCTCCGCCGGTCCCGCGGTGTCGAGGAGCACGTCGTCGACACCCCATTCCGCCGACATCGCCGCCAGACCGCCCTCGGTCACGATCGCCATCAGCGGGGAGGTGACGCCGGTCGTCCGCAGCAGCCGGCACAGGCTCTTGGCCTGCACGAGCTCGCGGCGCGCGTCCACCAGGATGGCGTCGGCCGGGGGCGTGTCGATCAGCGCGGAGGCCTCGGCGGGCGCGACCCGCACCGAGTGAAGCAGCAGTCCGAGGGCCGGGAGCACCTCCGCCGACGGCTCCAGAGCGTTGGTCAGCAGGAGCAGATTGCTCACATGAGCCTCCTCGCACCATGTCGGCTCGGCGCCGTTTGCAGCACTGGAAACCGCGACAGCCGTACAAACACGTAAGGACCCGGGGGCCACATCGCCCGAGTCCATAATTCGTAGGGTAGCCCACACGAAGTTTGCGTCCAATGAGCGTCACCCGTGTGAACAACACGTCACGTGCTTTACCGCCGTAACGTGACGGTGACGGAGAGCTACCGGCGGGTGGCCGGGAATCGAGGGGAGCGGCGCGTCATGGCCAGGGGAACGATCCGCTACTGGGCGGCGGCGAAGGATGCCGCGGGCGTGCCTGAGGAGGCGTTCGACGCCGAGACACTGGGGGACCTGCTCGCGCAGGTCTCACGCGACCCGGCCGTCGAGCGCGTGCTGCGCCGGTGCTCCTTCCTCGTCGACGGCGCCCCGGCGGGTACGCGCGATCCGGCGGCGATCGACCTGCCCGAGGGTGCCGTGGTCGAGGTTTTACCTCCCTTCGCCGGGGGATGAGGCACTACTCTGATCACAAAGGCGCCTTCGGAGGAGTCGGATGCGCAAGTTGGTCGTGGCCGTGACCCTGCTGGCCATCCTGCTCGTCGTGCTCGACCGGGTCGCCGTGGTCGGGGTGCAGCGTGAGATCGCCCGGCAGGTCGAAGCGAAGTACGACCTGGCACAGACGCCGTCGGTGCAGGTGAAGGGCATACCGTTCCTCACCCAGGCCCTCTCGGGCCGGTACGAGGAGATCGCCATCGGCATCGGCGAGGTGGAGCGGGAGGGCATCCGGCTCGAGCGCATCGACGCCACCTTGTACGGCGTCACCGCCCCGCTCTCCGATCTGATCCAGAACGCCGCCGCCACCGAGATCCGGGCCGAGCGCGTGACGGGGACCGTGGTCATCTCCCGGGAGACCCTGTCGGCCCGCGCCCCCCGCGGCATCAAGGTCGAGGGCACCGGCGACGACGCGCTCCGCGTCTCGGGCAATGTGAGCGTGCTCGGCAACCAGGTGCCGGTCACCGCCGACCTGAAGATCCAGGTCGTGCAGGGCGCGATACGGCTCACGCCCACCAACGTGAAGATCGCCGGCGGCATCCCCGTGCCGAACCCCGAGCGGCTCATCTCGTTCACGGTGCCGGTGAAGGACCTGCCGCTCAACCTCAGGATCACCCGGGTGAAGTCCACGAGCGAAGGGCTCGCGGTGCAGGGCACCGCGTCCGATGTCCCCCTCCGCTGAGGGCCCGCGTGACGATCGTCACACCGCTGAACCGCCGGGTCCCGGCGTACGTGATGAGGATGTGAGTCCAGCCGGAACCGCCGACGAGGAGCTCATACGCGCACTTTGGGAGGATCACGGAGGGCCGCTGTACGGCTACGTGCTGCGGTTGACCGGTGATCCGGGCAGGGCGGAGGACGTGGTGCAGGAGACGTTGCTTCGGGCCTGGCGGCATCCCTCCGGGCTCCAGGGACGCCCGGTTCGCGCGTGGCTGTTCACCGTCGCCCGCAACCTCGTCGTCGACCAGCACCGGGCCCGCAAGTCCAGGCCGCAGGAGACGGGGGACGAGGCGCTCGCCGTGCTGCCCGCCGACGACGAGCTCGAACGGGCCGTCGAGTCGTGGGGGGTGGCCGAGGCGCTGGCCTCGCTCAGGGCGGAGCACCGCGAGGTGCTCCTGGAGACGTACTACCGGGGGAGATCGGTGAAGGAGGCGTCGGAGATCCTCGGCATCCCGCCGGGCACGGTGAAGTCGCGGACCTACTACGCCCTCCGGGCGCTGAAACTCGCCCTGGAGGAACGGGGGCTGGCGCCATGACCTGCGAGGAGGTGCGGATCTCACTCGGCGTGTACGTGCTGGGGGCGCTCGACGCCGAGGAGACCGCCGAGGTCGAGGCCCACCTGGAGACCTGCGCGGCGTGCCGGGCGGAGCTGGCCGAGCTGTCCGGCCTGCCGCCGCTGCTGGCCCGTGTGTCGGCCGAGGACATCGAGCGCGCCGCGGCGCCGCCGCGCGCCGTGCTCGACGGCGTCGTCGCGGGTGTCGTCTCGGGTGTCTCCAAGAGTGTTCCGGAGAGCGTTCCCGAGGGTGTTCCCGAGGTCGCGGCGGCGTCGGTCCCGCCCGCCGGCCGCAAGCGCCCGTCCCGGGTGCTGCTGGCGCTCGCCGCGTCCGTCGTGGTCGCGGCGGTGGGCGGCACGGCGTGGTTGTCGGCGGCGCAGGACGTCTCGGACGACGCCGCATCGGTCGCCGCGGCGCCGGCCACGCAGAGCGCCGTGGGCGGGGCCGCCGACTCGGCGGCCGCCGGCCAGGCGCCCGCGGCGCAGCAGGACGTGCCGGAGCAGCGGCTTTTCGACCTGCGGGAGCCGGCCGCGTCGTCGCCGGGACCCGAGCGGTCGCCGGGCGCCGTGGCGAAGAAGGTGGAGGACCCGCCCGCGGAGGCCACCGTCACGGCGCCGCCCGAGGCCCGCGGGCGCAGCGGCGACGCGCGCATCGCCGTACGGCTCGTCCCGCAGGACGGCGGGACGCAGGTCGTCGCCAGGGTCGCGGGAGTTCCCGCGGGCACAGTCTGCACGTTGCGCGCGGTCGCGAAGGACGGCACGGTCTCGGCCCTCGGCAGCTGGACCGTGGGAGCGGGGGAATACCGCGGGCAGAAGATGGTCCTCGAAGGCTCGACGGCGTTGCGGCCGGGCCAGATCGACCGGATCGAGCTCGCCGACTCGGGCGGCCGCGTCCTGGTGACCGCCACGCTGTGACCTTCCCGTGATCTGGTACGGGAATCAGCCTTACCGGGCGTACGGTTGCACACCGTGATGGCAGGTGTCTCGACCCTCGTGGCCACGCTCGTCCTGGGCGTGGTAGTCGGACTGGTCCTGAGACGGCGTGACGGGAGGATGCGGGCCGTGGAACACGCCCCGGTGACGAGCGCGGATCTCGGCGCCGACCTCGGCGAGCGCGCCACGCTGGTGCAGTTCTCGACCGCGTTCTGCCAGCCGTGCCGGGCCACTCGCCGGATCCTGGGCGAGGTGGCCGCCCTGGTGCCCGGCGTCCGGCACGTGGAGATCGACGCGGAGTCGCGCCTCGACCTGGTCAGGCGCTTCGAGGTGCTGCGCACCCCCACCGTGCTCGTCCTGGACGAATCGGGCAACGTCGTGAAGAGGGCGGCGGGCCAGCCGCGCAAGGCCGACGTGATCGCGGCCCTCGGCGCGGCCGTGGACGGCGCGTCTCATGGGCCGTCTCATCCATCGGACAAGGTGTGACAGATGCCGAGACGGAAGGTACTGTCATGACCATGACTCCCACGACAGAGCTGCTCACGAAGCGGCGCGCGGTGGACTTCTGCCGCGTCGCGACCTCGCTCTGTCGCATGGCCTGAGGGTGATTCCTGCGGCTTCGTGCCGCGTTCCAAGAATCCTTCAGGAGCATCCCCACGATGCAGATCGACCCTCGTGGCCCGCGTTTCGGCGCGGCCGTGACCAGCCTGGTCCTCGCGGCCGTACTGGTCACGCAGAATCCCTGGCTCCTCGCCGCGCAGGCGCTCGTCTTCGCGCTCGGCGCCGCTGACGCGTCGCCGTACGGGCTGGTCTTCCGCCGGTTCGTACGTCCGAGGCTGGGGCCGCCGGCCGAGACGGAGGACGCGGCGCCGCCGCGGTTCGCGCAGGCCGTCGGGCTGGGGTTCGCGATGGTGGGACTGATCGGATTCGCGGTGGGGATCACCGCACTGGCCTTGGGTGCGACAGCAGCGGCACTGCTGGCCGCCTTCCTCAACGCAGCGTTCGGCTTCTGCCTGGGCTGCGAAACGTACCTGCTCATTCGCCGTCTACAACCTGGGAGAATCCAATGAGCCGCTCCGCCGTTCTGGTGGACGCCGACTGGGTCGAGGCCAACCTCGACACGCCGGGTGTCGTGCTCGTCGAGGTCGACGAGGACACCAGCGCCTACGACAAGGGTCACATCCGCGGTGCCGTGAAGATCGACTGGAGGACGGACCTGCAGGACCCGGTCCGCCGCGACTTCGTCGACAAGGCCGGTTTCGAGGCCCTGCTGTCCGCCAAGGGCATCGCCAACGACGACACCGTCGTTCTGTACGGCGGCAACAACAACTGGTTCGCCTCCTACGCCTACTGGTACTTCAAGGTCTACGGCCACGCGAACGTCAAGCTGCTCGACGGCGGGCGCAAGAAGTGGGAGCTGGAGTCCCGCGAGCTGGTCGAGGACGTCGTCGAGCGCCCGGCCACGCAGTACGTGGCCCAGGAGCCGAACAACGACATCCGCGCCTTCCGCGACGACGTCGTCGCCGCGATCGGCAAGCAGAACCTGGTCGACGTGCGCTCGCCCGACGAGTTCACCGGCAAGCTGCTCGCCCCGGCCCACCTGCCGCAGGAGCAGGCGCAGCGCGGTGGCCACGTGCCCACCGCCCGCAACATCCCGTGGTCCAAGGCGGCCAACGACGACGGCACCTTCCGCTCCGACGACGAGCTCCGCGAGCTCTACTCCGGCGCCGGCGTGGACCTCGCCAAGGACACCATCGCCTACTGCCGCATCGGCGAGCGCTCCGCGCACACCTGGTTCGTGCTGCACGAGCTGCTCGACCAGCCCAACGTCAAGAACTACGACGGTTCGTGGACCGAGTACGGCTCGCTCGTGGGCGTGCCGATCGAGTTGGGGGAGGCCCGCTGATGACCACCCAGGGTTGCGCTGCTCCTGAGCAGACCGTCGCGCTGCCGGCCGGTATCGACCTGTCCAACCAGGCCGTGATCCAGGGCGTCGTGTCCGGCGCCGGCACGGCGTACGCTCGCCTGCTGGACCACAGCGGCGAGTTCACCGGCGAGGTCGTCGTCTCCGACGAGGGCATCTTCCGCTTCTTCGCGGCTCCCGGTCAGTGGACCGTCCGCATCATCGCCGGCGGCGGCGTCACCAAGGACGTCCCCGTCGAGGCCAAGCTCGGCGAGGTCGCCCAGCTCTCGGTCGCCGTCTGATCCACCGCTTCACAGAAGGCCGGTCCGTTCCCGCGAACGCACCGGCCTTCTGCGCGAGAGGTGATGTTCAGTTTACCCTGCGTGACTAAACGTTTCGTATTACGTTTGCTACCGTGGAGGTGCACAAGGCCGCGCTCAAGCACGGCATCGCCTACGAGGACGTGGTTCACGCGACAAGGGGGTTCCTCATTGCCTATCCCCTCGCTCGCGAGGATGAAGAGGGGCCGCGACGGGAGCTGCGACTCGGTCCGGACCGTGCGGGGAACCTGCTGGAAACGATCGTGCTTCACCTCGATGACGGCCGGGAACTCGCTATACATGCGATGCCCATGAGGCGGAAATACCGGGATCTCTTGCAAGGGGGATCGAGGAGGGAGCATGTCTAGGATGGACGAAGACGTTCCGACCTCGAATGGCGTGCCGGTTACGGACGAGCTCATAACCGCCCTGGCGGAAGAAGCCGAAGAGGGATACGACGTGGAGACGCTTCGTCGCCGGGGAGGCAGGCGTCCCATCGGTTCCGCGCCTGCCGATGTGGTTCCGGTGAGGCTCGATCCCGAGTTGCGCTCCGCTTTGATCACAAGGGCCAAGCGCGATCAAACCAGCGCCAGCGAAGTCATTCGCCGAGCACTGCGCGCATGGCTTCACGTGGCCTGACGCGTCAAGGCCGCCAGGAGGAGCGGGTGGATCGCGGAAACGCGCTCTCAGGTGGCGACGGGGTGATCGGGCGCAACGCGAGGTAGTTGGAGGTGTGACCCGATAGCATGCGGCAGGTGTCCGGAACGTCCGCACTTGCCGCCCCTCGCCAGGATGCCGCGCCGCGCCGGGCCTCCTGGGCGCTGTCGCCGTACGCGCTGCCGCTGAACGCCCTGCGGATCCTCGCGAAGTGCGCCCTCCCGCTGATCCTCTGGTTCTCGGCCGGACGGCTCGTGCGGTGGGCGCTGCTCCTGCTGGCCGCCACCATCTCGCACGGCTCGTGGTACCAGGCCCGCCTCGTGGTGGTGATGTTCCTCTTCACGCTGGTCGTGATGACGTCGCTCGCGACGACCGTCGGCATGCTGTACGTCATCCGCGAGGCGCTGCTGGAGACGCAGGCCCGGCGCGCGGGCGGCGAGGCCAAGGAGAGCCTGCTCAACGCCCTCAACCGCACCGCGCTCGTCTTCGCCGGCATCTACACGACCTGGGGATTCGTCGCCGAGGACGCTCGCGAGTTCTCGGGCATCGACATGATGCGGCAGCCGGACCGGTACGTGCTCGATGCCGGCAGTGGGGATGACAGCGGGGTGGCGGCCGGGCTGCTCAACCTCGACCCGAAGGTCTCCCTGGCGGCGATGGCGGTCGCCTACGTGCTGAAGTGGTACTTCGGCCGCCGCCACGAGGCGAAGGAGGGCCGCTACTCCGGCATGCTGGCCACGTTCGGGGAGCTCGCGTTCGCGTTCTACGGGATCAACGCGGTCGCCGCCGCCGTGGGGGCGCGCTCCGACTGGATCGGGCAGCGGTCGGCTGTGGCCGCCTGGCACGACTTCGCGGCCAAGGCCGAGGAGAGCATCCCGGGGTGGAAGCCGGTCTCGGAGTGGCTGGCCGGCGTCTGGCCGTACGTCATCGACGCCCTCGCAATTCCGCTCGCGTGGCTGACCGTCGGCATCCTCGTCTACGGCGCCTACGCGGAGGACACCCGGACCACGATCAGGGGAACCCGCCTGGAGCAGGCGGCGGTCCACCTGGAGCGCACCCACAACTGGACGCGTCTCGCCCTCGTCAAGCTGAGCGCAGGCTGGACCGGCCGCTGGATCCCGCTGCTCAACTCCCTGCGCCTGACGGTGCGTGGGGGCGCCCCGCTGTTCGGGCTGTTCGCCCTCTGTTACGTCGGCCTGCACATCGGCGGCGACTTTCTCCTCAGGGCGGGTCGCTATCTCACGGCGAGCGAGGAGCCGTACCTGTGGTTCGCGACCGGTGTGCCGGTCGTCTATGTGGCGGACCTGATCGTGACCCTGGTGACGATGTGCCTGATCGCCGCCACGTTCGACCTCGCCGCGACCCGCAGCAGGCTCACCGGCGGAACCGGAGAACCTGATCGTCCCTCTCCGTCGACGTGAACGCCGCCTTCACGAAATCTTCGGCCGACTGCTCGGGCACGTCCCGGTAGCTGCTCGGCCGCAGGGCGACCTCGACCTCGTCGGCCACGGAGGGCGGGACCACCCCCATGAACTCCAGCCGGTACGGCGTGCCGACCTTGTTGTCCTTGACGTCGGGTGGCGTCTCGTCGTTCACCTTCTCCATCTGCCAGGTGCGCCCGGCCCGGTCGGTGAACTTGACCTCGGCCGGCGCTCCGTGACGAATGGCGCCTTCCGCGTCGAGCGCGGTCCTGGTCGCCACGACCTTCAGCCACTGGCGGTCCGACCGCTCCGGCTTGCCGGTGGGGTCCTTGATCTTGTCGACGGTGACCCGCCACGACACGTGCTGCCATACTCCCGCCTGGCCGGGCTGCACGACATGGACGATGTCAGCGGGGCGGCCGTACTTGTAGGCCTGGTAGCCGAACAGCGTGGGGGCGCCGACCGCGAGCACGATGGACAGCACGGTTCCGCCCGCCAGCAGGCCCGTACGCCGCCTCGCCGGCGCCGGGGGCGCCTCCGCGGCGGGCGGCTCCGGGGGCGACTCGGGGGGTGCCTCCGGGGGCGCCTCCGCAGGCGGGGGAGTGGGCGCGAGCGCCGCGGGAGGCGGCTGCCGGTTCGTCCGCAGCGCCGGGAAGGGCTGGGTGGACCTGTCCTCCCCTTCGGGCTCCAGAGGCGGCCACACGCGCAGGTCCGTCGGCGGCTTCAGCGTGCCGGGGATGGGTACCGCGGGTGGCGCCGTCGGCAGGGGCGGGGGAAGCGGCCCGTTGTAGGTGATGTCCGTCATGTCGGAGGGCTGCTCGGCCGGGGGAGCGAACCAGTCACGCGCCCTCCTCCGAGGGGCGCCGTTCCTCGGCGGGGTTCCATCCATGGGCGTATCGGTCATCGGCTCGCGCTCACGAGTGAGTGGTGGTCCTCCGCCTGTGAGATCAGCCGGGCGGCGGCGCCGCCGGACAGCCCCAGGTCGATCTGCGCCTCGGGCGCGTAGTTGTCGCTGACCAGCGGGCTGACGGGAGGGATGAAGACGAGGTTCGCGCCCGCCACGGCGTCTTTCGGCACCTCGAAGACGAGTAGCCCACTGGACCAGAACCCCGGCTGGATGTACCTGTTGAACAGCGTCAGCGTCTCGTTGACCTTGTCCGTCGGCTGGTAGCGCCGGCCGTCCGCCGTCAGGAGGACGGGGGGCGCGAGTTTGCTCAGCCTGAAGGGCTCGCGCGTGCTCGTGGCCGAGACGTCGACCAGCAGGAACAGGTTGCTCGTGGCCACTTCGGTCACTTTGTTGGAGTAGTCCGTGGTGTCCACGGCCCGGGCGGCCTTCACGGACAAGACTTTCACCGCGTAGCGCTTGGTCTCCACGGTCTCGCCGGCCCGGCCCTTGTAGGTGAGGTACGAGACGCGCTGCTCGAAGGACATCGAGAAGTTCTGCTGGGCGTAGACCGCGGCAGCCGCGAGCGCGATTCCCGCCAGTCCCGCGCCGACGCGCCGCATCAGTCCGCGCCGGGGTGGCTTGCGGGCCGCGGCACGACGGGAGGTGCGGCGCTCCGCCTGAGTGACCGCCATCAGGCGCTCTCCTTCCGTACGGGAAGGGTGATCCGCGTGGCCACCTCGGGCTCGAAGGGACCGTCGTCGTCCTTGTACGCGCCCGCGAGCATCCAGTCATGACCCTGGTTGAGCAGTCCGAGTCCCTCGTACGCGAACGAGCCCACGTCGAGGCTGATCTCGGGAGGCGCGGTAGCGGTGGGCTCGAGTTCGTACTTCACCACGACCGTCGTGGTGATGCCGGGATGCAGCTGGTGGCTCTCGACGCCGAGACTGAGCACGGAGACCGTTGGGCCGTACTTCGTCTTGATCTCCGGGCGGGTCCGCAGGAGGGAGCTGGCGAAGGTCGTGCTCTGGGTGAAGCCCTTGCCGGGCTCCGGCATGACGCCGACCGAGGCGGTCTCCTTGCCCATGTTGGTGACCTTGAGGACGAGCTCCAGGTAGCGCTTCGTGGTGCCGAAGTCGCCCTTCTCGGTGGTGTCGATCGCCTTGATGAACTGGGTGTGGAACCGCCCCTGATCGATCACGTCTCCGGGCGAGACCGTGGCCGGGGGCTTCTCCGGGGCCTCCGCGAAGCCGCCGAAGGCGGCGGTGACGCCGATGCCCACGACGGCCAGCGCGGAGGCGACCGGGACGAGGACCGGGCGTCGTCGGCGGGCGCCATTGGGGGATGACGTCATGGCAGTCGATCGTAGTACGACCACACTTGCCCCATTGGTCGCATTGGTTCGGTCCCCCGGGCGGAAATACGTCCGAATGGCGAGAAGCCCGCCCTGACAGGGCTTCCAGCTCCTACGCTGTGACCGAGGCGGACATGGAGGGCCCGTGGGCGACCCGCACCCCGAGCATGCCCAGTTGCAGGCGGACCGGATCTACCTGGGCTGGCAGTATGCGCTGCTGTACCCGGATCCCGGGCCGCCGCCGAAGCGACCGGCCAGGGAGGACGTCACCGAGCCTCCGGTGGACACCGAGTGGGTCCATCGGGAGCGGCTGCAGAAGGACCTGCTCAACCGCCCGGTCAAAATCTTCCGTACGTTCATGGCCGTGGTGGCCGCGGGGATCCTGATCCTCGGCGTGACCGGACTGCTCACCTGGTCGTTCGTGATGCTCGGCCTGGTCGCCGCGGGCGGCGTGGCCGCCATCTGCACCTACGCCATCCGGCAGGGAGACCGTACGGTCAACGAGCGGCTCGACGAGCGCCGCCGCAAGGCGCTGCGCGAGCAAGAGCGCCGCCAGCGGGAGATCGTCACGGCGCAGGAGGAGCACGCCGCGAAATACCGCGACTGGGCCGAGAAGAAGAGCCGCTTCGACCAGCAGATCAACTGGTACGCCGTGGCGGTGCCCGACGAGATCGACCGCGTGGACGTGGCCGGGGGCACGCTGACCGGCTGGTCGGCGCTGGTGACGCTGATCGGCGCGACGCGCCTCTACAGCGGCGGGCACCTGACCGTGCTCGACCTGTCGGAGGGCGCGATCGCCAAGGACCTCATCGAGCTGGCGCGCCGGGGCGGGGACGACCCGCTCGTCTGGGTGCTCCCGGTGGACCTGCCCCGGCTCGATCTGGGCTCGACGCTCAAGCCCGAGGCGTTCGCCGACGTGCTCGCCCACGTGGTGAGCGTCAGCGAGGAGACCAGCAGGGACATCGGCTTCGACAACGCGATCCTGGAGCGCGTGCTGGAGGTCCTGGGCGAGAACGCCACGATCAGCCAGGTCACCGCCGCCCTGCGGGCCCTCGCCCAGGTGGGCGACCCGCGCGACGACATGAAGTGCGGCCTGCTCACGGCGTCGCAGCTCGAACGCATCGGCACGTTGTTCGGCCGGGGGGTGGCCGACCGGGTCGTCATCGAGCGGGCCTGGGCGCTGGAGTCCCAGCTGCGCAAGCTGGAGACGCTGGGCTCGGAGGCCGTACGGCTGCCGCCCGCGCGGCTGCGGGTCGTCAGCATGGACCGGCAGGCGGGGGTCTTCGGCAACCGGGTGCTCGGGACCTACGTCGCGACCGCGCTGACGCACATCCTGCGTCAGTCGCCGGCCAGCGAGCGGCCCTGGTATCACACGATCATCGTCGCGGGCGCGGACAAGCTCCGCGGCGACGTGCTCGACCGGCTCATGGACGCCTGTGAGACCTCGCGCACCGGGCTCGTGCTGACCTACCGCAGCCTCACCCCGACCGTACGGGAGCGGCTCGGCCGGGGCCACGCGGCGGTCGCGTTCATGCGCCTGGGCAACGCCGAGGACGCCCGCGTGGCGAGCGAGCACGTCGGCACCGAGCACCGCCTGGAACTCGCACAGCTCACCGAGACGTTCAGCTCCGCGGTCAACGGCCCGAGCGGCTTCTACACCTCCACGGTCGGCGAGAGCCGTACGGAGGGGGAGGAGAAGGGCGAGGGCGACCTGCGGGAGGACATCACCGAGTCGACCGAGTGGGGGCGGCGCGCGCCCACGGTCGCGGACGGGGTGCTGCAGCGGTCACGGGAGTTCCTGGTCGAGCCGCACCAGCTCCAGCAACTCCCCACGACCTCCGTGATCATCACCTACTCGACGGCCGAAGGACGCCAGGTGCGCCTCGCGGACGCCAACCCGGCGATACTCACCTTTCCCAAGACGACGCTGGGGGAGTTCGAGGAGATCCGGCGGGCGGCCCTGGCGCCCGCGGAGCCCGAGCCGGAGCCGGAGCCGGAGGAGCCCATGCTGCCCGACGTGCCCCCGAACCTGGGCCCCCCGCCACCCCGCCTCGACTGGCGCAAGCGGTCATGACCGCCGCCCAAACGTCACATGCGGCCATGACACCGTCCGTTGCTGGTAAGGGCATCGTCAACACGGCTGTGCACAGGTGATCGTTGATGGAGTCTCTCCCCTGTTCGTCGTCAATCGAGGGGTCTCATGCACGCGTTCCCCCTGAGCGGGCCGTGGTACCGGATCCAGGCCATCACGGCGCCGTCGCGTAGTTCGTCGGCGGAGTGGGACTTCGTCACCGTGCTCCCCGCGGTGCTGTCCGCCGCGCAGCGCAACCGGCCGTTCGTCATCGGCTGGCTGTCGCGGGGGTCGGGTGCGCCGCTGGAGCTCATCACCAACGCGGGGCCGCTCACACCGCCCAAGCCGCCGCGGCGCGCGGCGACGGCGCCCGAACCGCCCGTCACCGGTCCGCAGCCGCTGCTGTTCCCCGGCGGCGCGCGCGGCGTGGAGATCGGCGACGAGTGGCTGGCCGATCTCGCCGACCTCGTCTGGACGCCGTGTCCCGGCCGTCAGGCGCCGCCGCTCTACGGCAGGCGCGAGCCGGAGCCCGACGAGACCAAGCGGCCCACGTTGTTCGAGTCGACGCTGGTCACGCTCATGTCCCGGCCGTTCGCGTGGGTGGTGGTCGCCGAGCCGACCGACCTGCTCGACGCCGAGGTGGCCCATCTGCGCACCCAGCTCAACGTGCTGCGCCAGTACGGCGACGCCTCGGAACGGTCGCGGTTCGACGCCGAGCGGGCCGAACGCAGGATGCAGGAGCTGGACGCCTTCCGCGAGGCCGGGCTGTGGAACGTCCGGGTGCTCGCCGGCGCGGCAGGCCCCGACGAGCTGCGCCAGATCGCGCCGGTGCTGGTCGGCTCGGTGGAGATGAGCCACCACCCCTACCGGCTGCGCAGCGCGATGTCGCTGCCCGCCCTGACCGGCGACGGCACCTGTGAGTCGGTCTACGGCTTCGGCGAGGCGCTGACCGTCGACCTCCAGGATTCGGCCGACGGCGCGGCGGCGCCGTTCGCGGCGACGGCCGGGGCACTCGCCGCGCTCGCCGGGCTGCCGCGCCGCGAGGTGCCGGGCGTCCGGGTGCTCGACGCGGGCTTCTTCGACGTGACCAGCGAGGCCGAGGTCGAGGGCTCGGCGGAGACCGTCGACCTCGGCGCGATCGTCGACGGGCAGGACCGCGCCGTCGGAACGTTCCGGGTGCCGCTCGCCACGCTGAACCGCCACGCCTTCGTCACCGGCGCCACCGGCTCGGGCAAGTCGCAGACCGTACGTCACCTGCTGGAGCAGCTCACCAAGGCGGGCATCCCGTGGCTGGCCATCGAGCCGGCCAAGTCGGAGTACGCGGCGATGGCCGGCCGGGTCGAGCACCTCGCGCCGCTGACCGTCATCAACCCCTCGGCGCCCGACAACGTGCCGATCAGCGTCAATCCGCTCGCGCCCGAGCCCGGCTACCCGGTGCAGGCCCACATCGACATGGTCAGGGCGCTGTTCATGGCGGCCTTCGACGCCGAGGAGCCGTTCCCGCAGATCATGTCGCTGGCGCTGCAGCGCGTCTACGAGGCCAACGGCTGGGACGTGGTCACCGGCGGCGGCATCCCGGGGGCGGCCGTGCAGCCGGCCGTGCCGACCCTGGAGCAGCTCCAGCAGCACGCGCTGGAGGTCATCCAGGAGATCGGGTACGGCAACGAGGTCCAGGCCGATGTCGAGGGTTTCATCAGCCTGCGCCTGCGGAGCCTGCGGGTGGGCAGCGCGGGCCGGTTCTTCGAGGGCGGCCACCCCGCCGACATCGGCGGCCTGCTCCAGCGCAACGTCGTGCTCGCCATCGAGGACGTGGCCAACGACGAGGACAAGGCGTTCCTCATGGGCACGCTGATCATCCGCATCGTCGAGCACCTGCGGATGCGCGCCCGCTCCGAACCGCGGGGCGAGGACGGCGCGGGCGGTCTGCGGCACGTCATCGTCATCGAGGAGGCCCACCGGCTGCTGCGCGACCGGGGCTCCCAGCGGGCCTCCACCCACGCGGTCGAGCTGCTGGCCGGGATGCTCGCCGAGATCAGGGCGTACGGCGAGGGCATCATCGTGGCCGAGCAGATCCCGACCAAGCTCGTCTCCGACGTCGTCAAGAACACGGCGCTGAAGGTGGTGCACCGGCTCCCGGCCGAGGACGACCGGGCGCTCGTCGGCGCGGCGATGAATCTCAGCGAGGACCAGTCGCGCCAGGTGGTGTCGCTCCAGCCGGGCTTCGCCGCGGTGTTCGCCGACGGCATGGACCGCCCGCTGCGCGTCCAGGTGCCGCTGGGCGAGGACCGCGAGCGCGAGACGCTCGGCCCGGTGCCGCCGATCTGCGGGCGCCGTTCGGCCGCCTGCGGGCGCGAATGCCGTACGGGGAAGGCCTGCACGCTGGTCGAGCTGCGCGAGGCCGACCTGCTCGCGGTGGCCCCGGAGTGGGCGTGGCTGCGGATCTGGACCGACACGGTCGTCCTGGCGTTCGTGACGAACCGGTCGCTGCCCGGCGTGCCGCGCGTGCTCGCCGACATCTGGGCGGAGCTGCCGGCCAAGCGGCGCGAGTGCCTGCTGGCCACGCTGGTCGAGCGGTCGGTCTCGCGCCGCGCCTGGTCGCTGCGCACGTGGTTCGACCCCGCGCTGCTCACCGAGAAGGCCGCCGAGGTCGCCGCCGGACTGCTGGCGGCCGGCCAGGCGGACGGCGCGGAGGGCGACCCGCCGATGCGGGCGGGCGACCGGCCGGGCGCCGCCTGGGTCATCCCGCAGGTCCGCTGGCTGCACGAGGTGGACCGGTTGTTCCCGTTCGGCCATCCCGCGCCCAACCTGCGCAGTCCCGCCCCGGCGATGGAGTATCCGCTGTTCGGCACCGACCCCGCCGGCCGGCCCTACCCCCACCAGGGGGTCAACGGCGCCGAGCCGGCCGAGGGCGGGGTCGCGGTCGGCGTGCGCACCGAGCTGCTCGGCCACCGCGCCAAGGCGCTGCGTCACCACCCGCTGTCGATGGAGGTGGACCGCAACCGCGCGCTGGCCTGGCGGGTCATCCTGGGCGACGACGAGCACGAGGGCATCCAGCGGGACGTGACGACGGTCGCCATCGGGGTCGAGCCGCGCGAGCGGGTCAAGTACGTGGCCCAGACGATGAGCGCGGGCTGGCTGGAGACCGTGCTGTCCTGGCCGCGCCGTTTCGTCCTGCCGTTCGACGGCGACACCCCCGCCGAGCTGTCCTTCGGATCGTGATCCTCGGGAGGGCCATTAGTATCGCGGCATGAGTCAGCTACCGTTGCGGGCGCAGCTCGCCAGCGCCCTGGGCCGCACGGCCGCGACGCTGTCCAGGGCCACCGGGCGTGGCGACGGCTCGGTGATCGGCGGCAGGGTCGGCCTCATGCTGGAGCCCGACCTGCTGCGCAAGCTCGCGGCCGACCGCAAGCTCGTCCTGGTCAGCGCCACGAACGGCAAGACCACGACGACGCGTCTGATCACCTCGGCGCTGCAGGAGTTCGGCGACGTGGCGACGAACGCCTTCGGGGCCAACATGCCCGCCGGGCACGTGTCGGCACTCGCCTCCAACAAGGACGCGCCGTACGGCGTGCTGGAGGTCGACGAGAAGTACCTCCCCGAGGTCCTCGACACCACAGAGGCCGGCATCGTCTGCCTCATGAACCTCAGCCGCGACCAGATGGACCGGGCCGCGGAGATCTGGCTGCTGGCCCAGAAGTGGCGCCGCGCGCTCGCCGGCAGGCCCACCCACGTGATCGCCAACTGCGACGACCCGCTGGTGACCTGGGGCGCCTCCACGGCCGCTCAGGTCACGTGGGTGGCCGCGGGGCAGCGCTGGCGTGAGGACTCCTGGTGCTGCCCCGAGTGCGGCGGGCCGCTCGACCGTGCCGGGTTCGGCAACGGCGGTCAGGGCCTGACCCCGGCCCAGTTCGCCGACTCGCGCTGGGCGTGCCGCGAGTGCACCTTCCGCCGGCCCGAGCCGAGCTGGGTGCTCGACGGGGAGTACGTGACCGACCCGCGCGGCCAGCACTGGCGCCTGGACATTCAGCTCCCCGGTCAGGCCAACCGGGCCAACGCCGCCGTCGCGCTGGCGGTCGCCGAGACGCTCGGCCTCGATCCCGCCCGGGCGCTGCCCAGGCTGCGTGCGGTCACCTCGGTCGCCGGGCGTTACACGACCGTAGAGCGGGACGGCCGGTCGCTGCGGCTGCTGCTGGCCAAGAACCCGGCCGGCTGGCTGGAGGCGTTCGACGTCGCCGACCCGGCGCTGCCGATCATCCTGTCGGTCAACGCCCAGGGGCCGGACGGCCGCGACACCTCCTGGCTGTGGGACGTCGACTACCGCATCCTGCGCGGCAGGCCCGTCCTCGTCACCGGCGAGCGCCGCCTCGACCTCGCGCTGCGGCTGGCCGTGGCCGGGGTCCCCTTCCAGCTCTGCGACTCGTTCGAGCGGGCGGTGGCGACGCTGGCGCCCGGCAAGATCGACGTGATCGCCAACTACACCGCGTTCCAGCAGATCCGAGCGGAGTTCGGCCGTGCAGTCTGAATTGTCCATCGTCTGGATCTATCCCGACCTGCTCAGCACGTACGGGGACCAGGGCAACGTCCTGGTGCTGGAGCAGCGGGCCCAGGCCCGGGGCATCCGGACCAGGACCGTCCACGTGCGCTCGTCCGACCCCGTCCCGCAGCAGGGCGACATCTACCTGATCGGCGGCGGCGAGGACCGGCCGCAGATCCTCGGGGCCGAACGGCTGCGCCGCGACGGCGGCCTGCACGCCGCGATCCAGCGGGGTGCGGCCCTGCTGGCGGTCTGCGCCGGCTACCAGATCATGGGCACGGTGTTCGGCGGCGAGGAGGGCCAGCCGGTGCCCGGCCTCGGGCTGCTGGACATCAGCTCGGGGCGCGGGGAGCGGCGCGCCGTCGGCGAGCTGGCCGCGGAGGTCGACCCCGCGCTGGGGCTGCCCACGCTGACGGGGTTCGAGAACCACATGGGCGTGACGAGGCTCGGCCCCGGCGTGCGCCCGCTGTCGCGGACGATCGTCGGCACCGGCAACGGCGACGGCACGGAGGGCTGCTACGCGGGCCGCGTCATCGGCACCTACCTGCACGGCCCGGCGCTGGCCCGCAACCCCGCGCTGGCCGACCTGCTGCTGAGCTGGGTCACCGGGCCGCTGCCGACGATCGACGACAGCTGGTATCAGGCGCTGCGCGACGAACGCCTGCGCGCGGTGCTGCCGAGCTGACCGGCCGGTGACTGCGGCCGGTCAGTAGATCAGCGCCTGCACACCCTCGCCCAGGGCCTCCTCGACGAACGTGGAGGCCCCGGCGATGCGGACGCCGTCGATCACGTCGTCCACGGTGATGCCCCTGCGGGCGGCGCACTGGGTGCACAGCGTGACCCTGCCGGCCGCGAGCACGGCGTCGAGCATGTCCTCCAGCGGGGCGGCCTCGGCCAGGGTGAACTCCTTGGCCCGTCCCGGCAGCGCGAACCACGAGGACTCGCCGGTCAGCCACAGCGAGACCGGGACTCCGCTCGCCAGCGCGGCCGCCGCGACCGTGAACGCCTGGTTGCAGCGCTCCGGGGCGTCCGCGCCGGCCGTCACCTTGATCACCAGTGATCGTGCCATAGCCGAAAGCCTAGTCCGCCGGGGTCGGCGCCGCGCTGCCGCCTGCCGTACAAGTTGGGCAATCCGTACATGCCGCGCATGGTGCGAGGGTCCGTGCGCACGGCTCTAAGCTCGTCTCCATGGACGTACATCCCGACCTCGAGCCGATCGCCTTCCTCCTGGGCCGCTGGGAGGGGGCCGGGGTGATCGGCTATCCCACCATGGAGAGCGCCAACTTCGGCCAGGAGATCGTCTTCGGGCACAACGGGAAGCCGTTCCTGACCTATCAGAGTCGCACGTGGCTGCTCGACGCGGAGGGCGCCAAGGTCCGGCCCCTGTCCACCGAGACGGGGTTCTGGCGGATCCAGCCCGAGCGCCAGATCGAGGTGTGCCTCGCGCACCCGACCGGCATCGTGGAGATCTACGTGGGAGAAGTCGTCTTCCACAAGATCGAGCTGCGTACGGACGTGGTGGCGCGGACCACGACGGCCAAGGAGTACAACGCGGGCCACCGGCTCTACGGCCTGGTCAACGGCAATCTCATGTACGCCTACGACATGTCGGCGATGGGGCACCCGCTGCAGTCGCACGCCTCGGCGGAGCTCAAGCGGGTCGGCGACTTCGAAGAGTAGGACTTCGACGAGTACGAGTAAGGGAAAAGAAAGAACCCCGGGCGCGCTCCGCCTCCTGACGAGGCGGGCCGGCTGGACCATGGCCGGGGACGGAAGTCCGCGGCCGCCGGCTGCCCGGGGTTCCGGTGACTGTCGAGGATTCGCCGGGACGTCGTACGACATCCAGACGGAAGGTCCAGATGGACGAGTCCTAGCGGACAGCCACCTCGCTAGCCCAAGAATGATCAACCATTGTTTGGACCACCTCCCTTCTGCGTGCCTTCACGCTATGCGAGCGGCGCGGGCGCGGGCAAACGATTAATCCGGCGAACTTTCCTCTCCTCCTGCGACAGCCCGGGAGATGCACCGGGCGCGGCAGGGGAGCGCTCCGATGTAGGGCACGTTTCGCCGGGTACGACCTAAACTCTGGGGCATGGCCGAGACTTGGCACGAGGAGCTGCGGGCGCGCGGCTACCGGATCACCCCCCAGCGTCAGCTCGTGCTGGAAGCGGTCACCGAACTCGGGCACGCCACCCCCGAGGACATCTGTTCGCGCGTGCAGCGGACGGCGAGGGGCGTCAACATCTCGACCGTCTACCGGACCCTGGAGCTGCTGGAGGAGCTCGGGCTGGTCACGCACACGCATCTCGGGCACGGCGCCCCCACTTACCACCTCGCCTCCGAGGCCGACCACGTCCACCTCGTCTGCCGGGGCTGCGGAGAGGTGACCGAGGTCCCTCCGGGCATGGTGGACGGCCTCGTCTCCACCCTCGACACCGAGCTCGGTTTTGCTACCGACGTCCGTCATCTCACCGTTTTCGGCAATTGCCGGAAATGTCGACTTTGATAATCACAGCCCGCTTTGGGAGGGTTGCCTACGGGTAGCGTGACGAGTGGCGCACCACGCCGATTCGTCAGGAGATGAGCGTGACCGTTCCCGCGGAGGCCGCCAGGCGGCGCATAGTGGATCTCTTCCTGTCCAGCGAGGAGCGGTTGCTCCAACGGTGGACGCAATTGTCCGGAGCGTCCCTGGACGAACTCCGTGATCTCTACCAGGCGTTGCGCACGGCGCTCCGTGGCGAGGAAGGCGACTTCGCCGACGTGCGCGGGCTGCTCGCCGAGCTCTCCCGCGCCCGCGTCCGTCAGGGGTACACGCCCTCCGACACCGCGCGGCTGGTGTTCTCGCTGAAGGAGGCGTTGTACGAGGTGGTCGAGGACGACGGAGGCCCGGAGGCGCTGCGCGGCTTCGTGTGGTTCTCCCGGCTCGTCGACGACCTCGGTCTGTACACCTTCGAGACCTACTCCACCGCCCGCGAGAAGATCATGCTGGACCAGGCCGAGCAGCTGCTCGAACTGTCGACGCCGGTGGTGAAGCTGTGGGAGGGCATCGTCGCCGTACCGCTCGTCGGCACGCTCGACTCGGCCCGCACCCAGGTCGTCATGGAGAAGCTGCTGCAGACTCTGGTCGAAACGGGCTCGGAGCACGCGGTCATCGACATCACCGGCGTGCCGGCCGTCGACACGCAGGTCGCCCAGCACCTGCTCAAGACCGTCGTCGCGGCCCGCCTGATGGGCGCGGAGTGCGTGATCTCCGGCATCCGCCCGCAGATCGCGCACACGATCGTCACGCTGGGCATCGAGTTCGGCGACATCGTCACCAAGGCCTCGCTGGCCGACGCGTTGTCGTACGCGCTGAAGCGGAGCGGCGTGGAGATCATGGGGGCCGCGCGGACGCGGGTCGCGGTCAGGGCGGAGCGCGCCTGATGGAACGTGTGCCGATTCTCAAGCTCGGCGACATCCTGATCGTCTCGATCCAGATCGACCTGGACGACCAGAGCGTGCTGGCCCTGCAGGAGGATCTGGCGGACATGGTGGTCTCCTCGGGAGCGCGAGGGGTCATCATCGACATCACGGCCGTGGAGATCGTCGACTCGTTCATCGGCCGGATGCTGTCCACGATCGCCGCGATGACCCGCATGCTCGACGCCGAGACCGTGGTCGTCGGCATGCGTCCCGCGGTGGCGATCACACTCGTCGAGCTCGGCCTGTCGCTGGGCGGCGTGCGCACGGCGCTCAACCTCGAAAAGGGCGTCGCCATGCTGGAACACGTCAGGGGCGCCGCCGGGTGAGCGGGCCCCGGGAGCTGCCCATCGCCACGAACGGTGACGTCGTGCTCGTACGTCAGCAGGTCAGAAGCCTCGCGGCCGAGATCGGGCTCTCCCTGGTCGATCAGACGAAGATCGTGACCGCCGCCAGCGAACTGGCCAGGAACGCCCTCGTGCACGCGGGAGGCGGCCGGGTGCTCATCGAGGTGCTGGAAGGCGGGCGGCGGTCCGGGCTACGACTCGTCTTCAGCGACGAGGGGCCGGGAATCCCGGACGTCGACCAGGCGCTGACCGAGGGCTGGAGCACCGCCGGGGGTCTGGGGCTCGGGCTGAGCGGGTCGCGGCGGCTCGTCGACGAGTTCGACCTCGTCTCCGCTCCCGGTGAGGGGACCCGCGTGACGGTGACCAAGTGGGCCCGGTGACTCGGTGATGACGCACCGGCACGAAGACGTCTGGATCCGCACCAACGACCCGAGTGTGATCGGCGCGGTGCGCAGGACGGCCGTCGCGCTGGCCACCGCCGCCGGATTCGACCAGAACCGGACCGGCCAGGTCGCCGTGGCGGTGACCGAGGCGGTCTCGAACCTGGTCAAACACGCGGAGGAGGGCGCCGTCCTGGTCCGCCCTCATCCGGAACGGCCGGGGGCGATCGAACTCGTGGCCGTGGACAAGGGCCCCGGGATCGCCGACCTCGCCCGCGCCCTGCGGGACGGCTACTCCACCTCGGGCACGCTCGGCATCGGCCTCGGGGCGATCGCCCGCATGGCCACGGGCTGGGACGTCCACTCGATGCCCGGCAGGGGGACGGTGCTGGTCCTGCACTTCACCCGGGACGGTCTGCCCGGCCCGCCGCTGCGGGTGAGCGGGCTGCGCCGCCCGATCGGCGAGGAGAGCGTCTGCGGCGACGCCTTCGCCTTCGCCGACGCGGGCGACGCGATCAGCGTGCTCGTCTGCGACGGGCTCGGCCACGGCGGCGCCGCCGCGCACGCCTCCCGCGAGGCCGTACGGATCTTCATGGAGGATCCGCACGCCCCTCCGGCCGCCGCGCTCGAACGCCTGCACCGGGGGCTGGGCCACACCCGGGGCGGTGCGGTCGCGGTGGTGCGGGTCGGCCGTGAGAACGTCACGTTCGCCGGGCTGGGCAACGTCTCGGGCTGGATCGCGCAGGCAGAAGGGCGTCAGGGGATGCTCTCGCTGCCCGGCATCGCCGGGCACAAGGGCAGGCAGCCCCGGCAGTACGAGTACGCGCTGCCGCCGCACGCCACGGTGGTGCTGCACACCGACGGTCTCACCGACCGCTGGGATCCGGCCTCCTTCCCCGGGCTGTTCGCCCATTCCCCGGCCGTGGTGGGCGCGACCCTGCTGCGCGACGCGGGCAGCCGCCGGGATGACGCCTGCGTCGTCACCGTGAAACAGGGGCAGTGATGGGCGAGGTTCTCACCCGCGCGGAGATCTGCAGGGAGCAGGACGTCTTCGCCGTACGACAGCTGGGCCGCCAGATCGCCGAGCTCGTGGGACTGGAATCACAGGACCAGATCCGGGTCGCGACCGCGCTCAGCGAGATCGGCCGCGAGGCGCTGGCGTACGGCGCGCAGAGCGACGTCGTCTTCGACCTGCGTGGGGATCGCCTGGTCATCACGGTGAACTACCACGACGGCGGCGACGTGCGGCCGGGCGAGGGCCTGAAGCTGGCCGGCCGCATGGTCGACCAGGTCGCGCTCTCTACTGAGGACCGGTGCGTCACGCTGGTGAAGCGGGTGCCCGAGCACGCCGGGCAGGGCGTGGCCGGGCAGAGGACCCGGTCGCTCGACGGCATCCGCGAGGAGCTGGCCCGCCGGTCGCCGCCCAGCACGGCGATGGACGTGCTGCGCGAGCAGAACAGGGAGCTGGCCGGCACCCTGGAGGAGGTGCTGCGGCTCAACGCGGAGCTGACCGAGACCAACCAGGGCGTGCTGGCGCTGTACAACCAGCTGTCGGCCGAGCTGGAGGAGACCAACCGCGGCGTCGTGGCGTTGTACGCCGAGCTCGACGAGAAGTCGTCCCAGCTCCGCCAGGCGGCAGAGGCCAGGCAGCGGTTCTGGGCCAGCGTGAGCCACGAGCTGCGGCTGCCGCTGAACTCGATCATCGGCCTGGTGAGGTTGCTGCTCGGCTCGGGCGCGGAGCCGCTCACCGAGGAGCAGGAGCACCAGATCACCCTCGTCGGCAGCTCGGCGGAGACGCTGCTGGCGCTGGTGGGCGAACTGCTCGACCTGGCCAAGGCCGAGTCCGGACGGCTGGACCCGCAGCCGTCGATGGTGGACGTGGTCGCCCTGGCCGAGCGGCTGCGCATGACGCTCCACCCCGCCGGGCGGGCCGAGGGGGTCGAGCTGTCGGTCGACGTGTCGGACGAGGTCGGCGAGCTGTTCGTCGACGAGACCATGCTGACCACCATCCTGCGCAACCTGCTGTCGAACGCGCTGAAGTTCACCGAGTATGGACAGGTGCGGCTGACAGTGGTGGTGGACCCCTCGACGGCGGAGGCGGTCTTCACCGTCACCGACACCGGCGTCGGCATTCCCGCCGAGCACCTGGAGCGCGTCTTCGAGGAGTTCTTCCAGGTGCCCGGGTCGCTGCAGCTCAGGGCGAAGGGCACCGGCCTCGGCCTGCCGTACGCCCGCAGGCTCGCGGAGGCGATCGGCGGCTCGCTGGAGCTGGACAGCAGGCTGGGCGAGGGCACCGCGGCCACGCTGCGGGTGCCGCACCGGATGACCACGCCGGAGGCGGGCCGGGTGCTCGTGGCCGACGACGACGAGGGGTTCCGCGCCGTGGCGCGGCGCATGCTCTTCGGGTTCGCGGCCGAGGTGGACGAGGCCGCCGACGGGGTCGAGGCGCTCGGCATGATGCGCGAGAGCCCTCCGGACGTGGTCCTGGTCGACCTGCTCATGCCGCGCCTGGACGGTACGGCGCTGCTGTACGAGATGTCCGAGGACGAGACCCTGCGGGGCATCCCCGCGGTCGTCGTGTCCGTGGTGTCCGAACATCCGGTGGCGGCCCACCCGGTGCTGCCGAAGCACGGACTGCGCAGGGACCAGTTGCTGGAGGCGATCCGGGAGGCCGTGCGCGACAAGCAGGGGCACACGTGGGGGAGCGGGGCCCATGATTGACGCCGCGGCGACGGTGCTGGTCGTCGACGACGTCCCCACCAAGCGGTACATCCTGGCGAGCTGGCTGCGCCGCGCCGGGCACCGGGTCGTCGAGGCCGGCGGCGGCGAGGAGGCACTGGCCGTCGTCGACGCGCTCAGGCCCGACCTTGTCGTCCTCGACGTACGGATGCCCGACCTGAGCGGCATCGAGGTGTGCGAGAAGATCAAGGCGAGCCCGCGGACCGCCTCGATCCCGGTGATCCAGGTCTCCGGGAACGCCATCACCCCGGCCGACCGGGCCGAAGGACTGGAGCGCGGAGCCGACGCGTACCTGTCGGAGCCCATCCAGCCCGACGAGTTCACCGCGACGGTCCGGGCGACCCTGCGGTACTACCGGGCGCGGCAGCGGGCCGAGCGGATGGCGCAGCGGCTGAGCGAGCTGGCCGAGATCACGCTGGCGATGAACGAGGCGGAGGACTTCGAAGGGCTGCTGGCGGTGGCGGCCGAGGGCTGCTCCCGGCTGCTGGAGCGTTACTCTCGGGTGATGGCGGTCCAGCCCGGCGGGCGGCTGCGCAGGTTCGCGGCCCGGCCGGGCGAGCCCGCGGCGCCCAGGCCGGTCCACCCCGACACCCTGGAGCGGCTGAGCACCATCTCGATCGGCCAGTCCGCCGGGGTGCGGGTCTTCGAGATCGACAACGAGACGTGGGCCCGCGTCGTCCCCGACAGCGACGTGGTCGCGCGCGTGTCGGGCGTGCTGTGCCGTACGAAGACGGGCCGGTCGCCGGTGTTCCTGGGGGTGGAGACGGGCTCGCCGCTCGATGGCGAGGAGCGGAGCCTGCTGCGGCAGCTCGGCCAGGCGCTGGCGCTGGCGGTCGACGCGGCCCGCGCGTACGCGGAGGAGCACACGATCTCGCTCACGTTGCAGCGCAGCCTGCTGCCCGCCGAGATCCCCCGGACCCCCGGCCTGCTGGTCAGCGTGCGCTACCGGCCCGCGGTGGACAGTGTGGAAGTCGGCGGCGACTTCTACGAGGTGCTGCCCCTCGGCGATCGGGTGCTGGTCGCGCTCGGCGACGTGCAGGGCCACTCGCTGCACGCCGCCACCGTGATGGCGGAGCTCCGCAACGCGCTGCGGGCGTCGGTGATCGACGCCGTCGACCCGGCCCGGTCGATGGCCCTGCTCAACGCGGTCCTGCGGCGTTACCACCCCGGCATGACGGCGACCGTCTGCCTGATGCTGATCGACCCCGCGACGGGGGAGACCGAGATCGTCAACGCCGGGCACATCCCGCCGCTGCTGGCCGGGAAGGGGGCGGCCTATCACCGGTTCGGCAACCTGCTGCTCGGCGTGGCCGAAGAGCGGTATCGGGTGGACCGGGTCCGGCTGCCCGAGGACGCCACCGTTCTGCTGTTCACCGACGGGCTGATCGAGGACCGCGACAAACTGCTGGACGAGAGCCTGGAGGTCGCCCGTCAGCAGGCCGAGGGCGTGGGCGACGATCTGGAGGGCTTCTGCGACCGGCTGATCGCCACCTTCGGCGCACGGGAGGACGACGTGGCGCTGGTCGCCCTCCGTCGCGTGCCGTTCTGACGGTTGTCCACAGGGGAGCGGGCGTCGCCACGACGGCGGCGGGGGACCGAATAGCCTTGGACGCATGCGGAGCCCATTGCTTGACACACACGGCGCGGTGGCCGCGCAGGCGCCGGACGAGACCGTCGCGGCCCACTACGGTGATCCCTTCGCGGAACAGCGGGCGCTGGCCGGCGGGCGCGCGCTGGTCGACCGGAGCAATCGCGAGGTCGTGCGGATCAGCGGGCCCGACCGGCTGAGCTGGCTCAACGACCTCAGCTCGCAGAGGCTCGACACGCTCCAGCCGGGCACGCCCACCCAGACGCTGCTGCTCGACCCGCAGGGCCGCGTGGAGCACCATCTCACGCTCGTGGACGACGGCGAGGCCGTGTGGGCCCACGTGGAGCCCGGCACCTCGGCCGAGCTGGTGGCCTTCCTCGAGAAGATGCGGTTCATGCTGCGGGTCGAGATCGCCGACGTCACCGCGGACTACGCGGTGGTCTCGGTCGCCCCGCCCGCGTCGGCCGAGAGCCCCGCCGCGACCGGCGTGCCCGTGGAGGGCGCCGTCGCGATGGGCGGCGACGTGCTCGTGCCGCGCGAGCGGCTGGGCGGCCTCCCGGACGAGCTGGGCCTGCGGCCCGCCGGCCTGTGGGCCTACGAGGCGCTGCGCATCGCCGCGTACGTGCCCCGGCTCGGGTTCGAGACCGACCACAAGACGATCCCCCACGAGGTCGGGTGGATCGAGGCGGCCGTCCATCTCAGCAAGGGCTGCTACCGGGGGCAGGAGACGGTCGCCCGGGTCCACAATCTCGGCCATCCGCCCCGCCGCCTGGTCTTCCTGCATCTCGACGGCAGCGTGGACGAGCTGCCCCCGCACGGCGCCCCGGTGACCCTCGGCGTCGGCACGCCGGTCGAGGCCGAGCCGGAGGCCGCCGTGGAGGGCTCCGCCGAGCCCGGTCAGATCGGCTTCGTGGGGTCGTCGGCCCGCCACCACGAGCTGGGCCCGATCGCCCTCGCGGTCGTGAAGCGGACGGTCCCGGTGGACATCGACCTGCTGGCAGGCGGCGTCGCCGCGAGCCAGGAGGTCGTGGTGCCGCCGGACGCCGGGCGGAACGTGAAGATCGACCCCGCCCTCCGCCGGCGCATCCGATAGCCCTCCGTTCAGCGGCGGGCCCACCACCGCCGGGTGCAGAGCGCGGCGAGCACGGCGCCCGCCGCGTTCAGGATCACGTCGTCCACGGAGCTCACCCGGCCGAGCCGCAGGCCGAACTGCAGGAGTTCGACGGCGAGCGACGCGGTGGCCGCGACGGCGGCCACCGCCGCGAGCGAGGCGAAGCGCGCGGAGCGGACCGGCAGCATGGCGCCGAGCGCGGAGAAGACCAGGAGGTTGCCGCCGATCTGCACGACGGCCGCTCCGGGTGACAACACCGCGAGCTGACCCGCCAGGTCCACCAGGGGAACGACGTGCACCCCCGACCCGGTCCCCGGCGTGAGGATCATCCAGATCCAGGGGAGGGTTCCGGCCACCATGACCACGTCCGCGGCGGCCGTACGGCGGGGAGCGGGATGGCCCCGGCGGACGCGGTGACGGGTGAGGAGCAGGACGGCGAGAACGGCCGCGGGAACGGCGCAGACGGCCGCGACGACGACGTGTCCCCACGTGCCCCACGCCTGTTGCATCCGATCATGATGCCAGGCGGGGCGCGGGACCGGCGGTCAGACGTCCACGACGAGGGTGATCGGGCCGTCGTTGGTGAGGGTGACCTTCATGTCGGCGCCGAAGACGCCCGTCTCCACCCGCGCGCCGAGCGCCCGCAGCTCGGCCACCACGGCCTCGACCAGGGGCTCGGCCACCGGGCCGGGCGCGGCGGCCTGCCAGGTGGGCCTGCGGCCCCTGCGGGCGTCGCCGTACAACGTGAACTGGCTGATCACCAGCAGCGGCGCGCCGATGTCGGAGCAGGACTTCTCGCCGTGCAGGATCCGCAGCCCCCACAGCTTGGCGGCGAGCCTGGCCGCCTCGGCCCGGCCGTCGGTGTGGGTGACGCCCACGAGCACGAGCAGGCCGGGCTCGTCGATGGCGCCGACGACCCGACCCTCCACCACAACGGACGCGGAGCTGACCCGCTGAACGACCGCACGCATGGCCCCGAATTCTGCCATGTCCGGGGGCTTCGTAGACTGCGCGTCATGACGGAGATGCTCGTCGAGGTGGTCCGGTCGGGGTTCGTCGAGTCGGTGCACCGGGCCCGCGTACACGTGATCGGGGCGGACGGCGTGCCGGCCCTGGTGTGCGGCGACACGTCGAGCCTCGCGTCGCCGCGCTCGGCCATGAAGCCCCTGCAGGCGCTCGCGATGGTCCGGGCCGGCCTGCCGCTCGAGAACGAACTGCTCGCGCTCGCCGCCGCGAGCCACAGCGGTGAGCCCTTCCACATCGACGGCGTACGGAAGATCCTGGCGGGCGCGGGTCTGGACGAGACGTTCCTGCGCTGCCCCGAGGACCTGCCCCTCGACGAGCAGGCGCGCCGTCAGGTCCTGCGGGAGCACGGCGACGCCCGCCGGATCCTCATGAACTGCTCGGGCAAGCACGCGGCGATGCTCGCCACCTGTGTGGTCAACGGCTGGCCCGTGGACGACTACCGCCACCCCGGCCACCCGCTGCAGCGGGCCATCCGCGCCACGGTCGAGGAGTTCACCGGGGAGCGGGTCGCGGCGACCGGCGTGGACGGCTGCGGCGCGCCGTTGTTCTTCGTCTCGATGGCGGGGGTGGCGCGTGCCTTCCGGAGTCTCACGCTCGCCCCCGCCGGCACTGCGGAGCGGCGCGTCGCCGACGCGATGCGCGCGCACCCCGAATGGACGAGCGGCACCACCCGGGCGGAGAACCTGCTGATGCGGGCCGTTCCCGGGCTGCTGGTGAAGTCGGGCGCGGAGGCGTTCGACGCGTTCGCCGACGCCGACGGCCGCGCCGGCGCTGTGAAGATCGTGGACGGCGGCGGCCGGGCCCGCGTTCCGGTGACGGTCGCCGCGCTGCGCGCCGCCGGAGTCGACGCCCCGGAACTGGCCGGTCTCGCGACCGCCCCGCTGTTCGGCGGCGGGGTCCCGGTCGGCGAGGTGCGGGTCCGTCCCGCCTGACGGCTCCCCGGGGACCTACAGGGAACGGAACTGGCGGGAGGTCGAGATCGCCCCGGAGGTGGTCATGACGAACGTCCGCATGGAGTCGGCGAACCTGGACAGGTCCCATTCGGCCGGGCCCTGGTACCAGTACAGGTGGTCGGTCTGCCGTCCGTTGCCGTTGAACGAGCTGACCACCCGAGCCCACCGGTCCACGCTGTCGAAGATCACCGCGTACGGCAGGTAGCGGGAGAACAGTTCCACGCGCTGGCCGGCGGGGACGTCGTCGACGTTCGCCCCGGCGAGGTACTCCCGGAACCCGAGCGTGTGCGCCAGGGCCGCCGCGCCCTGCGCCGTCTTGGCCGGCATGTACTGGGCGCCGAAGGCCAGCGCGGCCCCCGCGATGATCAGGGCGAGCCCCAGCAGGCCGTACGTCGTGAACCAGGCGAGCAGGACGGTGGCGGCCACTCCGAGCCCGACGACGACCAGGCCGAGGGTCGTCCAGCGGGACCGGGTCGAGTCGGGCCGCCGCGCGAACCAGCCCTGCGTCACGACGTCCTGGTACAACGCGTCGCGCACCGTCGCCAGGCGGGCGGCGAACGACCCGTGCAGTTCGGACAGCAGCACCCGGTCGCGGCCGTCGAAGATCGCGTCGTGGAGGGCGCGCTCGTAGGGCAGCAGGTCGCCGATCCGGGCGCCGGGCAGCTTGACCAGGCACCAGTCCGGGGTGTCGTAGGTCTGCCGCGGCTGCTCGTCGATCCGCAGGTAGTTGCGCACGGCGAGGTCCACGATGGTCGCGGTCACGTCGACCACGTCGGCCTGTTCGTCGAACAGCGTGCCGATCTGCCCCGGGCGCACGCCGTCCGGCGGGCTGAAGTGCCCGTTGCGGTGCCCGCTGACCGGGGCGGACTCGCTGCCGACGACGCGGGCGTCGCGGCCCCGCGTCCAGTACAGCAGCCCCACGCCGCCGAGCAGCAGCACCAGCAGCGCCGCCAGAGAGCCGCCGGTCACGGCGTTCAGCGTGAACGCGGTGGACAGTTCGAACCTGCGCTCCAGGATCGGCCGGGCCCCCGTCGCGCCCTTGGGGTAGCCGACGACGACCGTCAGCGTCTGGCCGTCCCCGAGGCCCTGCTGCTCGAAGGTGGCGGTGGCGCCGGTCTCCTCGACCGAGGCGCCGGTGCAGGCGATGGCGGCGCTGAGCTCACCGGCGAAGCACGACAGGTTCTGCACCCGGCCGGGTCCGCTCACGGTGACGACGGCCTCCTGCACGGGGCCGGACACCGCGAACCAGCGCAGTTCCTCGCCCGACGCCGTGGGCGTCACGGCGCCGGTCACGTCGTACTCCACCGTGCCCTTGAACGTCAGGGTCTTCCCGTCGTACGAGCCGCCCTTGACGTTCGAGATGCGGTAGACGCGGTCGTGACCGTCGTCGTAGCGGGTCCGGATGGGCGGCGTGCGCCGCACCGTCTCGCCGGCGGGGGTGATCGTCTCCTTCACGTGGAGCACGCCGTTCTCGCGGAGCTCCATCGTCACCTCGGCCTTCGCCAGAGGCGCGGAAGCCGCAGTGACGGCGTGCGCGGGGGAGGCGGCGAGGACGGCGAGCAGTGCCGCCAGCCCGAGCCGGCGCGCGAGATCCACCATGAGCCGCAACCCTATCGGTCCCGTTACTCCACAAGTGATCGGATATGGGCCATCGGACCGGTCAGGAATCGAGAAGCGCGGCGGACACCGCCGTCCGTAGCGTTGTGGGCATGGAACTCACCCTTCACTACTGCTACATCATCGTCGACGACGGCGACGCCGCGCTCGCCTTCTACCGGGACGTGCTCGGCCTCGAGCTGCGCAACGACGTCGGCTACGCGGGCGCGCGCTGGCTGACCATGGGCCCGCCGTCGCAGCCGGACGTCAACATCGTGCTGGAGACCGTCAACGCCGACCCGGCCGCCTCACCGGAGGACCGCGAGGCGCTGAGCCGGTTGCTCGCGAAGGGCATGCTGCGCGCCGTCGTCTTCGCCACCCCCGACTGCGACGCCGCCTTCGAGAAGATCAGCGCGGCCGGCGCCGAGGTCCTGCAGGAGCCGGTCGACCAGCCGTACGGCGTCCGCGACTGCGCCTTCCGCGACCCGGCGGGCAACATGATCCGCTTCCAGCAGCTCGGCAAGGGCTGACGCGACGCGCCCCTTCGGGGGCGTTCGCCGGATCGGTAGGCTAGCCGTCCATGGGACACACCCGGCTCTACCGGAACGGGAATCTGGAGGCCGAGGGCTTTCCGGTCGCCGACGTCTCCGAGCACGTCAAGGACCCGTCGGCCGTGGTGTGGTTCGACATGTGCGCCCCCACCGAGGAGGAGCTGCAGACCATCAGCGAGGAGCTGGGGCTGCACGCCCTGGCGGTGGAGGACGCGCTGCAGCACCGGCAACGGCCCAAGCTCGACGTCTACGACAGCCACATGTTCTTGAGCGTCTACGCGGCGGCCTTCGACGCCGAGTCGGGCCGGGTGCGGGTCGCGCCCGCGGCCGCATTCGTCACGAAGAACGCGCTGGTCACCGTACGTCAGACGGACGACTTCTCCGTCGAGCAGGTGATCCGGCGCTGGGACGAGGGGGCGGACCTGGCCCGGCACGGCGTGGCGTTCCTGCTGCACGGCCTGCTCGACTACGTGGTGGACAGCCACTTCGAGACCGTCGAGGCCATGGACGAGCAGGTGGAGGACCTGGAGGAGACGGTGTTCGGCGACCGGCCGGTCGGTCCGGAGGACCAGCGGCGCACGTTCGAGCTGCGCAAGAGCCTGGTCACGCTGCGGCGCATCGTGATGCCCATGCGGGAGGCCGTGAACTCCCTCGTGCGGCGCAACGGCCTGATCGGCGACGGTGAGATGGCGCCGTACTTCCAAGACGTGTACGACCAGGTGCTGCGGGCCACGGAGTGGACGGAGTCGCTGCGCGACCTGGTCAGCAACATCCGCGAGACGCATCTGACCATGCAGAGCAACCGGATGAACCTCATCATGAAGCGGGTGACGAGCTGGGCCGCGATCATCGCGGTGCCCACGCTGATCACCGGCTTCTACGGCCAGAACATCCCGTTTCCCGGCTTCGGGCACCCGTGGGGCTTCTGGTCGTCCACCGTGCTGATCGTCGTCGCCTCGGCCGCGCTCTACCGGGTGTTCCGGGCCCGCGACTGGCTCTGAGCGCGGGTCACCAGGGACCGTACGGCCCCTGGTTGCCGCCGCCGCGGTAGCCGTTGACCGCGGGCTTCACATCGGCGAGGTAGATGCCCGCCGCGATGACGGCGGCGATGGTGAAGATGTTGGGCAGCCCCATCCCCATGCCCATGTAGTTGATCGCGCCGGCGAAGGTGAACAGCGTCGCGAGGCCGAGGATGATCAGCCAGAGCGGCTTGGTCTGCTTGCCGGCCGCGGGGAAGGCGCGTGAGGGGATCCGCAGGGCGTGCACCAGCGCCCAGCCGGACAAAACGAAGGCCCCGACGGAAAGCAGCCAGAAGATGATGTCGAGGATGCCGTACAGCCCGAACAATGGACTCTCCCACACGGTCACGGTCGCTGACGCCCCCAGACTAATGGGCGGCGACGACACGTGGCGCGGGCGCCGGAGGCCGGTCTCCGGGAACATCCCGCCCGCACGGAGAACAGCCCGCACAGAGAGCGGCCACACGGAGAGCAGCCCGGACGGAGAGCGGCCGGACGGAGAACAGGCGGTAACGGCGGCGGCCCGCCTCCCCGTGCGGGAAGGCGGGCCGCCGCGGTGTCACTCGCGCGGGCCGCGGATCAGCTCTGGGCCGCGGTGGTGGTGCGGGTCCGGCCGGTCGAGGTCCGCTTGGCGGTGGTCTCGGCGGCGATCGCCGGCTCGGCGGCCTCCGAGACCTCCGTCAGCTCCAGCGCGGCCTCGCCGCTCACGCGGCTGACGACCTTGCGGCCACGCGTGGCCAGGTCGTCGTACAGCCGGGTGAAGCGGGCGGCGGCGGCGTCGGCGTACCCCTTGGCCTTCTCCGGGAAGTCCTTGGCGACGGCCTCGGCCCTGTCCTGCACGGTGCTGGCGTAGGCGCGGGCCTTCTCCACGGCGATGTCCCCGGCGCCGGTGAGCGCGTAGAACGGCTTGGACTCCGTGATCTTCTTGGCCTGGGTCGTGATGGTCATGGGCTATCCTTCCCTCGAATCCGGTGCAATGCCGTCGCGCGGGAGAACCGGGTCGTCCCCGAGATGCTCAGCCGATTGCGGCGGCTGGGCGGTGTCGGCCCGGTTCTCCTTGCGGAACGATTCGTAGATATCGATCAGCACCTGGCGTTGCCGCCCGGTGAGTGTGACGTCGGCCCGGATCGCGGTCAGCACGTCACTGTGCGGCTCGCGGTCCTCGATGAGGCCGGCCTGGACGTAGAGCGCCTGGGCGGAGATCTGCAGACCCTTCGCGATCTGGTTCAGGATCTCCGCGCTCGGCTTGCGCAGGCCCCGTTCCACCTGGCTCAGGTAAGGGTTGGACACCCCGGCCTGCGCGGCGAGCTGACGAAGCGAGATCTTCGCCTGCTGCCGCTGCTGGCGGATGTACTCACCGAGCGAGGTGACCTTGGGCAGTTCCATGCCCCCAGTCTGCCTCGCACTGCTTGCAATTGCAAACTGAGCGGCTAACGCCAGCTAGCACCCATGGTTCGGCAAGGAAACGGTTCAGCCGGGAAGCAGCCAGAGCAGCGGGGCACTGGTGGCGAGCACCACCGATCCGGCCAGGATCAGGAAGCGGTGGGTGATCGGGAGTGCCACCTCGGGCCGTACGAGCCGGTCGACCCGGGCCATCACGCTCGACGGCGCGGACGCGCCGAGCGCGCCCTGCGGCGTCGGCAGCGCGGCCGAGGCGCCGAAGCGCAGCAGGGCGGTGGCCAGCCTGCGGGGGCAGCACCGCTGCCGGGCGCGGTCGTCGGCGGCCATCTCGACCAGCAGCTCGACCGACTCCTGCGCGTCGCTGACCAGCTTCGACCAGGGCAGCGCGCGGCGCAGCGCGGCGAACGGCAGCAGCACCAGGTCGTGGCGTTCACGCACGTGGGCGGCCTCGTGCGCCAGCACGGCCTCCAGCTCCGCGGACGACAACAGGTGGAGCGTGCCGTCGCTGATGACGACCTGCGACTTCAGTCCGGGCAGGCAGTAGGCGGCGGCGCCGGGGAAGTCCACCACGCGCACTCCGGGCACGGCCGGCTCGTCCCGGGCGACCAGCGCGAGCAGCAGCCGGTGGCGGCGGCGGGCCCGCAGCGTCTGCGCCCCGGCCGCGAGGGGCAGGGCGATCAGTACGGCGAGCAGCGACAGACCGGCGACCAGCGCCGCCAGCCGTAGGTAGTCGTGCGGCGTCCGCGCGCCGAACTCCACGCTCAGCAGGAACTCCCCGAGGCCGTGGACGACGCCCTTGCGGTAGGGGTCGAGCGCGAAGGCGAGCAGGGCGCCGGTCGAGGCGAGCCCCCAGGTCAGCCCCAGCGACTGCCACAACAGGATCGCCGTGCGCGGGGCACGCCAAGTCCAGCGCGCGAAGGTCAGCCGCCACGCGGCGACCGCGCACACCATGGCGAGCGCCGCTAAGACCGCCGCCGCGATCACTCTTCCTCCAGCTCCGTGAGGGCCTTCAGCAGGATCTCGGCTTCCGATCCGGAGACGGCGCGGGCGAAGCGGGTCAGCGCCGCGTCCCGGTCGCCGGTCATGTCCAGGGCCTCGAGCATCACCTCGGCGACGTACGCGTCACGGCTCGCGGCGGGCTGGTAGCGCCACGCGCGGCCGTCGCGGGTGCGGGTGAGGAAGCCCTTGCGGGACAGCCGGTCGAGCACGGTCATCACGGTCGTCGGCGCGAGGTCGCGGTCCTCGATGAGGCGTCCCACCTCGCGGGCCGTCAGTGGGGCGTTCTCCGCCCAGAGGATGTCCATGATGCTGCGTTCGAGCTCTCCCAGTCCCTTCACGTTTTCAAGCCTACTCGGGGTAGTACTACGTCCCGTAGAGAGGTGAGAGGCATGCGAATAGTTCTGGTCGAGGGAGACATCACCGAGCAGCGGGTGGACGCGATCGTCAACGCCGCCAACTCGTCCCTGATGGGCGGCGGAGGGGTGGACGGCGCCATCCACCGGCGGGGCGGCCCCGAGATCCTGGAGGAGTGCCGGGCGCTGCGCGCGTCCCGGTACGGCAGGGGACTGCCGACCGGGCAGGCCGTCGCGACCACCGCGGGCCGCCTGCCCGCGCGGTGGGTGATCCACACGGTCGGGCCCGTCCACTCGCGGAGCGAGGACCGATCCCATCTGCTCGCCTCCTGCTATCGGGAGTCGCTCGTCGTCGCCGACGGGCTGGGCGCCGGCACGGTGGCGTTCCCCGCGATCTCCACGGGGATCTACCGGTGGCCGGTCGAGGACGCCGCCCGCATCGCGATCAACGCGGTACGGCAGGCAGCCCCGGCCGTGGTGGAAGAGGTGCGCTTCGTGTTGTTCAGTACCGCAGCCTATGCGGTGTTCGAGACGGCCCTACAGGACATCGGATAAGCATTGGGCCAAAAGTTTCACAGCCACTTGAGCATGTAGATCTCGTCGCGGTCGTCACCGGGGGCCACCCGGATCGAGCGGGGCACACGGCCGACCTCCCGGTAGCCCACGCTCGCGTAGAAGCGGTCGACCCCGGTGCCGCCGCGGCAGGTGAGCTGCAACGCCTCCAGGCCGAGCGACCTGGCGGCGTCGTCGGCGGCGAGCAGCAGCGCCCTGCCGTACCCCTTGCCCTGGTGCTTGGGGTGGACCATGACCCGCAGCAGCCAGCGCCAGTGCGCCCGCAGGCCCGAGCCGTTGTCGCCGAGGATGAGCCAGGCCGCCACGCCGTCGTCGTCGAAGCCGGCGAGGAGGCTGTCGGGGGCCTGCGGACCGCCGGCGGAGCGGGTGCGGGCGAACGCCTTCTCCGCGGTCGGCCTGATGTCGTCCGGCGTCACGGGAGGCACGAATCCCACCGCGCCGTCCGCGTTGGTCACCTCCGCCCAGCAGCTCAGGAGCTCCTCGAAGAGCTCGGGGGTCATCTCCGGGTCGAGGACGAAGCGCATGGCCGGACGTTATCAACCGCCCCGGTCGTCAGCCGCGGGGGGAGACGCTGCTCCAGGGCAGGGTGAGCTCGCCGAGCCGCCAGCGGCCGGGGCCGCCGGTCGGCGGCGTCGCCTCCACCGGCCAGTCCCGCGCCAGCAGCTCTGCCGTCCTCGCCCAGCGCTGCCGGGTGCCGTACGCGCCGAAGGAGGCGCAGGTCGCCCAGGCGCGGTCCCAGTCCGTCAGGAACGCGTGGATCCGCTCGCCGGGCACGTTGCGGTGGATCAGCGTCTTGGGCAGGCGTTCGGCCAGGTCGGAGGGGCGGTCGAAGCCGGTGAAGCGGGCCGCGAAGGTGAGCGTGCGCGGCCCCCGCGCGCCCAGCGCCACCCAGGTCGCCCGGTGGCCGACCTCCGAGCAGGTGCCCTCGACGAGCACGCCCGAGGGATGCAGACCGGCCCGCAGCCGGTCCCAGTGCTCCCACGCCTCGGCCTCGCCGTACTGCCGCAGCACGTTGAAGGCGCGCACGATCATCGGCGGGCGGGGCACCGGCAGCTCGAAGCCGCCCCTGACGAACGTCAGCCCCTCCCGCTCGTACGGCTTGGCCGCCGCGACCCGCTCGGCGGCGATCTCCACGCCGACCACCTCGACGGTGGGGCAGACCCGGCGCAGCCGCGTGAACAGCTCGGTCGTCGTGGCGTGGGACGCTCCGTAGCCGAGGTCCACCACCAGCGGCGCCGTCCCCGCGCGGGCCGAGCGCAGCAGCGGGCCGTACACGGCGGTGATCCAGCGGTCACAGCGGCGCAGCCGGTTGTGCCCGGTGGTGCCCCGCGTGACCGTGCCGACGGGCCGGACCGGTCTCATGTCCCCGATGCGACCCTGTGGACCTTGTGCTGGGCGGCCTGCGCGCGCGGCCGGACGACCAGCCTGTCGATGTTCACGTGCGACGGGCGGGTCACCGCGAAGGCGATCACGTCGGCGACGTCGTCCGCGCTCAGGGGATCGGGGACGCCCTCGTAGACCTTGGCGGCACGCTCGGCGTCGCCCCGGAAGCGGGTCAGGGCGAACTCCTCGGTCATCACCATGCCCGGCGCGATCTCGACGACCCGCACCGGGTCGCCGCACAGCTCCAGGCGGAGGGTCTCGGTCATCGAGGTCTGCGCGTGCTTGGCCGCGCAGTAGCCACCGCCCCCCTCGTACGACACCAGCCCGGCCGTCGAGGTGAGCATCACCAGCACGCCGTCCCCCGACTCGATGAGCTTCGGCAGCAGGGCCCTGGTCATGCGCAGGGAGCCGAGCACGTTCACCTCGTACATCCGCTGCCAGTCGTCCACCCGGCCGCCGGCGACCGGTTCGAGGCCGAACGCCCCGCCCGCGTTGTTCACCAGGACGTCGCAGCGCTCCAGCGAGGCGGCCAGCGCGTCCACCGACGCCTGGTCGGTCACGTCCAGCGTCACCGGGCGCACGCCGGGCACGTCGGCCGCCAGCTTGTCCAGCCGGTCCCGCCGCCGCGCCGCCGCCACGACCCGGTATCCCTCCGCGGCGAGCCGGCGGGCCGTCGCCTCGCCGATGCCACTGCTGGCGCCGGTCACCACCGCGGTCCTGACCGCGGGCTCGGCCGCCGCGGGATTGGTCGCCGCGGGATTGGTCATCGTCACGCTTCCGTCCTTCCACGCTGCTCCGATGGCAGCCGACATCCTCTCAGGACCCCCGGTGCTCACCGATGTCGGGGAATCCAGTGATGATTTTGATGGTTATAACCCTTTCGGAGGTGGTTCGGGTGTCGGTGTTACGGCGTCGGGTCAACCGCGTCGCGACCATCAGCGTGCACACGTCCCCGTTGGACCAGCCGGGTACCGGGGACGCGGGCGGGATGAACGTCTACATCCTCGAGGTCGCCAAACGTCTCGCGGCGCTGGGCATCGAGGTGGAGATCTTCACCCGGCGCACCGCCCGTGACCTGCCTCCGGTCGCCGAGCTGAGCCCGGGGGTGCTCGTACGTCACGTCACGGCCGGGCCGTACGAGGAGCTCGACCGCGCCGACCTTCCGGGGCAGCTGTGCGGCTTCCTGTCCGGCGTGCTGCGCACCGAGGCGATGTACGACCCCGGCCGGTACGACGTGATCCACTCGCACTACTGGCTGTCGGGCCAGGTGGGCTGGCTGGCCAAGGAACGCTGGGGCGTGCCGCTCGTGCACACCATGCACACCATGGCCAAGGTGAAGAACCTCCTGCTCGCCGAGGGCGACAAGCCCGAGCCGGCGATGCGCGTGCTCGGCGAGGAACAGGTCGTGGAGGTCGCCGACCGGCTGGTCGCCAACACCGCCGCCGAGGCCGAGGAGCTGATCAGCCTCTACGGGGCGCCGCGCGAACGGGTGGCGGTCGTCAACCCCGGCGTGAACCTCGCCGTCTTCCAGCCGGAGTCCAAGGGCGCCGCCCGCCATCGTCTCGGGCTGCCGCAGGACGCCCACGTGCTGCTGTTCGTGGGCCGCATCCAGCCGCTCAAGGCCCCCGACGTACTGCTCAAGGCCGCCGCCCGGATGCTCGTGGAGAATCCCTCACTGCGGTCGCGGCTCGTCGTGGCCTGCGTGGGCGGGCCCAGCGGCAACGGCCTCGCGCGTCCCTCCCTGCTCAGCGACCTCGCCGCCGAGCTGGGCATCGCCGACGTCGTACGGCTCGCGCCGCCCGCGCCGCAGCGGGAGCTGGCCGACTGGTACCGGGCCGCCGACGTGACCGTGGTGCCGTCGTACAACGAGTCGTTCGGCCTGGTCGCGCTGGAGTCGCAGGCGTGCGGCACGCCGGTCGTCGCGGCCGCGGTCGGCGGCCTGCGCACGGCCGTCAAGGACGGCGTGTCCGGCGTCCTGGTGGAGGGACACGACCCGCACGACTGGGCCCGCGAGCTCGCCCTGCTCGCCGGGCGGCCGGACCGGCTCGCCGGGCTCGCCGCGGGCGCCGTGGGGCACGCCACGGCCTTCGGCTGGTCGGCGACCGCCGCCCGGCTGGCCGAGGTGTACGCCGGCGCCATGGCCCAGCTCCACCAGACCCCCATCGCGGTCAACTCGTAGGAGTGTTGAAAAAGTGCTGCCCGTCGCGAGCGGGGATCCAGGTGGATGCATCGCAAGGCGGAGGAGGAGCTCGTAGCCGGAGGCTACGGGCGACGACGACAACGCCGCGAGGCGCCGCCCCCGCACAGCAGGGCATGGCTTTTGAAACACGACTTAGGGTGGTGACCATGAGACCGGATCTGGAAGCCGTCATCGCGTCGGCGCTGGAGTCCGCCGAGCTGTCCTACGAGCGGCCGAAGCCGGGCGCGTTCCTGGTCAAGCTGCCGGGCCAGCACAAGCTCGCCACCCTGACCTGGCTCGTCGTCGGCGACCAGGCGCTCAACATCGAGGCGTTCTTCTGCCGGCAGCCCGACGAGAACCACGCCGAGTTCTACCGCTGGCTGCTGCACAAGAACGGCTCGATGTACGGCGTGCACTTCGCCGTCGACGACACGGGTGACGTGCACCTGGTGGGCCGGCTGCCGCTGGACGCGGTCACCGAGGAGGAGATCGACCGGGTCCTCGGGTGCGTGCTCACCTACTCGGACGAGTCGTTCGACCGCGCCCTCGAACTGGGCTTCGCGACGTCCATCAGGCGCGAGTGGGAGTGGCGGGTCAAGCGCGGCGAGTCGCTGGCCAACCTCCGCGCGTTCGCACGGGTGGTCGAGTCCTGACCAACGGGAGGTCTGCCGTACGCCGATAGGATTGGCGGCATGGCGACTTTGGTGCTGCTGCGGCACGGCGAGAGCGAATGGAATGTCAAAGGCCTGTTCACCGGCTGGGTGGACGTCACACTCTCGCCGGCCGGCGAGGAGGAGGCGCGGCGCGGCGGGCAGCTGCTCCTGGAGGCCGGGATCCGGCCCGACGTGGTGCACACCTCGGTGCTCACCCGGGCCATCAGGACCGCGAACATCGCGCTTGAGGCGGCCGACCTGCTGTGGCTCCCGGTCAAGCGCTCCTGGCGGCTGAACGAGCGCCACTACGGCGCGCTCCAGGGCAAGGACAAGGCGCAGACCCGCGCCGAGTTCGGCGACGAGCAGTTCATGCTGTGGCGCCGGTCGTACGACGTGCCGCCGCCGCCGATCGCCGACGACGACGAGTACTCCCAGGTCGGCGATGGCCGCTACTCCCTGCTGCCCTCGGAGCTGGTGCCGCGCACCGAGTGCCTCAAGGACGTCGTCGGGCGCATGCTGCCGTACTGGTATGACGAGATCGCCCCGGACCTGGCCGCGGGCCGCACGGTGCTGGTGGTGGCGCACGGCAACTCGCTGCGCGCGCTGGTCAAGCACCTGGAGGGCATCAGCGACGCCGACATCGCGGGCCTGAACATCCCCACCGGCATTCCGCTGCGCTACGAGCTGGACGCCGACTTCCGCCCGGTCGGCAAGGGCGAGTACCTCGACCCGGAGGCCGCCAAGGCCGCCATCGAGGCCGTCGCCAACCAGGGCAAGAAGTAATCCCTGCCGCTTCCGAAGGCCGTGCCCCTCACCGGGGGCGCGGCCTTACTTGTGGACGACCGGTTTCTTCGCCGTGCCGGGGAACACCTGGACCAGGAGCTCCACCGCGCCGTCCGGGGCGTCGATCACCTGGGTCACGAGCTCTCGGCCGCGCAGATGCACCCTGACCCGGTACGAACCCGGGCCGCGCGTGGTGAGCCCGGTCAAGCTCGTTCCGTCGCCGTCCACCAGTTCCAGGGACCCGGACGGGCTCTCGTATTCCACCTCGACCACCTCCTCCCAGCCTCTGGTCTCCAGCGGCGGGCGCCGGGTGTAGGACTCGACGGTCACGCACGCGTGCCCGGCCTCGTCGGCCGCCCAGATGGCCAGCGTGCCCCGGCCGCTTCCCACCAGCTCCTCGACCAGGTCCGGGGGATCGCCCTCGTAGCCCTCCTCCCAGCCGTCGATGGTCCAGAACTCCGTCCACATCGTGGCCCGGCGCTGCCGTACCGGCCTGATCTTCGGCCGGTGCCGGGGGTGTGCCGCGCAGGCCCGCTCCTTCTGGGCGACGTACGCGTCCTCTTCCGCCTGCTGACGGTCGGCCTCCGCCTGCTGCGCGCGGGCCACGGCCGGGCACAGGCCCGCGAGCATGCCCGCCAGGGACGCCTGGGGCGCCTCCTGGACCGCCCGGGCGCGGATGTCTCCTCCGTGCCGGGTCGCCAGCGCGCACAGGTGGTGCCCCTGGGCCAGGACGTCCTGGTCGGAGACCTCGTCCCACCCCTCCACGCCGGAGTCGTACGGGCGGTCGTAACCCCGGACCGCGCAGAGGAAGCGTTTGTCCGTCTCGGTGAGCCCCTTGACCGTGCCGTCGCCGAAGCCGGCGCAGTCGAGCTCCCGCTCGGTGCTCACCCCGCCGGGTGCGGCCGACGCCGCCGGGACGAGGACGACCGCGGTCACCGCCAGGACGGCGGCGGTCGTACGGATTACCGGGCCGCGCCGAACGTACGGGTGCCGGGGAGCCCGCACGGCGAGCAGGACGAGGAACGGCGGGACACAGTCGTAGAGCCCCCACCAGACCTGCCGGGACATCAGCTCGGGCGGCCCCCACATCTCCGCGCAGCCGGGGCCGAGCGCCGCGTCGAGGGCGGGGAGCAGTGCCTCGGGGATCGGGTTGAGGACGACCAGCACGGCCGCGACGCTACGGGCGACGATCCTGCCGACCCCGGGCCGGGCTCTCCGGACGCTCAGATACCAGCCCGCGAAGCCCAGGACGATCAGCGGTCCCCCGCCGTACGAGAAGAGGGGGAAGCCGGCGACCGCGTGTGCCCTGGAATAGACCAGATCGTAGGTGTCCCAGCCCGGGCAGGAGCCCGGAAACACGAACATCGAGATGTAGCTCTCGACGCCGTCGTCGCCGGTCAGCAGCGACGCCACCGTGTAGTAGAGGCCGGGAGCCGCCGCGGTCAGCGCCGCCGCCGCCCAGAGCGCCCATGATCGTCTCGGCACGAGAGCGAAGACTATTCGGCATGGGCGACAGATCGAGCGCGATCGAACGCGGAAAGCCCCGGCCCCCCGAGGACCGGGGCTTTCGCGCCCCCCGTACGCCGCCGCGTCAGCCGGCGAGGGCGTCCGCGTCGCGCGTACCCGTGACGAGGTACACGACGTCGCGCGCGACGCGTACGGCGTGGTCGGCGTACCGCTCGTAGTAGCGGCCCGCCAGCGTGATGTCGATGGCGGCCTCGATGCCGTGGTCCCAGTCCTTGGAGAGCAGGACGCGGAACAGCCGCCGGTGACGGCGGTCCATCGCGTCGTCGTCCTCCTCCAGTTCCTTGGCGAGATCGATGTCGCGGGAGGCGATGCAGCTGCCCGCCTTGGTGATCAGATTCTCGGCGATGGCGCCCATCTCGACGAACGTGTCACGCAGCTCGGCCGGGATGGCGGACTCGGGGTGACGCATCCGGGCGAGCTTGGCGATGTGCTCGGCCAGGTCGCCCATACGCTCCAGGTCGGCGGCCATCCGCAGCGCGGTGATGACGGTACGCAGGTCGACCGCCACCGGCTGCTGCGTGGCCATCAGCTCGAAGATCGAGGCCTCGAGCTCCTGGTGCAGCCGGTCGACCTCGGCGTCCTGGGAGATGACGCTCTCGGCCAGCTGCAGGTCGGCGTCGAGCAGGGCGGTCGTCCCCCTCGACATGGCCGACCGCACCAGGCGGGTCATCTCCACCAGGCGGTCGGTCAGGGCCGCAAGATCTTCGTGATAGGCGTCGCGCATGGCCGCCACGCTACGCGCGGGCCGATGAACGAATTCCGACCGCCGGATGAACTTTTCCGGAAAGAGGGAGTCCGGCCAGGTCGGGCAGGTGGACCAACCGGAAATGCCGCTTAGGCTGCTGAATGTGAACGAGTTGCTGGCGAGCTTGGCGGCGATGGGCGGATTCGTCGCCGGCTCCTTCGTCATGCTCGCGATCCGGCGGCAGGCGGACAAGCCTCGAATCCAGGAGCCGGTGGACGACGGCCTGCCTCCGGGAGTGGCATCGGTGCTCGCCGTGCTGCCCTCCTCGGCGGTCGTGCTCGACCGCGAGGACCGGGTCCTGCGCGCCAGTTCGGCCGCCCGCGCCTTCGGCCTCGTACGCGGGGAGTCCCTCATGGCCGCCGAACTCCTCGCGCTGGCCAGGAAGGTCCGCAGGGACGGCGAGATCCGCGAGAGCGAGATAGAGACGGCGGGCCGCAAGTTCGGACAGGAGTCCACGTCGTTCGCGGTGCGGGTGGCCCCGCTGGGCTCCCACGGGCAGGTGCTCGTGCTCGCCGAGGACCAGACCGAGCGGCAGCGCGTCGAGGCGGTGCGCAGGGACTTCGTCGCGAACGTCAGCCACGAGCTCAAGACGCCGGTCGGCGCGCTGAGCCTGCTCGCCGAGACCGTTCAGGACGCGGCCGACGATCCCGAGGCCGTGAAGCGGTTCGCCGGCCGCATGCAGCACGAGGCGGCCCGTCTGACCTACCTGGTGCAGGACCTGATCACGCTGTCGCGGATCCAGGGCGGCGAGCCCATACCGGCGCCCGCGCAGGTGCCGGTCGACGAGACCGTGCACGAGGCCATCGACCGGTGCAACACGAAGGCCTCGGCCAAGGACATCACGCTCGTCGCGGGCGGCACCGAGGGCCTCAAGGTCTGGGGCGACGAGGAGCTGCTCGTCACCGCGCTGCGCAACCTCATCGACAACGCCGTCGCCTACAGCCCCGAGCACACCCGCGTCGTCATCAGCGCCAGGCCGGCCGGGAACGCCGTCGAGCTGAGCGTGAGCGACCAGGGCATCGGCATCCCGGAGAGCGCGCAGGAGCGCATCTTCGAGCGGTTCTTCCGTGTCGACGCCGCCCGGTCGCGGGCCACCGGCGGCACCGGCCTCGGCCTCGCGATAGTCAAGCACGTGGCGGTCGCGCACGGAGGCGAGGTCGCGGTGTGGAGCAAGGAAGGCTCCGGATCGACCTTCACTCTTCGCCTTCCCGCGTTCGGCGGTCAGGCGGTCCCCGTACCAAGCACGACCATCCCCCAGGAGGCCGCTAAGTGACTCGGGTACTCGTCGTCGAGGACGAGGAGTCGTTCTCGGACGCCTTGTCGTACATGCTCAGGAAAGAGGGGTACGAGGTCGCGGTCGCGGCCACCGGCCCCGAGGCCCTGGACGCGTTCGACCGCAACGGCGCCGACCTCGTCCTGCTCGACCTGATGCTCCCGGGCCTGCCCGGAACGGAGGTGTGCCGCTCGCTGCGGCAGCGTTCCAAGGTGCCCGTGATCATGTTGACCGCGAAGGACAGCGAGATCGACAAGGTCGTCGGCCTGGAGCTGGGCGCGGACGACTACGTGACCAAGCCGTTCTCGTCCCGCGAGCTGGTGGCGCGCATCCGCGCGGTGCTGCGCAGGCAGGGCGACGTGGAAGAGGTGGAGTCGGCCGTCCTGACCGGCGGACCGGTGCGCATGGACGTCGACCGGCACATCGTGGCCGTGCGCGGCCGGCAGGTGCAGCTCCCGCTGAAGGAGTTCGAGCTGCTCGAGGTGCTGCTGCGCAACGCCGGCCGGGTGCTGACCCGCGGGCAGCTCATCGACCGGGTCTGGGGCGCCGACTACGTCGGTGACACCAAGACGCTCGACGTGCACGTGAAGCGGCTGCGGGCCAAGGTCGAGGCCGACCCGTCCAACCCCCGCTGCATCCTGACCGTGCGGGGCCTGGGCTACAAGTTCGACCCCGCCGACGACTGAGTCCCGTACGGGCCCTCTCGACGTCTCAGGAGCCCCTGTCCGTCCGGGACAGGGGCTCCTGTGCGTCGTCGCTCAGGGATCGCTACTCGGCGCCCGGGGCGGGCGACTCGGTGGCCTCCGGGAGCGCGGTGTCCGACGGCGCCGGGCTGCCCGTGGCAAGGGGCGAGGCGGTGGGTGCCGCCGTGGGCGCGGCCGTCGGCGCGGGCGGGAGCGTCGCGAACTCGCGGCTGCGGGCCACGACGGGCACGTCGAGCGCGACGTCGCCGGCGTTCTTGAACTGGAGCGTGAGCTTGATGCTCTCCCCGCCGCGCAGCGCCGTCTTCAGGCCCTCGACCGTGACCCCGGGGGTCTTGGCGAGCGTGCCCGGCTGGAGGTCGATGGGGCTCTGCACCTTGACCGAGGTCGCCTTCTGCTCCTCGGGGACGATGCTGGTGAGCTGGTCGGCGGTCTCCGTGCCGTTCAGGAGAGTCAGGTAGAGCGGCGCCGACCCCCCGGTGGCGAGCTGCTCACCGGAGTCCGGCCCCAGGATGAACGCCTGCGGGATCATGACGCCGTTCTTGCCGTAGGCCTTGCCGGGGCCGTCGCCGTCATAGAGGACGCCCGCCTCGTTCGGGGCGTACGGCGCGCTGGTGTTGGCGTCGAAACCGGCGCCACACGCGGCCAGTGCAGGGATGGCGGCGGCGAGGAGCGCGGCAACGGCGATCGCCCTGCGACGGCTGCTACTGGTCACGGTTCGAGGTCTCCTTGGTACGCACGTGTATGGGCAGCAATCACCTTATCCGCGCCGGTCACCGGTCCGGCGTCGGCTCCCGGTCCATACGTCGCAGCAGTGCAGGTCACCCGGTACGTCCTCTATGTCGATTCACAGAGTGGATGGCTTGTCAAGCCCCAAAACGAGGCTTTGACCTGCAGTTATGTTTCTTTCACTGTTCCGGGAGGCGGTAACCGCGTGGTACTCTGGAGTACAGCGGAAGGGGTACTCGTCACATGACTTTCCAGGTCGGCGACACTGTCGTCTACCCCCACCATGGGGCTGCTCGGATCGAGGCCATCACGACCCGAACCATCAAGGGTGAGGAAAAGACCTACCTGGTGCTGAAGGTCGACAAGGGCGACCTGACCGTACAGGTACCAGCGGAAAATGCCGAGCTCGTCGGTGTGCGCGACGTCGTCGGCCAAGAAGGACTCGAGCGGGTGTTCGACGTGCTGCGTATGCCGCACACGGAGGAGCCCACCAACTGGTCCCGCCGCTACAAGGCCAACCTTGAGAAGCTGGCGTCGGGGGACGTCAACAAGGTGGCCGAGGTGGTGCGCGACCTGTGGCGGCGCGACAAGGAGCGCGGCCTGTCCGCCGGTGAGAAGCGCATGCTCGCGAAGGCCCGCCAGATCCTGGTCAGCGAGCTCGCGCTCGCGGAGAAGACCAACGAGGACAAGGCGGAGGCCCTGCTCGACGAGGTGCTGAACTCCTGAACATCACATCGCCAAGGGTGGGCATCGGGGTCGATGTCCACCCTTTCGCGTCTGGCAGGGAACTCCACCTCGCCGGACTGTTCTGGCCGGGCGAGACCGGGCTGGCCGGCCATTCCGACGGTGACGCGGCGGCGCACGCCTGTTGCGACGCGCTGCTGTCGGCCGCCGGGCTCGGAGACGTGGGGGCGCTCTTCGGCACCTCCGACCCGCGCTGGGCGGGCGCCGCGGGCGTGACTCTCCTGGAGGAGGCGGCCCGCCAGGTGCGGGCGGCCGGATTCGAGATCGGCAACCTGGCCGTCCAGATCATCGGGAACCGGCCGAAGGTCGCGCCTCGCCGTGCGGAGGCGGAGAAGGCCCTCGGGGCCGCCGCAGGGGCGCCGGTGAGCGTCAGCGCGACCACGACCGACGGTCTCGGGCTCACGGGGCGCGGCGAGGGTGTGGCGGCCATCGCGACCGCCCTGATACTTCCGGCGTGAATGTCTCGTTCCAAGCGGACATGCCAACCTGAATGAGACCAGGAGCGTCTCACTAACACGTGGGCGGCGGCTCGGACCAAGGCGCGGAATCGAGCCGCCGCCCTCTTTTTTCTTTCATGGGACGCATATTTCCGTTCCATGGGGTATCCCACAGTCCGAGGATGAAAGGGTCACCCTCATCGGGAGGTCGATATGACAATCGAGTCCATTCTCGGCGCCATCGTCATCGGTGCGGTCATCGGCGCTCTGGGCCGCCTGTTCCTGCCGGGCCGCCAGCCGATCGGTTGGCTGCTCACGATCGTCGTCGGTATCGTCGCGGCGCTCATCGGTACGGCGATCGCCCAGGTCATGGGTGTGGCCACGACGGATGGCATCGACTGGATCGAACTGGTCATGCAGGTCGTACTGGCCGTCGTGGGTGTCGGCATCGTCGCCGGCCTCAAGCGAGGAACGCGAGTGTAAGGCACCCGCTCGGTAGGGCGGCCCCCGCCCTTACCCCATAGCGCGCGCAGGCCCGCCCGGCTCCCCAGCCGGGCGGGCCTGCGCGCTGTACGGCCCGGTTCCGGAGCGTCGGGCCCGTCCCCTCGGACGGCAGCGTGAGCATCTCTGCACCCCGGCCCCCGGCCCCCGGCCCCCAGTCCCCAGCTGCCAGTCCCCAGTCCCGGTCCCCGGCCGCAGGGTGGGGGCGAGGGTGCGCCCGCGGATGCCGCCTGCGACCGCGTGCGGGATGTTCCGAAGGGCGGCCTGTCAGGCGCGTCAGGCGCGGCGGGTCTGCCGGGCGCGCCGGTGTGTGATGGGTTGTCAGGCGGACCGGTGTGCGACGGGTTGTCAGGCGGGCGGGCGCGGCGTGCTGCGCATCCGGCCGGAGGGAGGTGCCAGCGGAACGTTGCCCTCACCGGCTTCCTCCGCGGCGTCCTGGTCGCCGCACTCCGCGGCCTGCGGAGCGAGTCTCCCGCTCACCTCGTCCGGGTCGGCGCTGTCCTGAGCATGGGCGGGATCGGGCACGTCCCGGATCTGGCGGAGCGGCTGGGTGTCGACGCCCGACTCGTCCTCGGGCCGATCCGCCTCGATGTCGGCGGGGTCTTCCGCCTTCGGCCGCGGGTGCACGAGGACGTCGCCGGTGTGCGGCCGTACGAGGTCGCCCCAGCGCACCGGGCGGTTCCGGCGCGGCTGCGGCGCCGGGCGGTCATCCTTCTCGGCATCCGTGCCGGTATCCGGCGTGGGTGCGGCGGGCGTCTCGGCATGCGTCTCGGTGTCCGGCCTGGGTGCGGCGGGCGTGTCGGCGGGCTCCGCGTCGCGAGCGTGCTCGTCCGTCGCCGTCTCGTCTGCCACAGTCTCGGCCGTCGGCTCGGTCACGGGCTCGGCGTCCGCTCGCGGAGCGGGTCGCGGGGCCGGCTCGGTCACGGGCGGGGTGCCGGGCGCCGCCGTCGGAGGTACGACCGGCAGGGTCTCGGCCTCGTCCGGCGCCTGGCCCGTCGTCTGGCCCGTCGTCTGCGGTTCGGCCGCGGGGGCGGTTTCCCCGCTCACCTCGTGCGGCCGTCGTACGCCGTCCTCGTCGAATTCGGAGGGCGCGGCCTCGTCCTCGGCCTGTAAGGGAGTGACGGGCAACGGCGGGGCGTACTCGGGTGGCGCGACGGTCTCGGAGACCGGGCTGACCGGCAGCGGGGGGACATAGTCGGGGGGCGCCACGGCCTCGGGGACCGGCTGCAGGGGCGGCGCCCCGTGCTCCTGAGTGACAGCGTGCTCCTGAGTGACGGCGTGCTCCCGGCCGGCACCGTACTCCTGGTTGGCGCCGTGCTCCTGGCCGACGCCGTGGTCCTGGGCGGCGGCGTTCGCGGGGGCCGGCCGCTCCCGCACGGCCACCGGATAGGGGGCGGTGGCGGCGGTCCGGGGTTCCCGCTCGCCGTCGAAAGGCACCAGGTCGTCGTCGGTGTCGCCGTCCAGGTCGGCCCGGCTGGTACGCACGTGCTTCAGCAGGAGCAGCAGCAGCCACAACCCGACGGCGAGCATCACCCAGGGCAGCAGCGCGACGACGAGAGCGGTGACGTCGGGATCGAAGGAGACGCCGGCGGCGGTCGCGGCGTTCGCGGCGGCGGCCGACACCAGGAGCAGGATCAGGACGAAGCCCGCCTGCAGCCGGACCAGGAACCGCGCGGTCCGCAGCAACGGCACGCTGACCAGGGCGACGACCAGCAGGACGTCGAAGGCCGCGGGATACAGGTAGGCGAGCCGGGGCTCGGCCCGCCCGGAGACGGCCAGAGCCCGCAGGTCGTCGAAGGACAGCGCGCAGGCCACCCCGGCGAGCACCGCGAGGGCGGCGCCCGCGAGGCCGATGGCCAGACGCCGCAGCACCAGCGGGATTCCGGAGGGGGTGGTTCGGGACGGGCGGGAGGCCGTGCCTGCCGCGCCGGGGGGAGTCACGTCCATGGCGTTTCGAGCCTACAGAATCGGAGTGACGATTGATCGCACCTGCGTGATCACCCGTTTCGTGTCGGAACCGGGGGCTACGGCGGAATCCTCCGGCCCGACACGCCGGGCGTGAGCCTCGCGGACGTCTCGCCGAGAAGCGACGCGGCATCCGTGGGGCGCTTCCGCCCGCGTCTTCCGCCGGGCGCCTCGGTTTGCGGCGCGCGCTCCCGTGACGGTGCGTGTCGGCCGGGCCCGTGCCGGACGCGCGTTGGTCACTCCGACGGCCGTACGGGATCGTTACGGAATTTGTTTCGGGTTATATCGGGACTTATGTGTCAGAAGTTTCCATGATCGCCCACACCATGCCGTTCACAGGCGCCCAAGTAGCCCTGTGCCATGCCGTCAGGCGTTAGCCTTGCCTTCGTGAGCCTGCACCTCTACGACACCAGCACGCGTACGGTCCGTGAATTCGTACCGGTCGAGCCCGGCCGGGTCTCGATGTATCTGTGTGGTGCGACCGTTCAGGCTCCGCCGCACATCGGGCACATCAGGTCCGGAGTCAACTTCGACGTTCTCCGCCGGTGGCTGACGCGGCAGGGCTACGACGTGACCTTCTGCCGCAACGTCACGGATCTCGACGACAAGATCATCAGGGTGGCCGCCGAGGAAGGCGTGCCCTGGTTCGTCGTCTCCGAGCGCAACCAGCGCGCCTTCACCTGGGCGTACGACCAGCTCGGGTGCCTGCCGCCGACCGTCGAGCCCCGGGCCATGGGCCACGTGCCCGAGATGGTCGAGCTGATGCGGCGGCTGATCGACAAGGGGCACGCGTACGCGTCGGGCGGCGACGTCTACTTCGACGTGGTCTCCTACGCCGACCGCTACGGCAAGCTCTCCAACCAGAAGCTGGAGAACATGCGGGCGGCCGCCGACACCGACACCGACTCGCTCAAGCGCGACCCGCGCGACTTCGCGCTGTGGAAGGGCGCCAAGCCCGGCGAGCCCACGTGGCCTACGCCATGGGGCAAGGGCCGTCCCGGTTGGCACCTGGAGTGCTCGGCCATGGCGACCAAGTACCTCGGCGGCACCTTCGACATCCACGGCGGTGGTGTCGACCTGATCTTCCCGCACCACGAGAACGAGATCGCTCAGTCGCAGGCGGCGGGCGACGGCTTCGCGCGCTACTGGCTGCACAACGGCATGCTCAAGCTCGGCGGCGAGAAGATGAGCAAGTCGCTCGGCAACTCGCTGCTGATCCCCGACATGCTCCGCAAGGTGCGCGCGGTGGAGCTCCGCTACTACCTGGTCGCCGCGCACTACCGCTCGGCGATCGACTACTCCGACGAGGCGCTCCAGGAGGCGGCGGCCGGATACCGCCGGATCGAGGGCTTCGTCACGCGGGCCGCCGAGGTGATCCACGACGTGGACGCCGCCGCGCCGCTGCCCCAGGCGTTCGTGGACGCCATGGACGACGACCTGAACGTCTCGCAGGCGCTCGCCGTGATCCACGAGGTCGTCCGCGAGGGCAACGTCGCGCTGGCCCAGGGCAACAAGGAGCAGGTCGCCCGGCTGCTCGCCGAGACGCAGAACATGCTCGACGTGCTCGGCCTCGACCCCAGGTCGGAGCAGTGGCGGTCGACCGGCGACTCGGGGCTCCGTGAGGTCGTGGACGCGCTGGTGGCCGTGGCGCTGGAGCAGCGGCAGGCCGCGCGCGCCCGCAAGGACTACGCGGCGGCCGACGCGATCCGCGACCAGCTCGCGGCGGCCGGAATCGTGGTCGAGGACACCCCGCAGGGCCCGCGGTGGGAGCTGGCACAGTAGGCGTGGCCCTACGCTAGAGACCATGGCGGGAAGGGCTTCAGGGAAGCCGTCGAAGAAGCAGGGGCCGACCAAGGGCACGGGCGGCAAGGTCAGGCGCTCTCTGGAGGGCAAGGGAGCGACGCCGCCCGCGCACATGCGGCACTGGTACAAGGACAAGGCGCGCGCCGAGCGGATCGAGCGCGAGTCGCGGGGTGGTGGGAGTTCGGCCTCCCGTGCGCCGAGCCGTACGCGCCGGGAGGACGCCCCCGAGGTCATCGGCGGCCGCAACCCCGTGGTCGAGGCGCTGCGTGCCGGCGTCCCCGCCAACGCCCTGTACGTGGCGCAGCGGGTCGACAACGACGACCGGGTCCGTGAGGCCATCAAGATCGCAGCCGACCGTGGCATCGCGCTGCTCGAAGTCACGCGGGACAAGCTCGACCGGCTGACCGAGAGCACGGTCCACCAGGGCATCGGCCTGCAGGTCCCGGCGTACGAATACGCGCACCCGGAGCAGCTCGTCGAGCGGGCCAGGGACGCGGCCGAGGTGCCGCTGATCGTCGCCCTGGACGGCGTGACCGACCCGCGCAACCTCGGCGCCATCGCGCGCTCGGCGACCGCCTTCGGCGCGCACGGGCTGCTCGTGCCGTCCCGCCGCTCGGCGGGCGTCACCGCCGGCGCCTGGAAGACCTCGGCCGGCACCCTCGCGACCCTCCCCGTCGCCCGCGCGTCGAACCTCACCCAGACCCTTCAGGCGTACCGGGAGGAGGGCCTGTTCGTGGTCGGCCTCGACGGCACCGCCACGGCGGACATCGCGGACGTCGAGCTCGCGACCGAGCCGCTCGTCGTGGTCGTCGGTTCGGAGGGCAAGGGCCTGTCCCGCCTGGTCAGGGAGGCGTGCGACCAGATCGCCCGCATCCCCATGAACGCCGCCGCCGAGTCGCTGAACGCCGGTGTGGCCGCGGGGATCGCCCTCTACGAGGTCGCACGCCACCGCCGCCGGTGATTTCACCGTGACGGTAGGGCCCTCGGCCCATTAAACTCGTCTGGGTAGCAGGCCGCCTTAGCTCAATCGGCAGAGCATCTGTCTTGTAAACAGAAGGTCTGGGGTTCGATTCCCCAAGGCGGCTCGCATGTCAAAGGCCCCTTGCGATCATCGCGAGGGGCCTTTGCAATCTCCGTACAGCAGCGAAATACAGCAACGCCCTCAGGCGCCACCGTCGAGACTCTCACTGAGCCGATCGAGAGCCTTGCGCGTCGCCGGCGGCGAGGAGATCGCCCTCCCCGACACAGGGCCGAGCGGCCTCTACCGTCGCCTCAGCGAGCGGGGCTACCGCATCGCGCGTTTTGTCGAGGAGATCGAGGCACGGCACCCCTCCGTAGAGGAAGCCGAATTTCTGAAGCTCACCGAGGCTCAGCAGGTCTTGGAGGTCACACGGATCGCCTACACGACCGAGGACATCGCAGCCGAGACCGTGTTCAACATCTTCCCCAGCCAGCAATGGCGACTGTCATACGAGTGGACGGCAGGGTAGGAGAGCACTTATGTCTGAGCTTCCTCGACACTCCGTTAGCGTCACTGCAGCCGTCTTCCATGACGATGGGCGGGTCCTAGCCATCCGCCGTGAAGATGACGGGCGCTGGGTTCCACCGGGCGGCGTGGTCGAGCTGGACGAGACCCCGGAACAGGCAGTAATCCGTGAGGTCCTGGAAGAGACCGGCGTGCAGATCAAGCCGGAAGTCCTGACAGGTGTCTACAAGAACATGGTCCTCGGAGTGGTCTCACTCACCTTCCGATGCCATCCAGTCGCCGGCGAGCCCAGACCCAGCGATGAAGCACTGGAGTCCAGCTGGCTGACCCTCAAAGAGGTAGAGAGCCGGATGCCCGAAGCGCGAGGCATTCGCATCATGGATGCGCTCCGGGAGGACGGCCCCTTCGTGCGAGTACACGACGGGACGCGCCTGCTATAACCAGGCTGCGATCTCCCCTGTTACAGGTTTCCCTACGTCTTCAAGCCGCCTTCGGCGGATTGCAGTGAGGAGAGGTCCGGCGGGGACTATTCAGGATGCCGGTCGTGCATCACGCGTACGGGCCTCCCGTCTACCGCCTCGTACTCCCGCCGGTTTGGCCGCGCCTCGGGTGCCCTCTCTGCACCGCTTGTCGGGATGAGATCACTTTAATGTGCAGGGACGGGAGGGAAGGATGCAAGCACAAGAGGGGCGGCGGGGCTCAACGATCCAGAGCAGAAGGCGGGCCATCAAGAGGAGGACCCGCCGGGGAAGGGATCGGCAGATAAGGGGCTGTTTTCTGAGCTGTCTTCCAGTGACACCGTGAGGGTGTCGAACGACGGTGGGAGGCACAGCGCAGCCAGAAGCCATCACGGCCCGCACTCCCGGAGGGGAAGGCACGCGGACACGAGTTGTGTCTCCCGCTGGGCCGCGCGCCCGCCCCGCCGGCGGGCTGCGGCTCTCCGGCCAGTCCCGCCGGCAGGCGGCGCGCACCCTGCGCCGACAAGCGGCGCGGTGTTCAACCGATGGCGGCAAAGCGGCAATGTGCGAGAAGTGATCTCTCTCCCCAAGAGGGTGAACGGTTGATGGGCCACGAGCGGTACCACGACGCCGAAGAACCCGGAGACCACGAGGGCGACGCTGGCAGACGAGGGAGAGGGAAGAGAAACGGGAGGGGACGGGGCGGAAGGTCTAAGGGACAGGACCTTGGGGCGCTGCCCCAAACCCCGGGGCGCTCAGGCTCCGAGATGATCGCGACACGCGCGGGGGCCGCACGGGGTTGAGGTGGAACCCTGATCGTCCCGCCCACCATCGACCCGGGCAAGCCCAGCAGCCCGACTCCTCCAGGTCAAGCCCGGCTGTGCGGGTAGGGCGACCAGCGGGCGAGGAAGGTCACCGGGAGCAGGTACACGTGAAGCCGAGCTTGCCCCTCCGTCGCCAGCCCGCTGCCCCTCCGGGGCGGGTCGAAGGCAGACGGGAAGATCAGGGCGGGGGTAAGGCGCTGGCGCCGCCTCGCTGTAGGCTGATCAACGGGCAGTGCTGGGCTGAACTCGACCCCCGAGCTGATGACAATCCTCGTGATGTTCCTCTGTATGGCCTTCCCGCAAGTCTCGTTCACCCGCAAGAGCAGCGTGCGAGACAAGAAGGGCAAGGTGGTCCGTGATGAGCGTACGAACGACCTACGGGTCTCGATCGGCGGCCGGAAGTTGGCGGCACCTCTCGTGACTGCGCTGTACACGTCCCTCACGGGATGGGCGCAGATCAGCGGGGGGTCGGGTTGAGTCCAGCAATGCCCTGACTCGCTGCGTTACCAACTGCGTGACAACACGCTTGGACGCCCGTGGACAATGACGGACCATCCCCCCAGGTAAGCAGCCCAGAGAAGCAGTTCAGACCCACGCTTTCCTTGCCTGATAAGGAGGCGGCCCTACGTTCAGGCGTGTGCCCTGGTACCAAATGAGGTACTCAACGAGGCCCATCCAGGGGAGGGAGCGCAGTGACGATCTCTAGACTGGTTGATCAGAGTAGGGCGGATCGCGCTACGGTGCGTGTATGGAGGACGAAGCCGCTCCGCCTCTAGCCAACCGATGGGCTGACGCCGTCGACGAAGGTGGACACTTGGCCGACAGGGAGATCTGCCGGTGTTTCGATCAGTACGAGGTACGTCCGCCGCACGTGGTGCGCTTCCACGGACAGCGTCAGGACACTGCATCTTCTGGGTGGCAACACCTGCTTGAGCTCGTAGAAGAAGCGGCGGCTGACGGCCGAGAGGTATTCCGGCCCCTGGTTGAGCTCAGCCCGGCCGAACGGCGTCAGATCATCACACTGCCACCGACCATCGCCAAGCTCGTTGAGGTCAAGCATCTGGTCCTCTATGGCAGCAACCTGCTGCGGATCCCGCCGGAGATCGGCGCGATGATCAACTTGCAGGAGTTCACCCCCTACACCTCGCATCGCCTGCACTGGTTCCCCTACGAGCTAACCCGATGCCGAGACCTGAAGGCCAGCACGGTCAGCACTCGTTCGCTGTACGGCAACTCCAAGGTTCGACCGCCGTTTCCCTCGCTGCAGCCGGGCAGAGCATCAACCCGGGACCTCGATCTCACGGACCTCGACCCCGGGGTGTGGGGAACCGACACGATTCAGGCATGCAGTGTCTGCGACCGACCGATCGCCGAAGCCGGCCTCTACCAAGCCTGGATCTCTCTGCGGGTCGGCACCGACACTCTTCCTCTCTTGGCCAACGCCTGTTCACTGGACTGCATCGACGCGCTTCCTACTGCTTCAGATGGCTATGTGCCAACGCCGCATACCGGTGGGGTCGGCATCATTCAACCGCCCGCCGACTACGCGTAGCGGGCCGGGGCACTTTCGGGGCACATGGCGCCGGAAAGCACTGGCAAGCGATGACAACGAACGGAAGCGTTCTCGCAGTTCGCTTGTGATGCCGGGCGATTCCTTGCAGGTGGGGGCCATGCGGAATTTGAACCCGGCCTACAGGCCGACTCGACCCCGCTTCCCCGGTCGTTGCATCGGCCCGCGGTGCCACTGAGATAGTCCAGACTTGGCAACGTGAACCCTGTTGACCTTCAGGACGAGTTGCGCTTCCTTCTCAATCGTTGGGATCCCATCGGGGTCTATGACGAAGAGCTGAACTTCCCGCCTGACGAGTACGACTGCCTGATCGGTCCGCTTCTCAAGAGGTTGTCCAGCGGAGCTGACGTGGCGGGAATCAGCGAATACCTCTGGTACGAGGTCGAGGAGCACTTCGGTCTCGATCCAGAGTCAAGAGGCACAGACGCGTTCGCCGCAAAGCTGGTGTTCTGGTATCGACACCATACTGAATCTTGCTAGCTAGCCGGGAGGCGCTGTACAGCAACCCCACCTCACACGGTCAGGCGCCACCGACCCCCTTCTAGCAATCGAACAGGGCGGCGCATCCCTGACGAGGCAGCTGCCCTTTCCTTGTAAACAGAAGGTCTGGGGTTCGATTCCCCAAGGCGGCTCCAGCTCAGAGGCCCTCTCCAATGCGGTGAGGGCCTCTTGCATTGCTAGAGAGATCTGTAGTGCCGCAGGATGCGCATCGCGACCCGGGGCGAACGCCCGATGTGGTGCTGTCCTCACCGCGACGTCTCACCGTGACTGGTTTGACCGCCGTGCCCACCCTTGGCCGGTACCGGATTAGGTTGGTTGAGTGGGGACCTACGAGGATCTGCCGGCGGAGCTGATGACCGAGCGGCTGCGGTTGCGGCGGTGGGCGCCGTCGGATGCCGAGGAGTACCGCAGGCTATGGCTTGAGCGGGACCCACGAGTGCCGCCGGCACGGCGGATCAACGACGAAGGACGCCCGACGGTCGATGACATACGCGGCCGGCTCCTCGACAATCCGCTGATGGCGCATCAGGGGCTCGGGTTGCTGCCGATCGAGCTGCGAGACACCGGTGAGTTCATCGGGTACTGCGGACTGACTGTCGGCCAGGCGTCTTTCGACGAACCTGAGATCGCATACGAGCTGGCACAGCGATTCCACGGCCATGGTTATGCGACGGAAGCCGCCCGTGCGGTCCTCGAAGCCGCGAGGCGAACAGGACGCCGACGCCTCTGGGCGACCATGCGGGAGTGGAACGCACCCTCGTTCCGGGTCCTCGAGAAGCTCGGTTTCCATCGAAGCGATCGCATCACCGAGGACGCCGAACGCGGCAACACGATCTGGATGACGCGCGTACTGGATTGAGGTCGTCGGCAGCCTCCCCTGAACCGGTAGAGACAAGCGCGCATAGATCACTAGGGTGACTTCTTCGATCACTTGTAGAGATTTTGCAGGTGCGTATGGCTCCGCGCCCGAATCGGCTCCTGAAGTTCGTCGTCGGCGTTTGCGTGTGTAACGGCAGCGGCAGCGTGCGACACACGTGAGGAGCCTGCTGCGGCTCCACATGCCGTCGACGACTTGGTCACGCTGGAGTGGGATGGCACCGTCCGCATAGCTCAGCCTGACGTGCCAGGCCCGACGCTGGAAATCTATGAGGACTACCAGTGCCCGGTCTGCCTGGAGTTCGAGCAGGGCGACAACAGCTCGCCCGTGCGAGAGATGGCACTTGCGAAGCTCCAGCGGACCGCGCGGAAGGCCGGTGCCATTCGATTCCGATGGGTCGACAGCAGGCGGGAGGTCAGGACGGCGGAATATGCGCCGTGCACACCGCAGCCGGTATCCCCTCATACCCTGTCTGTGTGGCGCTCCAATGGGTGAACTGGGCTGCAATTCCCGGCCCGCAGTGGTATTCGCCCCACTGTGCGGCGGAGGCGTTCAGGGCCTTGATTCGTACAACTTGGGGTGGCGAGGATCCGGGTCGCGGTATTCGCTCAGCCGTCGGTAATGACCATGGTGGGACGCTCTACCCGGCCGCCGTCGCAGGCACGGGTGTATTGCTCCACATCATCATCGACTGCCCCGGTGCGCCAAGGAACGCCGCCCTATGTGTCCTGTTGGATTGGTGGGGGTGTTTCCAGCCTGAACCGGGCTTCGAGGCGTACACAGATCAGAACGGAAACCGCGTCGAGGTCATCCCCGCGATTATGCGGCAAGTAGGACAAGCAGCCGACACCCTTCGCGTTATCGCAGAGCACGACACGCAGGCGCGCGGACTGATTCGAGAACTGCTTCGCAGCCTCGACCGAGGATGGACCGTCGAGGAGTAGAAGGCGCTGGGGTCGGAGCCTCCCTCGACTGTCGAAGGGGCTCTCCCGCTAATGGGCCCGCTGACTGGGGCAGCCACTCGACAACGCCAAGCGCCATTTGCGGTCCTTCGACCGGTCGCACAGGAGCGCCCGGCGATCACGCTGGTGGTGGCCGCCGGGCGTCTTCCCGTCTAACAGCAGGACTTGCTCGCGCTCACAGTCTCCTCTTCGGCGTCGTCGGTGGCGCAGCAGACGGGGTCGGCCTGCTTGATGAGGGTGTCGGCGTCGGCCTTGACCACGTACACCTCCCAGGGCTCGCCGCCGGGGCCGTGCACCCACACCTTGTCCTGCAGCGCGTAGCAGCAGGTGGTGTCGTTCTCCTCGAAGGTCGCGAGGCCGGCCTCCTTCAGGCGGTCGGTCGCGGCGGTGACCTGGGCGCTGTCGTCGACCTCGACGCCGAGGTGATCCATCCGGGTCGGCTCGCCCTCCTCGCCCTCGAGGAGGACGAGCTTGAGCGGGGGCTCGGCGATGGCGAAGTTGGCGTAGCCGGGCCGCCGCTTGGCGGGCTCGACGCCGAACAGCTTGGAGTAGAAGGCGATCGAACCTTCCAGGTCGGCGACGCGCAGGGCGAGCTGGACGCGGGACATGGGCCCTCCTTGGCCGGAAGCGGCGGGCAGCCGTGGCCACATCCCGCTGCTTCGATGGACTTCTAATCAACGTGTACCCGCAGTTTGTGCTGTATATAGATGTGTGTCAAATTAGAAGTATGTCGAAACAAGTGCTGCCCATCGTCGACGCGGACGCGGCGTGCTGTGCACCGCTGGCGTGCGCGCCCCTGTCGGAGAGCGAGGCCGTCGAGCTGGTGCCGCTGTTCAAGGCGATCGCCGACCCGGTACGGCTGCGCCTGCTGTCCCTGATCGCCTGTCACGAGGGCGGCGAGACCTGCGTGTGCGACCTGACGGAGGCTTTCGACCTGACCCCGCCGACGATCAGCCACCATCTCAAGGTGCTCAAGCAGGCCGGGCTCATCGACTCCGAACGCCGGGGCACGTGGGTGTACTACTGGATCAAGCCCGCCGTACTGGCCCGCATGTCGGCCCTGATCGGCCCGGCATCCCCCGCACTCGCCGGCACGGCGTGACCACGCGGCGGCCGCAGGCGTGACGGCAGCCCGCGCTCAACTGTCGAGGGCCAGCGTGGCGAGGTGGCGGGCGATACCGGCGGTGTCGGTGTCCTGCACGTTGCTGAGCACGACGACCTGGATGTCGTCGTCGGGCAGGTACATGTTGCTGGCCGTGTAGCCCAGGAAAAGACCCGGGTGGTACCGGAGTCGGTGCCCCTGGAGCCGGTCGACGAGCCAGCCGAAGGCGTACGCGGTCGACGGCAGGTCGAGGCAGCCGGTGGAGGGGCACGGCGCCTGTGGCGTGAACGCCTGCTTGACGGTGGCGGGCGGTGCGACTCGGTAGGAGCCGAACGCCCGGTCCCAGCGGGCGATGTCGTCGACGGTGGAGTAGATGCCGGTCGCGGCGAACAGTTCGGAGCCGTTGAGGAGCGGGGCCGGTGACCCGAGCGTGTAGTAACCCTTCGCGTATCCCTCGGGCGGATATCTCCTGCTGTAACCGGTGTTCCGGAGGTTCAGCGGGCCGGTGATCAGCTCCTGCAGCACGGCGCCGTACGGCTTGTGCGTCACCGCCTGGATGATCGCGCCGGCCAGGACGTAGCCGGAGTTGGTGTACTTCCAGCTGGTGCCAGGCTTGAAGTCCAGTGGCAGGTTCGCGAACTTCCGGATGAGCTCCCGGGTCGTGGTCGGCCGCGTGACATCGGCGAGGTAGCCGGGCAGCTTCTCGACGTTGGGGATGCCCGAGGTGTGTGTGAGCGACTCCCGGATCGTGATGGGCCGCCACGCCGCCGGGCAGGCCTTGATGTAGGCCGGGACGAGATACGGGCAGACCGGGTCGTCCAGCTTGAGCAGCCCGCGGTCGCGCAGTTTCAGCACGAGCATCGAGGTGAACTGCTTGGTGATCGACATGACCCGGTAGATCGTGTCCGGCCGGTTGGGAATGTGCCTTTCCTCGTCGGCCTCGCCGGCGGCGAAGCGCGCCAGCACCTTTCCACGTCGCATCACCAGCACCGAGCCGGTGAACTTCTCGTCCGCGACCTGATCCCGCAGGTACGCCAGCATCTTCGCGCCGGGGGAGCCGTCCGGCGTGGTCGAGGACGAATCCGCGTTCTGTGCGGGCTGGCTTGTGATTTCCGACCGGCTGTCCTGATTGTTGTAAGAATTCGCGACCGCATCCGATTTCTGCCAGTTGTACGGCAGAGCCCGCGAATCCGTGTCGCCTTTTTGTGCCGGCGTAACGGCGAGCGTGACGTCGCGGAGCAGGTTCTGACGTTGGCGCTGCCGCTCGCGTACCGACTGCCGCTGCTTGTCGCGTTGACGCTTATGGGCTGCCGGGTGATCGCCGTCTTGGCTGGTCAAGGTGGTGCCGACAGTGGATTCGGCGACGGCGGGAGTGCCCAAGGGTACGGCCCCGCCGGTGAGAGCGGAGAACATCGCAACGAACCCGACAACATTAGGACACTTGGCCATTTTCTCCCCATTGAGCGTGCGGCTGTCCAGCATTCCGGCGTCTTTTCGAGAACGCCGGGCGGGCCATTCTTATTGGGCTTGCTTTTCCGCTCGGCAGGGCCGCAAACGGGTCTCGGCTCCTTTTTCCCTCCTGCAGAAGTAAGGGGTACCTTGACGGGTGGACTCCGGTTCGTGCGGGCGAGCGCCGACGTCCTGTGACTTGTGGAGGAATCGACATGCCCGACCGATGGCAGTGGGACAACACCCTGTTTCAGGGCTGCGCGGCCTTCTACGAGCGCGGCAGGCTTCCGTACGCTCAGGGGTTCGCGGAAACACTGGCCGCGGTCCTCGGCCTGGACGGCCGGGGCCGGCTCCTCGACGTCGGCTGCGGACCGGGCACCGTGATACTCGCCCTCGCGCGGTTCTTCACCGAGGTGGTCGGCGTCGACCCGGACGAGGACATGCTGGCCGAGGCCGAGCGGCAGGCCGAGCGTCGCGGGGTGACCAACGCGCGCTGGGTGGCTGCCCGTGCGGAGGACCTGCCGGCCGGTCTGGGGACGTTCCGGGCCGTTCTGTTCGCTCAGTCCTTCCACTGGACGGATCGGGATCGCGTCGCTGCGACAGTGCGGGACATGCTGGAGCCGGGAGGCGCGTTCGTCCACATGAGCGATGCGAAGACGCCGCCCGCCGAACCGGCGCCACTGCCGTTGCCCGCTCCTCCGTACGCGCGGATCGGCGATCTGGTGCGCCGGCACCTCGGCCCGGTACGCCGCGCGGGGCAGGGAACGCTCGCCGCCGGCACGCCGGACCGGGAGGACCTCGTCCTGGCACGGGCCGGGTTCGAGGACTTCGAACGACATGTCGTGCCGGCCGGGGAAGTGGTCGACCGCACCGCAGACGACATCGTGGCGTGGGTGTTCTCCCGGTCCGATTCCGCCCCGCACCTGTTCGGCGACAAGTTGGGGGACTTCGAGCGTGACCTGCGTACGGTGCTGCGGCAGGCGTCACCCGGCGACCGCTTCGCCGAGCGTCTTCCCGCGACCGAGATCATGATCTGGCGCAAGCCGCCTGGCGAGCGGTGACGGCGACGTCACAAGGGGCCGATGCCGATCAGACGACGTCCGCCGGTCGGCGGACGAGGAGGCAGCCGCGCCGGAGCTTCTCGTGCTCGTCGGGCTCGCGCAGCAGGCGGGCGTCCTCGGCGAACCCGGCCCGGCCCAGCAACCCGGCGATGTGCTCCAGGGACCGCCAGTAGCAGTCGAGCGAGATCGACCGGCCGAACGCCTCCGTGCGACGCTCGTGGGCGTCGCCGACCTGGAACACGAGCAGCGCACGGCCGCCCGGCACCAGGACCCGGTGGAACTCGGCGAACACCTGCGGCAGACGCTCTCGCGGGATGTGGATGATCGAATACATGGACAGGATGCCGCCGAGGGTCCGGTCCGGCAGATCAAGCGCCGTCATGGATCCCTCGTCGAACCGCAGCCCGGGATGCTGCCGCCGCGCCAGCGCGACCATCTGGGGCGACAGATCGATCCCGAACACCGGCAGCCCCAGGTCGTGCAGATGCGCCGTCACGTGACCGGTGCCGCAACCGATGTCGGCGACCGGCTCGGCAGGCGGCACCAGCTCCGCGAACGCCGCGAGCATCGCGCGTTCGACGGGCTTGGCCGCCAGTTCGTCGTGGAAGCGCCCCTCGTACGCCGAGGCCACCGCGTCGTACGACGCTCGTGTGGAGAGCAGGAAGTCCGGCTCGGCCACGACAGGTCACCTCATCCATCCGCCGCTGATCGGGGAAGCGCCCGGGGCGGGTCGCTCAGCGGTCGCGCCGGCGCCGGACCTTGCCGGCCACTCCGCCGAACAACGCCAGGCCCTTGATCACGATGACCGGCGCGGCCGGGTCGACGGTCGGGCTGTTGGCCACGTCGAAGCCGCCGAAGATGCCGACGCCCTTGCAGCGCACCTCGGCCCCCTCGGGCAGGATGATCTCGGCCCCGCCGAAGACCGCGTTGATCGTGATCTCGACCTCTTTGGCCTCGAACTCGGCTTCGGTCAGGTCGAACCGCACGCCGCCGAAGACGGCCAGCGCCTTGGTCTGGCGACGCACCCGCCAGCGGCCCCTGCGGTCGGCGCCGCCGAAGACGGCGATGATGTTGTCCGGATCGGTGTTCGCGCTCGGCGCGTAGGACACCGGGCTCGCGGCCGGGCGCTGCCGCTCGACCTGCAGGTCGTGGGTGAGGACATCGAGTTCCCCGACCGTCTTGGCCTGGTAGAGGGTGTCGAGGCGTTCGGAGTACTCCTCGTGGCTCAACTGCCCGGTGCTCAGGGCTTCACCGAGTATGGCGGCGACCTGCTCCCTGTTGCTGTCGGAGGCGCGCAGGTGAGACGTCGGGGAGTCGCGGCGCTGAGGGGCGTTTTCCATGTTGGTCACGATAGTTCTCATTCGACCCGCCAGGGAGCGTCCCCTCGGAAACGACAGCGTCCACCCGGATCGCTCTCGGCCGTGCGTCGTTCGACGAGTTCCGCCGTCCGGCAGGCCCAGGCGGGCGACACTCAGGCCCAGTAGGAAACGCCGGTGATTCCGCCGATTACGGGCCCGGCAGAGCGGGTGACACTGTGCCTTCCGGACACTCGTCCAAGCCTTCCCGGCACTTGTCCAAGCCTTTTCGGCACTCGTTTCACGGAGGTAACCCGTGCGCGTACCCGTCCGGTCCCCCCGGCGGCGGATCACCGCCGCTGCGCTGGGGGCGGCGCTCGCCGCCGCCCTCCTCGGCGCCCCACCGGCCGCCCAGGCCGCGGCGGCGAACCCGGTCGTCAGCGTCCCGGCCGCCGGCGACCGCGGCTTCCCGTTCCTCGCCGCGGCGGAGGATCTCGGCTCGTTCGGCTTCACCGAGAGCGAGTACTTCATCGAGGGCACCGCCACCTCCTACGCCAAGTCCGGCGTCTGGACCTCGGACGGCCGGTGGAACGTCCGGGCCTCCGGCCGTGCCGCGTACAAGACCCGGCTCCTGGTCCGTCGGCCCGCCGACCCGGCGAGGTTCAACGGCACGGTCGTGGTGGAGTGGCTCAACGTGAGCGGCCAGATCGAACTGTCCCCGGACTACTGGTTCGAGCGCGACGAACTGCTGCGCAAGGGCTACGCGTGGGTCGGCGTCTCGGCGCAGGAGGTCGGCGTCAACGGCGGCCTCGGCGAGATACGCGGTCTCAAGGGCTGGGACCCGGCACGGTACGGCAGCCTCGTCCACCCCGGCGACGCCTACGCGTACGACATCTTCTCCCAGGCCGGGCAGGCGCTGCGTACGCCGGACGGGCCGGACCCGCTCGGCGGCCTGCACGTCACGACGCTGCTCGCCGACGGCGAGTCGCAGTCGGCCGGCTTCATGACGACCTACGTCAACGCCGTTCAGCCCGTGTCGAAGGTGTACGACGGCTTCCTGATCCACAGCAACGGTGCGGTGGGCTCTCCGATCAGCGGCGAACTGCTCGACGTGTTGACGATGCCGAACCCGAGCAGGATCCGTACGGACCTGCCAGTGCCGACGTTCGTCGTGCTCACCGAGACCGACGTCCCGACGGCGTTCGCCGCCCGGCAACCGGACACCGACCGCGTGGTGCACTGGGAATTGGCCGGTACGGCGCACGGCGACCAGTGGGCGTACGACCTCGGTGAGGCGACGGTGCGGAAGTCGGCGGGCTCCGCCGCGCCGAGCGCCGACTGCGCCGCCGGGTCGGCTCCGTTCAACGACGGGCCCGGCCACTACTCCATGAACGCGGCGCTGCGTCACCTGGCCACCTGGGCGAGGGGCGGGCCCCGGCCGCCGAGCGGGGCGTTGCTGCACCCCGACCTGCGCGACCCGAGCACGGGCCTGGCGGTGGGCGGCATCCGGCTCCCCGACGTGGCGGTGCCGACGCGCACGCTCACGGGAGAGCGCGACACCAGCGGCAGCGGCGTCTTCTGCGGCCTCTACGGCGCCCGCGATCCGTGGAACGGCGACGCCGACTCGTGGGACCGGCACAACGGGGGCGACCCGTCCGACCCGTTCCTGCCGCGTACGGCCGAGCCGGTGCTCGGCCGGCTCTATCCGACGCACGCCGACTACGTGAGCAGGGTGCGGGCGGCCGCGCAGGCGTCGGTGAACGCCGGATATCTCCTGCCGGAGGACGCGACCACGATCGTCACCGCCGCGGAGAACTCCGGCATCGGCGGCTGACGCGGCCATCGGGGCGCCTCGACGGCGAAGGCCCCTTCCCGCGCCGGGGAAGGGGCCTTTCGCCGGGCGGATGCCCGCTTCCGCCGGGGCCCCTTATGCGGCGGCGACGGGAGCCCAGAGGCCGTCGATCGCCTGCTCCGCCGCCGCGAGGCTCTTGTCGGCCAGCGGAATCAGCTCGGTCATCGAGGGGGTGACGTAGGCGAGGGTGAGCTCGGCCGTGATGAAGCGCGGCTGCAGGCCCGTCATGGAGAGGCCGTGCGGCAGCCACGGCTCCGCGTGGTCCCACCCCTCGTGGGGGGTTCCGGCTCCGTAGCCGCCCCCGCGACTCGCGAGGACCAGGAAGTCACGCCCGCCCAGCAGACCCTGCCCCGTCGTGGGGTCGTACGACAGCCCGGGGGCGATGAGGTGGTCGACCCAGGCCTTGACGGCGCTGGGCGCCCCGTAGTTGTAGAGCGGGAGCCCGAGCACGATCGTGTCGGCCTGCCTCACCTCGCCGACCAACTGTTCCGTCAACCTCCACGAGGCCGCCTGGGCGGGGGTGTGCTGCTCCGGCGGGAGCATCCGGGCCAGGCCGCTGTCCTGGTCGAGATGCGGGAGCGGGGAGCCGCCCAGGTCGCGGTAGGTGACGGTGCCCCCGGGATGCGTGGCGCGCCAGGCGGCGACGGCCCGCGCGGTGAGCTTGCGGCTGACGGAACGCTCGCCCTGGATGCTCGCGTCGATGTGCAGCAGATGAGACATCTTCTGGCCTTTCGCAGATGATTGATGCTGCACCAATGATTAGTCCTCTGCTTATCAGAGGTCAAGTCGTCTAGAGTTGGACCATGACGTCCCTCCCCGTCGTCAACCAGCCGGTGCACCGGTGTGGCGCGCTGCTCGATCACCTCGCGCGCCGTCTGCGCCTTCGTTCCGAGTCGGTGCTCGCGCCGCTCGGCCTGCGTCCCCGCCACCTCGTCGCCCTCACGGTGCTGCGGGACCGCGGCGGCAGCACCCAGCAGGCGCTCGCGAGCACGCTGGAAATGGACGGGACGAACGTCGTCGGACTGCTCAACGACCTGGAGGCCGAGAAGCTGATCGAGCGGCGGCGGTCGCCGGAGGATCGCCGCAGGCACATCGTCGAACTCACCGAGGCCGGGGCGAAGCGGCTCGCGAAGGCCGAGTTCGCGCTGGCGGCGGTCGAGGACGAGGTGCTCGGCGCGCTCGACCACGACCAGCGCGAGACCCTCTACGGCCTGCTCCAGCAGGTGGCCACGGGCGGCACGGAGACGGCCTGTGCGGAGGTGGCCGCCTGCGACGAAGCCCCGCCCTGCTGAGGGCGAGGCGGGCTGCCCGCGGTAAGAGATCGCAAAATATGGAAGTACGTACTAATCTACGTTCTTACTATGAAGGACGTAGATATCTATGAGCGCGATCCTGACGGTTTCCTCTACGACCCGCGAGCCAGGGCGGCGATGGCGTGGATCGCCGGTGACGAGGGCGATCTGCCCGCGTTCGAGGCGAGCGCGGCCGTCCGCACCGCGTCGCACGCGGTCGAGCGGCTGCGGGCCCACGGCTCCGAGGGCAGAGGGGTCAGCGCGGGCGCTCTCGACCTGCTGATCCGGCTCGCCGGGAGCGACCGGGGGATCAGCATCGGCGAGCTCGCCAGGGCGGCCGGGGTGAGCTCCCGCAACGTCACCGGACTGGTCGACACGCTGGAACGCGACGGGCTGGTCCGCCGGGTCCCCGACCCGGGAGACCGGCGTTCGGTCCTCGCCGAGATCACCCCGGCCGGCCGGGACTGGGTCGAGGCGTTCCGCAAGCCTTCGCAGCAGGCCATGAAGGCGCTGTTCCAGGGGTTCGCGTCCGAGGAGCTGGCCGTGCTCCGCGATCTGTGCCTGCGCCTGGCCGCCAACCAGCAGCGCCTCGCCGCCCACCTCCGTCAGATGGGATCTCCGTCATGACCATGTCCACCCGAGAACAGACACACCGCGCGGTACGCGGGTATCACGAGGCTCGTTTCCGCGGGGACGTGCCCGCGGCCGCCGCGCACCTGGGAGAGCCCTTCCGGTTCCAGAGCCCGTTCTTCAGCTCCACCGACCGGGAGGGGCATCTGGCGACGTTGCCCGGATTCGTGTCGATCGTGACCGGGGTCGATCTCATCAGCGAGCTGTACGGCGACGCCGAGGCGACGCTGGTGTACGACGTGCACACCGCGACGCCCGCCGGCACGCAGCGGACCGCCGAGCACTTCCGCCTGGACGACGGCAAGATCGTTTCGATCATGCTGGTGTTCGACGCCTCGCCCTGGCAGCCGATGAGAGCCGAGATCGAGCCGGAACCCGCGAGCCCGGAACGGTAGGGCCGGCGCGTGCCGGGCGACCGGTCGTTTCCGGACGTCCCGGCACCGGCCGTGGGGAGACCCGCGGGGCCCCGGGCACGAGGACCCCGCGGGAGCACGGGTCAGCCGTTGACCTCCAGGGCCACGCGTACGGCCGATTCCAGCGCGCCCTCGATCCAGGAGTGCTTGAGCGAGGTGTGCTCCCCGGCGAAGTGCAGCGGGCCCTCGGGAACGGCGATGGCGGGGTGGATCTCGGTCATCTGGCCGGGCGTGAAGACCGCGGCCTCACCGAAGGCGTAGCGGTTGCGCATCCAGCTCTGGGTCTGGCCCCGGCCGGTGTAGAACTCCGCGACGCGGTCTCCGTGCACCTCCTGGAGCCCGCGCAGCGCGTAGCCGTACCGCTCCTCGTCGTCCATGGAGTCCCACCGGGTCGCGTCGTCGGCCCACGAGTAGCTGGCCAGCACGACACCGCCCTCACTGCCGGGCACGGGGTGGGAGGGGAAGTAGATGAACCGGTTGGCGTTGTCGCAGACCGAGCCGCCGCCCGTCACGTGCGCCGCCCGCCCCGGCCGGTAGCGGGAGCCGAGCTCACGCTTCCAGTCCTCCTCGGTGAACTCCCACCAGCGCCTGCGGAACTCCAGCAGCACCTTCGTGGCGGAGTCGTAGTGCAGCTCCATGATCGATCGGCGCTTGGAGTAGGACATGGCCGGCGCGATCTCGACGTGGCGCAACGCGGAGAACGGGACCGTGATGATCGCCACGTCGCCCTCGAACGTCTCCCGTGGAGTCTGCCGCGTGAACTCCGACTCGGTGCTGCCCGCCTCGCTGACCGTCGAGATGCGGACGCCCCGCTTCGACGTCTCGATCCGTACGGCCCTGCGGTCCATCCGGATCTCCTCGCGCAGGCCCGGCTCCAGCGCGTACGGCAGCTCCCTGCTGCCGCCGGCCATCTCCCAGTAGGTGACGGCCGGGTTGACGAGGCTGCGGGTGAGGAAGGTGTGCATGAACGACAGCGGCAGCCGGGAGGTGAGGTTCTCCAGCGTGCCGATGGCGTCGATCGCCTCGTCGCTCAGCTTCGCGTGCTCCTTCAGGTAGGCGTACATCGAGTAGCCGTCGAAGTCGTGCAGCAGCCGGGCCCAGCCCTCGATCAGATCCGGCAGCGGCTTGTCGATCCGCTTGTCACCCCTCCGAGTGGAGTAGTAGTCCCGCGCCGGGTCCAGTGCCTCGTCGAGGATCCGGGCCGCGGTGCGGCCGTCCCTGAGGCCGAACGAGGCGTTGATCCGGCGAGGGTCCGTGGCGTACTCGTCACGCCGCTGAGTGAGGCCGTTGACGTGGATGAGGGTGTGGTTCATCCGCGCGGGGGCGGTGAAGGTCCCCTTGGGCGGGCCGGAACGCCACTCCCGCCCCTGGTAGGAGGTGTAGACGACCGGCGGCACCGGTCCGCGGGGCTGCGCGCCGGGCGGCACGTCGACGTTGTAGAAGGGCCTGCGCGTGATGCCGAGCTTGTCGATGAGCGCCAGCGTCAGCGGGTGGAAGTCGGGGATGCGCATCGCCCCCGCCTCGGCGTACTGCCGCCGGTCCGAGAACCCCGTCCGGAAGGTCTTGATCCGGCCGCCGATCCTGTTGCCGTTGGCCTCGATGACGGTGACGTGGTGTCCCGCCCGCTTCAGCAGCGTCGCGGCCACGAGGCCGGAGATGCCCGCCCCCACGATCAGCACCCTCTTGCGCGTACGGGTCCTGGGCAGGCCCTCGTCGATGAGCACCTTCAGGTAGCGGTGCTTGAGGTCGTTGCCGTCCTTGTCGACGAGCAGGTGGTCGCGCGCCACCCGAAGACAGGCCTGCCAGCGCTCTCCCGTGTACGGCGCGCGCCCCGCCGAGGCGGGAGCCGCGCCCAGGGCCGGGCTCATGACCGATCCCACCGCGCCCAGCCCGGCCAGTTTGGCGAATCCCCGACGGTCGATTGTGACCACGAACTCCTCCTCCGCGAGACGGTTACGGAGGGTGAGTTTCGACGTCATGGTCAAGGAGCGGCGCGCGACGCGCCGGGAATGTTCAACTGGTGTACCAGGCGATGGTCAAGACGGGGGTGCCTCGTCCAGCAGGCGCTCCCAGAACACCTCGTCATGCCATGCGCCGTCCAGGAAGATGTGGGAATGGGCGACGCCCCAGGGGCGGAAGCCGTTGGCGCGCAGCACCCGCTGCGAGGCCAGGTTCTCCAGCCGCGTGTGCGCCTCGGCGCGGCGCAGCCCGAGCTCCTCGGCCATCACGGTGAGTATCAGGCCCACCGCCCGGGTCGCGTGCCCCCGTCCGGTGAAGGCCGAGGCGACCCAGTAGCCCAGGAAGCCCTTGCGGAAGGGGCCGCGCAGGATCGTGCTCACGGTCACCTGACCGGCGACCTCGTCGCCCGCGAGGACGACCGCCGGCCAGCGCTCGCCCCGGTCGTGCTCGTCGAGCAGGGTCTCGATGCGCCGGCGCTGCCCTGCCGCCGTGTAGAACTCGTCCGGCTGGGCCGGTTCCCAGGCGGCGTACGCCCGCCTGTCGCGGGCGCGATGCGCCGCGAGGACCTCGGCGTCGTCCACCCGGATGAGCCGGATCGTGGTGTCCTGGTCCGCCATGTGGCCGTCTCCTCGGCGTGTGTACCGGCATTGACAGGTGCGGACAGGCCCGGCTCTAATGATCGGCGTGCCGCGTGGCGCCGATCACGTGAACGCCGTCCCAGGGAGGCGGCGATGGTCCGATCGGTGGCCGGGCCGCACCTTCGTGAAGGGACCGACGCCGTGAGTACCCACTCCGCACCTCCCGCCTGACGCCGCAGCCCCGGGTGATCGTATTCCCGGAGCAGGCGCCCCGAGCATCGCCGCGTCGCGGTGCCGTTCCCGTTCGGCCGTCCCGGCTCGAAGCACGTGCCGGCACCGCACTTCGCCTGCGCGACATCTCGCAGGCCCCGAAACCCGCATCGTTCCTGGAGTTCTCCGCGTGTCTTTCAACCAGTCCGTCATCGACGAGTTCCGCGCCAACGGGGGCAGGGTCGGCGGCCCCTTCGAGGGTGGCGACCTGCTCCTGCTCACCACCGTCGGCGCGAGGTCGGGACGGGAGCACACCGTTCCCCTCGGCTACGTCCGCGACGGCGACGCGCTGCTCGTCGTCGCGTCCGCGGGCGGCGCGCCCCGCCACCCTGCCTGGTATCACAACCTGCTGGCGCACCCGGCCGTACGGGTCGAAGTGGGCGAGGAGGTGTTCGACGCCGTCGCCGTGCCGGCCGAGGGGGAGCGGCGCGAGCGATTGTTCGAGCACGTCGTCCGCGTCGCGCCCGGGTACGGCGACTACCAGGCTCGTACGGCCCGCGCCATCCCGGTCGTGGTGCTCGAACGCCTGACGGTCCCGTCCGGCGCGCCGGAAGGCCGTTGACGGCCCGAACCGGATGACCACCGTGCCCCCAAGGCCCGGGGCGCCCTTCACAGGTCGGTGCGGCAGCATGGCGGGGTGGGCAAAGGATCACAACTGTGGCGTGACCGGAACTTCACCGTCTTCTGGGGATCCCAGACGCTGTCGGTCGCGGGGGACTCGTTCGCCCTGATCGCCGTCCCGCTGCTCGTGCTGCACGTGACCGGGTCGGTCGCGCAGATGGGCCTGCTGACCGGCGTGGCGAGCGCCGCGTCGGTGCTGGCCGGGGTCTTCGCCGGGGTCCTGGTCGACCGGCTCGACCGCAGGCGCCTGCTGATCTGGTGCGATGTGGCGAGGATGGCCCTGTACGGGATCGTCCCGGTCGCCTGGGCCTTCGGGCCGAAGGTCTGGCTGCTCTACGTGGTCCTGCCGCTCTGCGAGGCGATCGGCATGGTCTTCCAGGTCGCGTACGTCACGGCGGTGCGGGGCCTGGTCGACGCGGACCGGATCACCGAGGCCAACGGGCGGCTGGGCGCCACCGCCGCCGCGGCGGGGGTCGGCGGGCCGCTGCTGGCCGGGGTGGTCGCGGGCTGGTTCGGCCCCACGGCCGCGATCGCGATCAACGCGGCCAGCTTCGGGGTCTCCGCGCTGGGCATCCTGCTGATCCGGCTCAGACGGCAGCCCCCGCCCTCGTCCTCGCCGGAGGTAGCACGGGGGCCCTGGCACGAACTGCTCGCCGGGGCCCGCTTCCTGTGGCGGCAGCCGGTGCTGCGTGCCCTGACCGTCCTGCTGTCGTTCTTCATCTTCCTGACCCTCGGGCTGACCGACGTGCTGATCTACCACCTCAAGCACGACCTCGGCCAGCCCGACGGCGCCGTGGGGGCGGTGCTCGCGATCGGCGCGCTCGGCACCGTCGCCGGCTCGCTCCTCGTCGGTCTCGTACGCCGGAGGCTGGGGTTCGGCGCGTCATGGATCGGGGCGATCTCGCTCGCCGGGCTCGCGATCGCGGGACTCGGCCTGTCCGCCCACGTCCCGGTGGCCGCGGCGACGGCCGCCGTCTACCTCGCCTGCGTCAGCGTGGCCGGGATCTGCTCGATGTCGCTGCGCCAGCAGGTCACGCCCGACCACCTGCTGGGCAGGGTCACCGCGGCCTTCTGGACGATCCACTTCTCGCTGGGCCCCGCGGGGGCGGCCGTGCTGACCTGGGGCGCGCAGCACCACGGGGTCGCGGTGGTCTGCCTGCTGGCCGGGGTGGCCTGCCTGCTGATCGCGGTCGCCGCGTTCTTCACTCCCATCCGCCAGCAGAACCCCGAGCTGTCCGGCGCCGCCGGCTGACGCCTCAGGTCCCGCGGCGCGGCGCGGACGGCGCCCGGTCGACCAGGCGGCGGACCAGGTCCACCGCGCTCGCCAGCGTCTCCCGCTCGGAGGAGGACAACGTGTCCTCGATCGCCTCGGCGAGCCAGTCGGCCCGCTGGTCGCGTACCTCCTCCAGGGTGGCGAGCCCTGCTGCGGTCAGCGATACGGGGGCCTTGCGGCCGTCGACGGGGTGCGTGCCGCGCTCGGCGAGCCCCTGCTCGATCAGCCGGCCGACGGTGCGGGCCATCGACTGCGGGCGCACCCGCCGTGCGGCGGCGAGCTCACTGGTGGTCATCGGGCCCTCCCGGCCGAGCAGGCCGATCACCGCGATGACTCCCGGTGGCATCGGGTCGTCCTCACGCACCCGTCTGACCAGCTGCCCGACCACGAGCCTCAGCTCGGCGGCGACCTCGGACGCGTCCCTCATGGGCTCAGCGTAGCCGAGATGCACAGCCTCGCTGGGTAATTTGTTCAGCAAGGCTGTACAGTTTGGCTGTCTAACTTCCGGAGGAGCTCACATGCCCGTCACACTGCTCGACGACCGTACGGCCGTCGTCCTGATCGATCTCCAGAAGGGGATCACCGCCCTGCCCACCGTGCATCCGGCGGCCGGGGTGGCCGCCAACGCCGCCCGGCTGGCGGGAGCCGCCCGTGAGCGGGGCCTTCCGGTCGTCCGGGTGCGGGTGGCGTTCTCCGCCGACGGCGGTGACGTGGTGCGGGCCCGGACGGACGCGCCCGGGCCCGCGATCACACCCGCGCCGGACTTCGCCGACTACGACGAGCGCGTCCCGGACGGGCCGACGGACATCCTGATCACCAAACGGGGCTGGGACGCCTTCCACGGCACCGAACTCGACCTGCAACTGCGCCGCAGGAAGATCACGGGGATCGTGCTGGCGGGCATCTCCACCAGCATCGGGGTGGAGTCCACCGCGCGCGGCGCCAGGGAGCGGGGCTACGAGATCGCGGTGGCCTCCGACGCGGTCACGGACCTGGTCGCCTCGGCGCACGAGAACGCTCTAGGGGTGATCTTGCCGCGGATCGCGCAGATCGACACGACCGAGGCCATCCTCGCCGCCTTCGCCTGATCCCTCAGCGGGCGGCGCCGAACGCCGAGGTCAGCGCCGTACGAAGGGCGTCGCGCTCCTTCGCGTCGGGGGTAGGGGAGTCCGACGCCCAAGCCACGTAGCAGTCCGGTCGCAGCAGCAGCGCGGTGGGGAGGCCTTCGCGGCTCGGCTTCGCGGCGACGAGGTCCACGCGGTCGTGCCGGCCGTCGAGTGCCCCGGCCAGCGCGGCGCCGGGCGTCAGGTCGAGGAGCAGCGGCCGGGCGGTCCGGGTCAGCTCGGCGAGCCGTACGGAGCCGGTCTCCGTCTCCAGCACGAGGTCGGGGGCGGGACGCCCGGTGAGGGGGTGGGTTCCTTCGAGGTCGTACCTGATGTCCGCGCCGGACATCATGTCCGCGATGTGCTTGACGGTGCGCTCGTCGCGCAGCAGCTCGGTGAACAGCACGCGCAGCGCGGTGACCTCGGGCCCGGGGGCGATGAGCGCCGCCTGCGCCTGCGTGTGCATGACCACGCGTTCGGCGGCCGGGCGCCGCTCGGTCTCGTACGTGTCGAGCAGGCCGGGCGGGGCCCAGCCGTGGATCTCGGCGGCGAGCTTCCAGCCCAGGTTGATCGCGTCCTGGAGGCCCAGGTTGAGGCCGGGGCCGCCGATCGCGCTGTGCACGTGCGCGGCGTCGCCCAGCAGCAGCACCCGGCCGTCCCGGAACCGCTCGGCCAGGCGGGTGTTGCCGCCGCTCAGGCGGCGCAACTGGTGCGGTCCAGGGCCCGCGGGCGGGCCGAACGGCAGGTCGACGCCGAGCACGCGGCGCACGCTCTCCCTCAGCTCGTCGAAGCTCATCGGCTCGTCGTCGCCGTCCTGGCTCCACTCGGTGGTGTTGACGAGCGTCCCGGTGGGGAACGGCGCGTAGACGAACAGGCCGTGGTCGGTGCGGTGGTGCATGAACGGGGGGATCGGCCCGTAGCCGGGCACGTTCAGCCCCCCGGTGATTGGGTCGATCAGCTCGGCGGGCATGCTGACGTGCGCGCCCCGGGAGACCGAGTCGCCCCTGGTCACCCCCGGAAAGCCGATGCCGCACACCTTGCGGGTGACGCTGTGCCCGCCGTCCGCGCCGACGAGGTAGCGGGTGCGCAGGCCATAGGACCCCTCGGGTCCGGCGATTTCCGCGGTGACGCCTTCCTCGTCCTGGGAGAGCCCGGTCAGCTCGTGTCCCCGGCGGATCTCGACGCCGAGCTCGAGCGCGCGCTCCTCCAGCACCTGCTCGATCCGGCGCTGCGGCACCGGCAGGCCGTACATCGGATTGTCGGAGAGCCGGCTCAGGTCGAGCGGCATGGCGCCGAACACGAAGGCAGGGCTCGGCCGGGGCGGTTCCGCGCTGCCGCTCAGGCGTTCGTACAGGCCGCGGCGGTCGAGGGCCCGCACGACCTGGCCGACCAGCCCGTTGGCCCGGTTCTCCTCGGTACGCCCGGGCAGGCGGTCCAGCACTGTCGGCCGGACTCCGGCCAGGCTCAGCTCGCAGGCGAGCATCAGCCCGTTCGGTCCGGCACCGGCGATCACGACGTCTTCGGTCATGGTGGTCCTCCTTGGCGGTTCGGTCAGGGCATCGCGCATGGACAGATGGCAGAACTCGTGGCAGGGCGAACTTCGGCCAGGGTGAATTCGCGGCAGGCCGGATTTGCGGCATGGCGAGTGAAAGGACCGGCGCCCGGGCCGCCGCGGCGACGGCGTCAGGGCGTGCGGAGCCGCGCGGCGTACCGGCGTGGCACGTCACACGACGGGTCTTCGGACGCCTCGGAGCGGGCGTCCGTCTGTCAGGGCTCGGGCAGTCCGGCGGCGAGCCGGTCGAGCGCGTCCTCGATGAGCGGCCCGACCGGCACGGGCGGATCGGCCCGCAGCCACTGGTCCATCGCCACCCTGATCGCGGCCCCGGCGGCGCCCGCCACCAGGCGCGGGTAGAGGTCGCGGGCGACGTCGGTGCCGGTCCGCTCGGCGATCGCCGCGGCCAGTTCGGCCTCGGCGATGGCGTCGGCCTTGAGCATCTCGCCCTGCAGCGAGGGCTCACTGATCATGAGCCGGACGCCGGTCTGCCACTGCTGGTCCGGCTGCCCCGTGCCGTAGTTCTCGCCCAGGGCGAGCTGGGTCAGCACGGCGACCTTGATGGACTCCCACAGGGGCTCCGACGCCGGGCGGCGGCGCAGCTCCTGTGCGACCAGGCGGGTGCGGTCGAGGTGCCTGGCGGCGATCGCCTCGCCCTTGCTGGAGAAGTAGTTGTTGAAGGTTCGCGGCGCGACGCCGACCGCCGCCGCGATGTCCTCCACGCGTACGTTCTCCAGCCCACGCTCCACGGTGAGCCGGATCGCCGCCCAGCTCAGCGCAGTGCGCGTCTCCTGCTTCTTGCGCTCGCGCAGTCCCGGACGCTCGCCTTCCCTGCTCACATGGACCACCATACAGCTACTTGCGTATCACGCAAAGATGCGTGAGTCGTAATTTTGCGCGAGCCGCACTTTTGTGGGGGCGGGCTCGTCAGTCGCGGGCGCCGGCCAGGCGGATGAACTCCTCAAGCGAGAACCGGCCGTCGGCGTCCACGTCGGCGTCCCGGTCGAGCGCGCCGATCGCCTCCGGCGGCAGGCCGGGGAAGTGCGACAGCAGCTCGGCCTCGGTGATGAAGCCGTCGCCGTCGCCGTCGATCGCGTCGAATTCGCGCTTGAGGGCCTCGAACCGCTCGTGGCTGAGCTCCTGAGTCACAACGACCTGCCTTCGCACCGGGGGACGACACGGACAACCTATGCCGTACCGGGGAAAAGATCGATAGCAGGCCGGTCACTCGGGCCAGGCGGAGTTCTGAATCACCTCCACGAAGTCGACGCGCCGGAAGCCGGGCACGAAATGCTCCAGCACGTCGGCGTTGACGGTGCCGAACGTGGTGGCGGGCCGGTCCTTGAAGCCCTCGGTGAACGCCGCCAGGATCTGCCTCTTGAAATCGGGGCGAGGATGGGCGGCCACGACCGCGGCGATGTCCTCGGAAGCGAGGTCGTCGTGCCCGAGGCCGAGCACGTCGGCCTCGACACCGGCGGTCACCAGGGCCACCTCGGGCTCCAGCCGGTACGGGATCTCCGGCGTGGTGTGCAGGGCGATGCCCTCCCACACCTTGCGGACGCCGTCCTCGGGCACACCGTGGGAGGCGAGGAACCGGCGGGCCTCGTCGGCGCCGTCGATCTCGAACCGCTGGTCCGTTCGCCGGTATCGCTCGGTGAGCCCGAGGTCGTGGAACATCGCCCCGACGTAGAGCAGTTCGGGATCGGCCCGCAGCCCGAGCCGCCGGCCCCGCAACGAGCCGAACAGGAACACCCGGCGTGAATGGTGGTAGAGCAGATCGGCCGCCGCCTCCCGCACCAGTTCGGTCGCCTCCCTGGCGAGCGTCGAATCGGGAACCTCGACCCCGGCGATGGTCTCGCTCATGACACCCCTCCTCGTGTGCTCGGTCCTCCCGGAGCGTTCCCCCTGACCGATGCGCGTGACCGCACGGACGGGGATCGGCCGCCCGCGCGGCGGGGTGACCGGCGGTCAGGTGGTGGCGCGGACGACCAGGCGCGTGGGGAGGACGACCGGGCTGGTGTGACGGCCCTCGAGGCGGGACAGGAGCAGCCGCGCCAGGGCCAGGGCCTGGTCCGCGGCGGGCACCCGGACGGTGGTGAGCGGCGGGGTCGTGCAGGAGGCGGCGTGGATGTCGCCGAAGCCGACGACCGCGAGATCCTCAGGCACCCGCAGTCCCTTCTCGCGCGCCGCCTCCATGGCGCCGATCGCCAGCTCGTCCGAGGTGGCGAACACCGCGTCGAGGTCCCGGTCGCCGGACAGGAGCTCGCGGGCCGCGGCGGCGCCCGACGCGCCGTCCAGGCCGGCGAGCGCGATCGCCGGCCGCAGCCCGTCCTCGTGGAGTGTGGCCAGGTGCCCGTTGAGGCGGTCCTGTACGGCGACGAGGTCCATGGGGCCGCAGATCACGCCGATGCGGCGGCGGCCCCGGTCGAGGAGGTGGCGGGTGGCCGCCCTCGCGCCGCCGGCGTTGTCCACGTCCACGTGCGGCACGAGAGAGGCGATCACGGGCTTGCCGAGCAGCACGACCGGCACCCCGGTGCGGGCGAGCCGCTCGGTGAGCGTGTCCGGGCCGTCCGGAGGGACGAGCACGACCCCGTCGACCTGCCGCGCCTCGACGTGCCGGATGATGCGCCGATGGCTTTCGGCCGTGTCGGCGAGCATGAGGGTGATCTGCTTGCCGGCGCCTTCGAGGACGCTGGTGACGTACTGCACGACGGCGGAGGTGAGCGCCTCGCCGCCGTGCCGGGGGACCGACAGGACGAGCGCGACCGAGTCGGTCCGGCGGGTGACGAGGCTTCTGGCGGCGGCGTTGGGCACGTAGCCCAGCTCCTGGACGGCGCGCAGCACCGCGGCGCGCACGTCGGGATTGACCCGCGTATCCCCGTTCACGACCCGGGAGACCGTGGCCCTGGAGGCGCCCGCGCGGGCGGCGACGGTCTCCAGCGTGGGCCGCTTCGGCCGCTCCGAGCCGAGCCCGTTGCGCTTGATCACGTCGCGGTACCACAGCGCGCTGTCCTTGAGCAGCCGCCGCTGCGTGGTGAAGTCGACGTGCACGATGCCGAACTTCCGCCGGTAGCCGTCCGCCCATTCGACGCAGTCGAGCAGCGACCACAGCAGATAGCCGCGGACCCGGGCGCCCTCGTCGATCGAGGTCCGCAGGGCCCGCAGGTGCTCCTCGACGAAGCTGATCCGGTCGACGTCGTGGATGCCGTCGCCGGTCACGACGTCCTCGAAGTCGGCGCCGTTCTCGGTGATCATCAGCTCGGTCTCGGGGTAGTCCTCGGACAGGCGCCGCAGGACCAGGGACAGGCCGTTCGGCATGATGGGCCAGCCCATGGCGGTGACGGCCGTGGGCACGCTGCTGAACAGGACGCCCTCACTGCCCGGAAAGGCCGGGTCGGCCGCGGCGCTGGGCTGGGCCTGCACGGTGATGGGCGTGTAGTAGTTGACCCCCAGCAGGTCGACGGGCCGCCCGATGAGGCCGAGGTCCTCGTCGCGGATGTGGCCGAGCCCGGCGATCCTCTCGATCAGCGGCAGCAGCTCGGCGGGGTAGCGGCCGCGCAGCACCGGCTCCAGGAACTGCCGGTTGTGCAGGGTGTCGATCCTCGCCGCCGCCTCGGCGTCCTCCTCGGGGACGTCGGTGGACATGTCCCCGAGCTGCGCGGGAGTGAGGACGGGGGAGAGGTTCAGCACGATGCCGGCTTTGGCGGCGCCCCCCGCGCGCAGCGCCTCCAGTCCCAGCCCGTGCGCGAGCAGCATGTGGTGGGCGCCGACGAAGGCGTCGGCCGCCGACCGCAGGCCCGGAGCGTGCACCCCCGAGGCGTGGCCGAGGAAGGCGGCCACCCACGGCTCGTTGAAGGTGAACCAGGTGTCCACCCGGTCGCCGATCCTGTCGTACACGACGCGGGCGTAGTCGGCGAAGTGGCGGGCGGTGTCGCGTGCGGTCCATCCCCCGGCGTCCTGCAGCGCCTGCGGCAGGTCCCAGTGGTACAGCGTCGCGTACGGCGCGATGCCCGCCTCCAGAAGCTCGTCCACGAGCTTGTCGTAGAAGTCGAGCCCAGGGCCGTTGACACGGCCGTGCCCTTCGGGCAGCACGCGTGGCCAGCTGACCGAGAACCGGTAGGCGGCGACGCCCAGGTCCCGCATCAGCCGGACGTCCTCGGCGTGTCGCAGGTAGTGGTCGCAGGCCGGGTCGCCGTATCTCCCGCCCGCGAAGGCGTCCCAGATGGAGGGGCCCCGGCCGTCGCGGTCGGTGGCGCCCTCGATCTGGAACGCGGACGTGGACACTCCCCAGATGAAACCCTCTGGGAACAACGCGGTGCGCATCTACGCGAAACCCCCGGTGACTCGGTGAGCGCTCAGTCTGCCGCGTCGCGCGCCGGCATCGCCACTCAGACGGCCGCCGCGGGCTCCGGCCGTATGCGGCTGCGGTGGACCGGGCGCGATGTGACGCGCCCGGCGCGGCGCAGGCGGGGTTCGCCCGGGTCGTCGGCACATAATGAAGCGCGATGGATACGGGGAGTGGCCAGCGCGCCGATCGGGGGATCGACGTCAGCGTCGTCGTCCCGGCGTACAACCGCCGGGCGTCACTCGACCGTTGCCTCACCTCGCTGCTCGTGCAAGGCGTCGCCAAAGAGATCATCGTGGTCGACGGCGGCTCGCGGGACGGGACCCCGGCACTCCTCGACCTCTACGCCGCGCACCACCCCCGGTTGATCACCGTGCTGCAGGACGCCCAGCCCGGCACGCCCGGACGCGCCCGCAACCGCGGACTCGAACGGGCGGCCGGGCGGTACGTCTTCTTCTGCGACGCCGGGGACCACCTCGCCCCCGACGCGCTGGCCCGCCTGGTCGCCACCGCCGACCGGACCGGCGCCGACGTCGTCGTGGGGAGGATCGCCGGCGCGCGTCAGGGGCTGCGGGACAGCGCCGACAAGGCCTCCTTAACCGCCGTCTACGAGGATCTGTCCTGTTTCAAGCTTTTCCGCCGGGACTTCCTCGATCGGCACGCCATCCGCTTCGACGAGACGCACCGGCGTGGCGAGGACATGACCTTCGCCGTCCACGCGTACTGCCACGCCCGAGTCGTCTCCGTGGTCGCGGACCGGGACTGCTACCACGCCGAGGGCGGGAGCGAGGCGTCCGCGCGCGATCCGTTCGGCTGGCTGCGCGTGGTCCGCACGCCCATCGAGGTCATGGCGCGGCACGTGCCGCCCGGCGCGCTGCGCGACCGTCTGCTCCTGCGGCACCTGCGCCGTGACGTGCTCGCCCAGCTCGGGGCGCCGTTCCTGGCCGCGTGCGAGGCCCATCGCGAGAAGATCGCCGTCGAGGTCGCCGACATCTGCGCACAGTGGCTGACGCCGGGTGTGCGCGCCCACCTCGACGGCGTGGACGCCGCCCGCGTCGCCGCGCTCGACGATCCCGACCGGCTCGTACGGCTCGCGCGCGTCGAGGCCGCGCCGCTGCGGCACCGGCTGACCGGCGTCGAGTGGCGGGGCGACCACCTGGTGATCGACGGGTGGGCCGCCCTCGCCGGTCTGGACATCCCACCGTCGGACACCACCGTGGGCCTGGTGCTGCGCGAGCGCCTGACGCGCGCGGAGCGCGTGCCTCGCGTGACGCGCGGCGGAACCGGAGCCGCCGGGTCCTTCACGGCCGTGGTCGACGTGGCCGCACTGCCGGCGGGAGTGTGGGACGTCCACGTCGCCGTCGAATGCGAGGGCGCGCGCAGGCTGGTCCGGCTCGGCTCGCGCCGCGACGACGGAGCCGGGGTTCCGGTCGCCCACCTGGTGGGCGGGGTCGTCGCGGTGCCCTTCCTGACCCGGTCCCAGGGCCACCTCGGCCTCGACGTCGGGGGCCACGTCGTGCGGGTCCCCGCGGCCGTACGGCTGACGCGGGCGTGGTGGCGGGGCAGGCGGCTGCGGGTCGAGGGCCGGACGCGGGTGGGCGACGAGGCCGCCGCCGGAGCCGTACGGCACCTGATCTGGCGCGAGCGGACGACGGGGCGGGAGCACCGCGAGCGGGCCGTTGCGTGCGGGCCGGGGGAGTTCGCGGCCGAGACGGCCGGCCTGCCGCCCGGCACCTGGGACGCCTACCTCGAACTCGACCTCGGTGGCCCTTCGGTGCGTTTCCCGGTCAAGGTCGTCGACGCGGACGCACTCGACCGGCCGCTGCGGTGGTGGCGCGGCCCGCTGCCGTGGGACGCGGCGCCCCGGGACGCGCGCAGTCCGTTGCGGTGGGTCCCCGCGCAATGGACCGTCCGGCCGTACGCCACGGCGGTCAACCGGCGGCTCAGCGTGTCGGTGCGCGTGGCCACGCCGCTCACCGTGGCCAGACGAATGGTCAGGGCCCTGCGGCAGCACTAGTTGCGAATCATTTGCAACTACAACTTGCTGCTCTAAAGTGGGAGGGAATTCGCCCGTTTCGAAGGGGTTATAGCCGTGCACGTGCCCGATGGGTTCTTTGATGTCCCCGTGTCCGTCGGCGCCGGGGCCTTCGCGGCCGCGGGGGTGGCCGTGTGCCTGCGGGGCGCCAAACGTGAGCTCGACGACCGCACCGCCCCCATGGCGGGCTTGGTGGCCGCGTTCGTCTTCGCGGCGCAGATGCTCAACTTCCCCGTCGCGGCGGGCACCAGCGGGCACCTGCTCGGCGGGGCGCTGGCGGCGATACTCGTCGGGCCGTACACCGCCGTGTTGTGCGTCGCGGTCGTGCTGCTCGTCCAGGCGTTCTTCTTCGCCGACGGCGGGCTGACCGCGCTGGGCGTCAACATCACACTGATGGCGATCGTGACCGCGGTCGTCGGCTGGGCGGTGTTCCGGCTGATCACCCGGGGCGGGCCGCGCGGCCGGGCGACGCTGGTGGCCGCGTCGTTCGTGGCGGCGCTGGTCTCCGTCCCGGCGTCGGCGCTCGTGTTCACGGTCCTGTTCTGGCTCGGCGGCACCGCGCCGATCGAGCTGGGCTCGGTGGCCGCCGCGATGGGCGGCGTGCACCTGCTCATCGGGCTCGGCGAGGGCTTCATCACCGCGCTCACCGTGAGCAGCGTGCTGGCCGTCCGCCCCGATCTCGTGTACGGCGCGCGCGGGATGGCCAGGGCGCTGACGCTGCGCACCGCGGAGGGGGAGGTCCAGGTGGGCGAGGCGGCCCCGGAGGCTCCCCAGGCCGGAATCGGCCTGCGTCCTGTGCTGGTGGGCGGTGGGCTCGTGGCCGTGCTGCTCGCCGGTGTCTTCTCGTTCTACGCCTCCGGCGACCCCGACGGGCTGGAGAAGGTGGCGGCCGACAAGGGCCTGAGCGCGCAGGAGAAGCCGCACGCGGTGGAGAACGGTCCGCTGGCCGACTACGCCGTCAAGGGCGTGGAGGACCAGCGGCTGTCCGGCGGCCTGGCCGGAGTGGCGGGCGTCGCGCTGACGGTCGCGGCCGGGGGCGGCGTGTTCTACGTCCTCCGCCGGCGCCGGCGGATGACCGACGGGATGACCCCCGCGAACGCGCAGTGAGCGCACGGCGCCCGCGTGAGGACGCCGCGTGAGCGCGGTGCCCGGCGACTCCGATGAACTCGATGAACTCGATGAACTCGATGAGCCCGGTGAGCCCGGTGAGCCCGGTGAGCCCGATGAGCCGCCCGTGGCCGCCCTGTGCCCGCCCTGTGCCCGCCCTCGGCGCGGGCGGGCGGCCCGGGTCGGCGATGATGGCTCTGTGAGTGCGAAGTGAGCGCCGGGCACCATCACCCGATCTACCGGCCCGCCGACACGCCCGTCCACCGGCTGCCGCCCCAGTGCAAGCTGGCGGCGGTCGTCGCGTTCGCGGTGTTCGTGGTCGCCACCCCCCGCGAGCGTTTCTGGGCGTTCGCCGTCGACGCGCTGCTGCTGGCCGTCGTCGCGGCGGCCGCCCGGGTGCCGGCCGGCGTGATCGCGCGGCGCATGGTCATCGAGGTGCCGTTCGTGCTGTTCGCGCTGGCGATTCCGGTGATCGGCACGGGTGAGCGGGTCCAGGTGCTCGGTCTGTCGCTGAGCGCCCCGGGCCTGTGGGCCGCCTGGAACATCCTGGCCAAGGCCACGCTGGGCGTGGTCGCCTCGATCCTGCTGGCGGCCACGACCGAGCCCCGGATGATGCTGCTCGGCGCCGAACGGCTGCGGCTGCCCCGGCTGCTCGTGCAGATCGCGACGTTCATGCTGCGCTACCTCGACGTGATCCTCGACCAGATGCGGCGCATGCGGATCGCCAGGGAGTCGCGGGGATTCGTCGCGCGGGACCTCCGGCAGGCCCCCGTGCTGGCGAAGTCGGCGGGCGCCCTGTTCATCCGCTCGTACGAGCGGGGGGAGCGGGTGCATCTCGCCATGCTGAGCCGGGGCTACACGGGCGAGATGCCGACGATTAGGGATATATCGGCAACTGGGCGAGACTGGGCGATGGCGGGCATGCTTCCGTGTCTCGCCGCGGCGACGGCCCTACTGGCGTGGAGCACGACGTGACCTCCGGCAGCCCTTCTCTCACGGTGAGCAGGCTCGCGTACGCCTATCCCGACGGGACCCAGGCGTTGTACGGCGTGGACCTGACGATCGAGCGGGGAGAGCGGGTCGCCCTGCTCGGCCCGAACGGCGCGGGCAAGACGACGCTCGTCATGCACCTCAACGGCATCCTCACCCCCGGGCACGGGACGGTGGAGGTGGCCGGGCTCCCGGTGCGCGCGGACAGCCTGCGGGAGATCCGCCGCCGGGTCGGGCTGGTGTTCCAGGATCCGGACGACCAGCTGTTCATGCCGACCGTGCGGGAGGACGTCGCGTTCGGCCCGGCCAACCTCGGGCTGCGCGGCGCGGAACTCGACCGCCGTGTGCGGGACGCGCTGGAGCGGGTCGGCATGCTGGACGCGATCGACCGGCCGCCCCACCACCTGTCCTTCGGCCAGCGCCGCCGCGTGGCCGTGGCCACCGTGCTGGCGATGGAACCGGAGATCCTCGTCCTCGACGAGCCGTCGTCCAACCTCGACCCCGCGTCCCGCCGCGAGCTGGCCGAGATCCTCAAGAGCCTGGACGTGACCGTGCTGATGGTCACCCACGACCTGCCGTACGCGCTGGAACTGTGCGAGCGTTCGCTCGTCATGTCCGAGGGGGTGATCGCCGCCGACGGGCCGACGAATGCCCTGCTCTCCGACGAGCGGTTGCTCACGGCGCACCGGCTCGAACTCCCTTACGGGTTCGCCGTCCCTGCTCAGCCGGGGTGATGGATAAGTAAAGTGGGCCGGAGCTGAGGAGGTCCCGACGATGAAGCTGCGGCTCGCGCGCCAATCGCTCTCCAATGCCGTCGTGGTGGCTGTGGAGGGGGAGCTCGACCTGTTCACGGCTCCGTTCCTGCGCGACGAGATCCGCGACGCCATCCGTGACGGCGGCCCCACCCTCGTGCTCGACCTCGGTGAGCTGTCGTTCATGGACTCCAGCGGGCTGAGCGTGCTCATCGAGGCCTGGCGGCTGGCCACCAGCGAGGGCGGCACGGTGTCCCTCGCCTCGCCGCAGCCTCCGGTGGCCCGCATCCTGCGCACGACCGGCCTGGACCGGCGGATCAAGGTCTACCCCGACGTCGATACCGCGATTTTGCAGCACCCCGAGTAGAACTTCATTCGGTTCGCGCGTTAAGGTCCGGCTATGGATCTGAACGGAGCAGCAGCAATCATCTCGGGCGGTGCCAGCGGCCTCGGTGAAGCCTCGGCCCGCGAGTTGGCCCGCGTCGGCGCGACCGTGGTCGTGGCCGACCTCAACGCGGAGCGAGGCAAGGCGCTGGCCGACGAGATCGGCGGCGTGTTCGCCCACACCGACGTGTCCGACGAGGCGTCGGTGCAGGCCGCGGTCGAGGTCGCGGTCGCCACCGGCAAGCCGTTGCGCGCCGTGATCAGCAGCGCCGGCATCGGCTGGGCGCAGCGCACCGTCGGCAGGGACGGCTCCCCGCACGACCTGGCGTCCTACCGCAAGGTGATCGACGTCAACCTGATCGGCACCTTCAACCTCATGCGCATCGGCGCCGCGGCCATGGCCCAGACCGAGCCGGCCGACGAGGACGGCGCCCGCGGCGTCGTCATCAACACCGCGTCGGTCGCCGGCATCGAGGGCCAGACGGGCCAGGTGGCGTACTCGGCGTCGAAGGGCGGCATCATCGGCATGACCCTGCCCGCGGCCCGCGACCTCGCGGCCATCGGCGTCCGCGTGCTGACCATCGCGCCGGGCATCATCGACACCCCGATCTACGGGAAGATCGGCGACAAGAACGCCGAGGAGTTCAAGGCCAAGCTCATCGGGCCGGTGGCGTTCCCGAAGCGGCTCGGCAAGGCCGCCGAGTTCGGCCACCTGGTCCGCGCGCTGATCGAGAACGACTACATGAACGGCGAGGTCATCCGTTTCGACGGTGGCATCCGCTTCCAGCCCAAGTAAGCCGAGTGAGGTCAGGTGTCCGAGGTCAACTCCGGGCCGGCCGCTGAGCCGGACGAGGTACTCGTAGAGATCGTCGACGGCGGCGTGGCCGTCGTCACCATCAATCGGCCCAGGGCCAGGAACGCCGTGAACGGCGCCGTGGCGCGCGGAATCGCGGCCGCCCTGGACGAGCTGGACGAAAGCCCCGATGTGTCCGCGATCGTCCTCACCGGCGCCGGCGGCACGTTCTCGGCCGGCATGGACCTGAAGGGCTTCCTCACCGGCGACATGCCGGTGGTCGAGGGGCGGGGCTTCGGCGGCATCACCGAGGCGCCGCCGAAGAAGCCGATCCTCGCCGCGGTCGAGGGGTACGCGCTGGCCGGCGGCTTCGAGCTGGCGCTGTCCTGCGACATCATCGTCGCGTCCGAGGAGGCGAAGTTCGGCCTGCCGGAGCCCAAGCGCGGCCTGGTGGCCGGCGCGGGCGGGGTCATGCGGCTGCCGCGCCGCATCCCGTACCACATCGCCATGGAGATCGCCCTCACCGGCGATCACTACCCGGCGGCCCGGCTGTACGAGCTGGGGCTGGTCAACCGCATCACGTACCCCGGCGAGGCGCTCAACGGCGCGCTCGAACTGGCCCGCACGATCGCCGCGAACGCGCCGCTGGCGCTGGCCGCGACCAAGCGGGTCATCGTCGAGTCGGCCGACTGGTCGCTCGACGAGATGTTCCGCAAGCAGGGCGAGATCGTGAGCCCAGTCTTCACCTCGAAGGACGCCATGGAGGGCGCCGCGGCCTTCGCCGAGAAGCGCGCTCCCGTCTGGAAGGGCGAGTAACCCTCCCGCCGCAGATCCGTCGGGGCGCTCCGCGTAGTGCTTGCTCGGGGCGCTCCGCGCAGGGGCGCCCCGAGCCGTTTCCGGCCCGCCGTGGGCGCATCTCCCCGGACTCGCGACGGCGCTGCCGCCGGCGGCTCCGCCCGGCGGGGACACCGGTGGCAGCGCACTCCCCTGTACGGCGGACCGGACATCCCCCGCGGTGATGACGCCCCGCTCACTTTCGCGCGCCTACCTTTCCTCATGCTGATCATCCGCGGAACGAGGAAAGGGTGAGGGACGTGAGAGCTGGTCGTAGTGCCTGGCTGGCGACCGGGGCGGTGGCAGGGCTGCTCGTGGGCGGCGGGGGAATCGCGGTGGCCACGACCGCGAACACGTCGATCGTGGCCTGCGTGGGCCCCGACGGCGTCATGCGGATGCCCCAGGCACCGGAGGAGTCGGTCCAGGGCCGAACCGAAGGTGCGCAGGTGGCCGCGCCTGCCCCCGGCGGCACGTGTCCCGTCGAGTACCGGACCGTGTCCTGGAACGCCGCCGGACCCCAGGGACCGATCGGACCGACCGGTCCTGCCGGACCTACCGGAGCTCAGGGACTCACCGGGCCGACCGGCCCCCAGGGGGCCAGGGGAGAGACCGGTCCGCAAGGACCCCAGGGCCCGGCCGGACCCCAGGGCCCGCAGGGCGAGAAGGGCGAGCCCGGCGCGACGTACGGGCAGACCCACTACGTCCGTCAGGCCGTTGATCGTCGGGACGGTGCGTGGGTGGATGTAGTGCGCGTCTCCGAGCTGCCCGCGGGGGACTACATCGTCCAAACCCGTGTCGACGTCAATCCCTGGTCGAGTAAGGGACCGGGGACGTCCGGCTACTTCGCCTTGTGCGAGCTCAAAACGCCCACCGGAGTCGTCTCAGTCCGCAGCGAGCAGGACCAGGGCGAGTGGCCCAAGATCCAGTTTTTCACCACCGCGAAGCTGAGCGCACCCGGCCCCATGATCCTCAGCTGCCGATCGGCGAACGTCGAGTACGTCGGTTACGACGGCACGTTGATGGTGACCCGCGTGCCCGAGGTCATCACCTCACCGTCCACCTCGCCGTCCACCCCGCCGACCGCCACGCCGTCACGCTGACGAAGCCGGAGGACGGCTCATCGCCGGTGCGGAAGCGCCCTGTCTACGGTACGGGAGCGAGGCGGTCAGAGCGGGTCGCCGAGGGGGCCGTACTCGGCTTCCAGAGCGTTCGCCCAGTGCGCGGCGAAGTCCGGTTGGGTGCCGTCCGCGTCGGTGAAGCCGTACTCCTCGTACAGTCCCCAGGTGGCCAGGGCCCTCCCGGTCTTGGCCATGACGCCGGGATCGGCGGCCAGGGCGGCGACGGCCCGTCCCAGGTATGCGGGGGTCTCGGAGTGGGCGAAGTTCGGGTCCTTGGCCACCGCGTCCCGCCAGTTGTCCTCGGTCACGCCGAAGTGCTCCAGCATGGCCTCCGAGCGCAGGAAACCCGGGGTGACGGCGACGGCCGCCACGCCGTACGGCTTCAGCTCCGCCGCCTGGGCCACGGCCAGACGGATCACGGTGGACTTGGCGATGTCGTAGAAGAACGAGCCGCGATACCGGGCGGTGTTGCCGTCGGTGACCTCCACGACCAGACCGCTCCGGCGGGCGACCATCAACGGAAGCGCGAACCGGCTGGTGACGATATGCGTGTCCACCGCCCGGCGAAGCAGCCGCAGACCGGTGTCGAGGTCCTGCTCCCACAGGGGATGCGCCCAGTCGGTCAACGCGTCGCCGCCCCACACGGAGTTGACCAGGACGTCGAGCCGTCCGTCCTGCTCGGTGGCGATCCGGTCGACCAGGGCGCGGACCTCCCCGGGGTCGCTGTGGTCGGCGCGCACGGCGATGCCGGTGCCGCCGGCCGCGGTGACGCGGGCGGCGGTCTCCTCGATGGTCTCGGGACGGTCCAGGTCGGAACGGCCGGCCGCGTGGCTGCGGCCGGTGACGTAGACCGTCGCGCCAGCGGCCCCGAGCTCGACGGCGATGCCGCGCCCTCCGCCCCTCGTGCCTCCCGCGACGAGGGCGACCTTCCCGGCGAGCGGCCGGCTGTCGTTCATGACATCTCCTTCGAAGGGATGTGAGGTGAGAGGAGCGCGGTCACCGCCCGCCGGAGCCGCTCCGGCAGCGTGCCCCGCCGGTCGAGGGCCCACGTCAGACCGGTGCCGGCGATCAGCGACTGGACGGACTCGGCCAACGCGGCGGTGTCGGCGCCGGCGCGGAGCTCTCCCGCGGCCACCGCCTCGTCCAGCAGCGCCAGGATCGCCCTACGCTGCGCCTCGTGCATGGCCAGGGCGTGCTCGTGCAGTTGCGGATCGGTGAGGTCCATGCAGAGGAACGCCAGGTGGTTGGCGAAACGCTCCGGCGTGTCCATGAGGGCCATCGACTCCTCGGCCAGCGCCAGCAGCGCCTCCAGCGGGGAGGTGCGCCCCTGCCGCTGTCGCTCGTGGTGCGCCTCGGCCTCGTGCGCCGACTGCCTCGCCAGCGCCACCAGCAGACCGCGCTTGGACCCGAACCGCTGCACGAGAGTGCCGGGGACGAGGCCCACCTCGTCGGCGACGGCGGCGAGGGTCAGCCCTGCCGGACCCACCCGGCCGATCACCTCGGCCGCCGCGCGCAGGATCACCGAATCGTCCACTCCTCGGGGGCGTCCCGCCACCGGCCTCTCCCTTTTATAAATGCCTGTCCATTTATTAATACAGCCCGTTCGCCTGTCGCGGCAACTCCGCCGGCATGATCCCCGCGGATCCGGGCAGTCCGCTCGTTCGTGAGAGGGACTGCGTACGGTGAAGCCATGAGTGATTCCGGGCCCGGCCTGCCCCCGGCGGGCAGGTCGATGCGGGAGCGGACGTCCGCGCTGCTCACCGGCGCCCTGGGCAGCGCGATCCTGATGATCGTGCTCGTCGCGGTGATGTGGGCCATCGAGATCGTGGACTACGTGGAGAACGGACGGCTCGACAGGTACGGCATCGTCGCCCACGAGCCGGACGGCCTGCCCGGCATCCTGTTCGCGCCGTTCCTGCACGCCGGGTTCGGGCACCTGATGGCGAACTCGCTGCCGCTGCTCATCCTGGGGTTCCTGGCCGCCATCCGGGGGATCGGCAGGTTCCTCGCGGCGAGCCTGGTCATCATCCTGGTCAGTGGGGTGGGCGTGTGGTTCACCAGCCCGCCGGACACGCTGACGATCGGCGCGAGCGGCCTCGTCTTCGGATATTTCGGCTACGTCGTGGCCCGGGGGCTCTTCGACCGCCGGGCCCTCGACATCGTGCTCGGCGTCGTGGTCGCCGTGCTGTACTACTCGATCTTGTGGGGGGCCCTGCCCACCCAGCCGGGCGTCTCCTGGCAGGGCCACCTGTTCGGGCTCATCGGCGGCGTGATCGCCGCGTGGCTGCTGCGCCGCCGCAAGCCCGTGACGGCCTGACGCGCGAACGGCTCAGGAGCCGGGAGGCGGGGTGGCGTTCCCGACCTCGAACGCGGTGGGGTCGTCGACGACCCGGCAGGGCTTGACCGGGCCGTCCGTCAGGCGGCCGCTGAACTGCCAGGCGACTCCGGGGTGCTCGGCGTCCCGTCGCACGGGGTTCTCGTTGATCTCGATCAGGACCACCTGCCCCGGCTCGACGAACTCGGGGTGGATCGTGATGCCGTTCTTCGGCTGGATCGCCCTGCTCGACGCCAGGTTCTCGATCTTTTTTCGGACGCGCGCCCGTACCGCGGGGTCGTCGCTCTTTATCTCCTCCTTCGTGAAGGAGGCGTCGTCGCCCGCCACGAACGGAGCGCGCCCGTCGGCGCACTTCTTGCCCAGCGGCAGATAGGTGATGTCGGCGGGGACGCCCATCTTCGCCAGGTCCCGCTCGACCTGGTCCGGGTCCCTGAACTCGTTGATCTTCAGGTTGATCGACCCGTCCGGGTTCTTCGTCAGCGCGTACGCCGGAGTCTGCTGCCCGACCACGAGCGGTACGGCGACGGCCGCGGCGGCGGCGATCGCGGCGCCGGCCAGAAACCGGGGCCGGGCGATCCGGCGCACGGCCGGCACGTGCGTCCGTGCCTCCCGGGCCACGATCTCCGCCTTGAGTTCGGCGAGGAGTCTGTCCTCGAAAGTGTCGTTCACTTCGTTCCTCCGATCAGTTCCATGACTCCGGGAAAGCGCCGGACCTGTCGCCTGGCGCGGTGCAGCCTGACCCGGGCGGTGCCCTGCCTGATGCCGAGCGCGGCGGCGGCCTCGGCGGGGCTGAGCCCGTCCACGGCCACGAGTTCCAGCAGCGCGCGGTCGCCGTCCGGCAGATCGGCCATCGCCTCCAGCGCCAGGCGGGCCGGCGACTCGGCGTCGACGCGTTCCTCCAGGCGGGCGATGTCGTCGGCGTCGAGCAGGCGGCGGCCGGCGATCCGGCTGGTGGCGCGTAACTCCCTCGCCGTACGGCGCCGCTGCGCCAGCACGGTGTTGCGGGCCACGCCGTAGAGCCAAGCGATCTCGCTGCCCCTGTCCGGGCGGTAGGTGTGCGCGGAATCGAGCACGGCGAGGAACACCTCCGCCGTGAGGTCGGCGACGGTGTGCGGATCGTCCACCCGCCTGGCCAGGAACCGCGTCACGGCGTCGACATGCCGCCGGTAGAAGGCTTCGAATGCGTCGGGATCACGGGCGAAGCCCGCCGGACCCGTCTGTTCACGGCGCACCGGCGCTCCCCTCGGTTGTGTGACAGACACATCCCTGCTTGGACGGAGCGCCGCACACCGTTACAGGACCGGAAAAACGAAAAAGCCGACGGCCCGGAGACCGTCGGCGAGAACGTGCGGCCGCCGGACAGGCGGCCGCACGTGAAACGTCAGAGACGCTCGACCACGTAGTCGACGCAGGAGGTCAGCGCCTCGACATCGGCGGGGTCGATCGACGGGAACATCGCGATGCGCAGCTGGTTGCGGCCGAGCTTGCGGTAGGGCTCGGTGTCCACGATGCCGTTGGCCCGCAGCACCTTCGCGACCGCCGCCGCGTCCACCGCGTCGTCGAAGTCGATGGTGCCGACGACGTTGGAGCGCTGCGCCGGGTCGGCCACGAACGGCGTGGTGTACGACGTCTTGTCGGCCCAGGTGTACAGGCGCGAGGCGGAGTCGGCCGTACGGGCGGTGGTCCAGGCGAGGCCGCCCTGGGCGTTCATCCAGTCGATCTGGTCGGCCAGCAGGAACAGCGTGGCGACCGCCGGGGTGTTGTACGTCTGGTCCTTCACCGAGTTGTCGATGGCGGTCGGCAGGCTGAAGAACTCGGGGACGAACCGGCCGCTCTCGGTGATCTCCGTCACCCGGGCCAGCGCCTTGGGCGAGAACAGCGCGATCCACAGGCCGCCGTCGGAGGCGAAGCTCTTCTGCGGGGCGAAGTAGTAGACGTCGAACTCCTCGGCGGAGACCGGCAGGCCGCCCGCGCCGCTGGTGGCGTCCACCAGGACGAGCGACTCGTCGTCGGCGACGCGCTTGATCGGCATGGCGACGCCGGTGGAGGTCTCGTTGTGGGTGAGCGCGTAGACGTCCACGCCCTCCTCGGCGACCGGCAGCGGGTGGCTGCCCGGCTCCGACTTGATCACCGAGGGATCGGCGAGCCAGGGGGCCTTCTTCGCGACCGTCGCGAACTTCGAGGAGAACTCCCCGAAGTGCAGGTGCTGCGACTTCTCCCGGATCAGCCCGAAGGCCGCGATGTCCCAGAACGCCGTGGTGCCGCCGTTGCCCAGCACGACCTCGTACCCCTCGGGGAGGGAGAACAGGTCGGTGAGCCCGGCGCGGACGCGGGCGACGAGGTTCTTCACCGGCTTCTGCCGGTGGGAGGTGCCCATGACCTTCGCCCCGGCGTCGGCGAGAGCGGCGAGCTGCTCGGGGCGTACCTTCGAGGGCCCGCAGCCGAAGCGGCCGTCGGCGGGCTTGATGTCAGCGGGAATCACGATGTCAGCCACGGCTTCCAGCCTAGTGAGACCCGCGGATGCTCTAGACCATGGTCCGGATGATGAGACGGTCATGGTCTCGTTTCGAGATCACGCAGCGCCTTGCGTGTGGAACCACGCAGCGCATGCGGAAACGGCCCGCCCGGGCAGGGACGGGCCGTCGAGGGTGCGCGGGCCGGGCCCGGCGGCCTCTCGGAGCTGTTTAGGCACGCCGCTGGGCCGGACCCGCGCGAGAGCTCAGACCTTGCCGACGACCTCGGCGGCGCCGCGCACCTCGTTGATCGAGCGCTGCTTGGGGCCCACGTAGTTCGCGCTGGGGCGGACCAGCCTGCCCGTGCGCTTCTGCTCCAGGATGTGGGCGGCCCAGCCGGCGGTGCGGGCGCAGGTGAACATCGAGGTGAACATGTTCGACGGCACCTCGGCGAAGTCGAGCACGACCGCGGCCCAGTACTCCACGTTGGTCGCGAGGACCCGGTCCGGCTTGCGGGCGTGCAGCTCCTCCAGCGCGGCGGTCTCCAGCGCGGCGGCGACCTCGTAGCGCGGCGCGCCCAGCTCCTTGGCCGTACGCCGCAGCACACGGGCGCGCGGGTCCTCGGCCCGGTAGACCCGGTGGCCGAAGCCCATGAGCCGCTGGCCCTTGTCCAGCTCGCTCTGGACGTACTTGCGGGCGTCGCCCATCTTCTCGACGCCCTCGATCATGTGCAGCACGCGCGCGGGAGCGCCGCCGTGCAGCGGGCCCGACATCGCGCCGACCGCGCCCGACAGGGCGGCCGCGACGTCGGCGCCGGTGGAGGCGATCACGCGGGCGGTGAACGTCGAGGCGTTCATGCCGTGCTCCGCGGCCGACGTCCAGTACGCGTCGATGGCCTTCACGTGCTTCGGATCGGGCTCACCGCGCCAGCGGACCATGAACCGCTCGACGATGCTCTCGGCCTCGTCCACGCGCTTCTGCGGGACCATGGGCAGTCCCAGGCCGCGGGCCGACTGCGCGACGAACGACAGAGCGGTCACCGAGGCACGTGCGAGATCGTCGCGGGCCTGGTCGTCGTCGATGTCGAGCAGCGGCTTGAAGCCGTAGGTGGGCGCCAGCATGGCCAGCGCACTCTGTACGTCTACTCGGATGTCGCCGGAATGGACGGGAACGGGGTACGGCTCCGCCGGGGGAAGCCCCGGCTGGAACGAGTTGTCGACGAGCAGGCCCCAGACGTGTCCATAGGAGACGTTGCCTACGAGCTCTTCGATGTCGACGCCCCGGTATCGCAGGGCGCCCCCTTCTTTGTCCGGTTCCGCGATCTCGGTCTCGAACGCCACCACGCCTTCGAGCCCGGGTTTGAAGTCGGACATTCTCGGCCGCCTCCCTCTCTTGTGAAGTCCAGAGCCTTGATGTCGAGATACCGGCGGGTCAATTTAACCCGCAGCGCCCGGCTGTCGCGCCCCCGGCCCTACCGAACGGGGTTCTCCCTGGTGGGGGCCACCGCTCGAGACGTATGCCGAGCACGCGAGAATACCTTTCCGTGGACAGCGCATCGCACCTCCCCGGGCTCCGGCACAGTTACGAAGGTGAGCCCCTGATCGAGTCCGGCATGGCGGCGGACCCGGTGACGCAGTTCGCGCTGTGGTTCGCGGACGCCGTCGCCGCGGGGCTGCCGGAACCGAACGCCATGGTCGTGGCCACCAGCTCCGCCGGTGGCCGCCCCTCCGCACGCACCGTCCTCCTCAAGGGGTTCGACGAGCGCGGTTTCGTCTTCTTCACCAACTACGAGTCTCGCAAGGGCCGCGACCTCGGTGAGAACCCGCGCGCCTGCCTGCTGTTCCCGTGGCATCCCATCAGGCGGCAGGTCCGGGTGGAGGGCTCCGTCGTACGGCTCCCGCGCGAGGACAGCGCCGCCTACTTCCACTCTCGCCCGTACGGCTCCCGCATCGGCGCGTGGGCCTCCCGCCAGTCGGCGGTCGTCGAGTCGAGGGAGCAGCTCGACGCCAGATTCCGGGAGCTGGCCGCCCGCTGGCCGCAGGACCCGCCGCTGCCGGACTTCTGGGGCGGCTTCCGGGTGGTGCCCGCGGAGGTCGAGTTCTGGCAGGGCCAGACCGACCGCATGCACGACCGGCTCCGCTACCGGCGGACCGGCGCGTCCTGGACGCTGGAGCGCCTCGCTCCCTGAGGGCACGCCCGACCGATCAGAGCAGCCCGGCCGCGACCTTGAGGTCGGTGAGGAAGCCGGAGTACGCCTCGTCCCGGTCGGGTGAGCGCAGGATCGCCGAGGGGTGGATCGTCGCCACGTAGTAGGCCCCCTCACGCCGGGGGACCGGCTCCCCACGATGCCTGGTGACGCGGAAGTCCGGGCCCAGCAGGGCCCGGGCGGCGGTGGCCCCCAGCACCACGGTCACCTCCGGGTCCACCAGGCTCATCTCGGCCTCCAGCCAGGGCCGGCAGGCGTTGATCTCTCCCACCGTGGGCTTCTGGTGGATCCGGCGTTTGCCGCGGGGCTCGTACTTGAAGTGCTTGACCGCGTTGGTCACGTACACCGCCTCGCGCTCGATGCCGGCCTCCTCGAGCGCCTTGTCGAGCAGGCGCCCCGCGGGCCCGACGAACGGCGCGCCCTCATGGTCCTCCTGGTCGCCCGGCTGCTCGCCGACCAGCATGAGAGACGCATCGGGCACGCCCTCGCCGAAGACCGTCTGAGTGGCGGCGCGATAGAGATCGCAGCCCTGGCAGTGGCGCGCGGCCTCCCGGAGAGCGGGCAGGCTGATATCCACCGGAAGGAATCGCTGCGCTCCGATGTTTCCCATCCTGGGTCGCTTCCCCAATAGGGTCGGCTGCGAACGCGGGGGAGGTCGTAGCATCGATTTACAAGGACTGGAGGAGCCTTGACCGCACACGGCCTGATCGACACGACGGAGATGTATCTCCGGACGATCTTCGAGCTCGAAGAGGAAGGCATCGTGCCGCTCCGCGCGCGCATCGCCGAGCGCCTGCAGCAGAGCGGCCCGACTGTCAGCCAGACGGTGGCGCGCATGGAGCGCGACGGCCTGGTCAAGGTTGAGGGAGACAGGCACCTCAGCATGACCGAGCTGGGCCGGACGCTGGCCATCCGAGTCATGCGCAAGCACCGCCTCGCCGAGTGCCTGCTGACCCAGGTGATCGGCTTGCCGTGGGAAGAGGTCCACATCGAGGCGTGCCGGTGGGAGCACGTCATGTCGGAGTCGGTGGAGACCCGGCTCGTGAACCTTCTGCAGAACCCTCGCGTGTGCCCGCACGGCAATCCGATTCCGGGCCTCGACGAGCTGGGGGTGCCGCAGCCCGGTTCGACCGGAGATGAGATGGTGTCACCCATGGTGACCCTCGCGGGACAGGCCCCCGTGCCCGTTGTAGTGCGCCGAATCAGTGAACAAGTGCAAAGCGACCCGGCCCTGATGCTTAAACTCAAGCAAGTTGGGATACAACCCGGACGCGAGGTGACGCTCGCGGCGAGCGACAACGGTGTAACGGTGACAGCTGATGGTGAGGTGGGGACCACGACCGCGGATCTTCCGAGGGACGTCGCCTCACACGTTTTTGTCACCAGACGATGACGGAATGAGTTGTGCCTGGTTGAATCCCCTAGGGAGTCCTTTCATTTCTCGCGACCCAGCCTTCGCAGGAGCGCCCGTGCCCGGCATAGCGAACCCACCTCGTCAAGGGACGGTCGTGGCATGAGGCGATGGGGAGATCTGTCACAGGACGCCGACGACCACCTTTCCGCCGGATCCGTGCTCGACCACGCGGAGATGGCCGTGGTCGTGACCGACCGCTTCAGCAACGTCCTGTACTGGAATCCCTTCGCCGAGCAGCTGTTCGGCCGTGTGGGCGCGTCTCCGGGCAAGGAGTCGCTGCTCACCCTGGGGATCACGGAGAAGGACCATCCGCTCGCGGCCGAACTGGCCAAGCACGTGCTGCGCGGCAACGTGTGGGAGGGCACGTTCGACGTGGCCCGCGGCGACGGCACGATGATCTACGTGCGCGCGCAGGCCGTGCCGCTGCGGCACCCCTCCGGCTCGGTGAGCGGCATCGTGATCACCGCGCGCGAGGCGATGCGCAGCAACGAGCGTGAGAAGGACCGCTTCGGCCTGCTGGAGCGGATCGGCGAACGGCTCGCCGGCTCCCTGTACGTCGAGGAGACGCTCGACCGGGTCGCCGAGATGCTCGTCCCGCAGTTCGCCGACCACTGCTTCATCGAACTGGTCGAGGGCGACCGCCTGGTGCGCAAGGTCTCCACCCACGTGAACGGCTGGACGCCGCCGCCGGACACCTGGCGGCCGGTGGGCGCGGAGATCAGATACCCGCTGGGGCACTACGCCGAGAGCGCGCTGCGCCGCCAGGAGACGATCCTGGTCGAGGACTTCTCCCAGGTGAGCTACCCGGCGCCGAGCGAGGGCGCGGCCCGGCTGTGCGGTGAGATCGGGATGACCTCGGCCATCGTCGCCCCGCTGTGCGTGCGCGGCGAGACGCTCGGCCTGATGTACCTCGGCATGTCGAATCTCACGAACCGGCGCTCGCCCCACTACGACACCTTCGACCGCGACTTCGTCGGCGCCATCGCCACCCGCGTCGCGCTCGCCGTCGACAACGCGCTGCTGTTCGAAGAGGAGCGGCACACCGCGGAGTCGTTCCAGAAGCACCTGCTCCCGCGCCAGTTGCCCACGCTGGACGGCCTGGAGATCGCGGTCCGCTACTACCCCGCCGCCCCGCTCGCCTCGCACGGCCAGGGCATCCAGACCCAGGTGGGCGGCGACTGGTACGACGTGATCCCGCTGTCGGCCGGTCGGGTCGGCATCGTGATCGGCGACGTCGAGGGCCGGGGGGCCAAGGCGGCGGCGGTCATGGGCCAGCTCAGGGCCGCGTTGCGGGCCTTCGCGCAGGACGACAAGCCGCCGGCCGACATCCTCGCCCGCCTGGACGAGTGGACCCGGGTGGTGGCCGCGCCCGAGCACGACGACTTCGGCGCCGACATCACCAACCCGCCGATCGTCACCTGCCAATACATGGTGTACGACGCGTGGTCGAGGCAGCTGTCGTTCGCCAACGCCGGGCACGCGCCGCCGCTGCTGATGGTGGACGGCGAGGTCAAGGACCTGGAGATCAACGAGGTCGGCCAGCCCCTGGGGGTGCGGGCCAAGGGCGTGCACGCCGACCTGGTCTACAAGGAGGAGACGAAGGAGCTGCCCCCCGGCGCGACCCTGCTCCTCTACACCGACGGCCTGGTCGACCGCAGGCCGCCGCGCGACTCCGCCTCGAGCGCGCCCGACGACGACGAGGCGCTGGGCATCCTGCGCGAGAAGCTGGCCAAGGCGTCGGGGGAGTCCGTCGAGCGCATCGCCGACCTGGCCACGGTGGCCGTCCCCGGCGAGATCGACGACGACATGGCCATCCTCGTCGTCCGCGCGGCCGGCACGGAGCTGCAGTCCCAGGAGCGGACGTTCCCGGCCCAGCCGATCATGGTGAGCGAGGCGCGGCGCATGGCGTCCGAGGCCTTCGCCGGATGGCAGGTGCCCGAGGAACGCGCGGAGCTGGCCTGCCTGCTCGTCTCCGAGGTCGTGACCAACGTGGTCCTGCACGCCGCCAGTGCCAGCGTGCCGCGCCGCGAGCTGGTGCTCGACGGGCCGCCGCTGCCGTTCGACGAGTCGTGGGACGTGCCGGGCTTCGAGGAGGAGATCGCGGGCGACAAGGAGTTCACCCTGCGGCTGCGCAGGGGCGCGGAGTCCGTCTGGGTCGAGGTCTTCGACCAGGATCTCCGCCTGCCCCGCATCCGCAGCGCGGGCGAGAACGACGAGGGCGGCCGCGGCCTCTACCTCGTCGACCAGCTGGCACGACGCTGGGGCTCCCGCCCGACCCGCGAGGGCAAGGCCGTCTGGTTCGAGATCCCCATCGGCGGTCGTTAGGTCGTGACGCGCCCCCGGCGCGGGGGGCGCGTCACGTCAGTTCTTCTGCTTCATGCAGCTGTATCCGTCCGGGCGTTCGGGTTCGAGCGTCACCTGCCGCAGCACGGTCGCCTCCATGGAGATGCGGAAGGTCTCCTGGTGAGCGCAGTCGTACAACGCGTACGCGCCCTCGCGTTCGCCGAGCAGCAGCACCTGCACGCCGCCGCGCAGCACCTTGCCGCTCTCGCGGTCGTTGAGCACCACCCACTGGTCCTGGAAGCCCACCATGGACAGGAGGATGCTGGCGGGCCTGCCCTTCTCGGCGACGGCGAGCGCGTCGCTCTCCATCTGTCCCATCAGCGCGAAGCCCAGCCCGATGCCGGTGAACGCGGCGACCACGATCTTCATGCCCGCGCGGCCGGTGGGGCGCCGCCGCAGCAGCCGGAACGGCACGAGGAAGGCCAGGGCGCCGATCACCACCGAGGTGATCACGATGCCGGCCAGCGAGGCGCCCTCGCCCAGCCCGAGGTAGCCGAGGAAGCCCCAGTAGCTCGCCCCGCACCACAGCGCGCCGGCGGCCGCGGCGGCCCACGGACGGGTGCGTACGGCCTGCGCGAGGCGGAACAGACGGCCGAGAGTGGCCTTGTCGAGCAGCCAGAGGACCGCCACGACGACACCCGCGAGCAGCGTGCCGCCGATGATGAGCAGGACCAGCGTTCCCACCAGGCGGCCGAACATCGTGGCCTGGTCGATTCCCGCCTGTTCCGGGCTGATGTCGAAGATGCCGTAGACCTGCTGGATGCCGAGGTAGAGCAGCGCGTAGAGAGCGATGGCGATCGGCACCACGACCGATCCGCTGCGTTCCAGCAGATCGACGACGCCGGCTTTCACGTCCGGCTCCGGCAGGTCGGCGTGGCCGGTGTGCTCCTCCGGCTTGGTGATGGTCATCGTGTCGTGCGTCCCGCCTGTGGTCGTTGTGCCGGAACATGATTGCAGCCGGAAACGACGAGCACGCACCGGGTCCGCCCGGACGGGACTTCGGTTGCGCGTCGTGGGCGCCGGCGCTTCTTTCCGGCCGTGCGTGGTGCTTGACTCGTCGGTATGGAGCTCGCCCACGACCGCCGCGGCAGCGGGCCGCCGCTGATCCTCCTCCACGGCATCGGCCACCACAGGCACGGCTGGGCGCCGGTTCTCGACCTGCTCGCCGAGCGGCACGATGTCATCGCGGTTGACCTGCCCGGTCACGGCGACTCCCCGCCGCTGCCGTACGGCACGCCGTACAGCGTGGAGACGCTGGGGCGGGCGGTGCGGGGGTTCTGGACCGGGCTCGGCCTGAGCCGGCCGCACGTCGCGGGCAACTCGCTGGGCGGCTACATCGCGCTCGACCTGGCGTCCTGCGCCGACGTCCGCACGGCCGTCGCGCTGTCTCCCGCCGGGTTCTGGTCGCGGCCCGAGTACGCGTACGCGCGGGCGGTGCTGCGCCTGCTGCGGCTGGGGGCGCGGGCGGACGGGCTGCCCGCGCTCGCGGCCGGTACGGACGAGGGCAAGGCGCTGGCCATGGGCCTGCTCGTGGCCCGCCCCGGGCGGTTGCCGGGTGCGGCCGTGCGTGCGGCGGCCGAGGCGCTGCGCGACTGCGCGGGATTCGAGGAGACGCTGGACTCGCTGGCGTGGGTCGCGCCCCCCGCGCCGCCCAAGGTGCCGGTCACGATCGCCTGGGGCGAGCGAGACCGGCTGCTGCCGCGCCGCCAGGCCGTACGGGCGGCGCGGTGGGCGGGGCAGCGGGCGCTGCTGCTGCGGGGCTGCGGCCACCTGCCGATGAGCGACGACCCGGAACTGGTCGCCCGGGTGATCACCGAACGCTGCGGCGATCCCCGCTGAGCCGTCTTCCGATGCCGCTTGTGCCCACGGGCACGCGGCCGCGGGGAATCCCACGCATACTGATCAGTGTGGACACCGGACTCATCCTTCTGGTCTTCCTGGCGCTCCTGTTCGCGTGGCTGCTGAACAAGGTGCGCCGGTTCTTCCGGCTGAGCCCGGTGGCCTACGGGGGCGTGATGGTCGTGTTCGTGGTGGCCATGCTGTTGATCTGGGGGCAGCAGCGCGGCTGAGGCGGGGGTCAGAAGCCGAACGACCGGCCGATGATCTCCTTCATGATCTCGGTGGTGCCGCCGTAGATCGTCTGCACGCGACTGTCGAGCCAGGCCTTGGCGACCGGATACTCCAGCATGTAGCCGTAGCCGCCGTGGAGCTGGACGCACCGGTCGACGACCTTGTTCTGCAGCTCCGTCGTCCACCACTTGGCCTTGGCCGCGTCCACCGCCGTCAGCTCCTTGGCGTTGAGCGCGCGCACGCACTTGTCCACGTAGTGGCGGGCGATCTCCACCTCGGTGGCCAGTTCGGCCAGCAGGAACCGGGTGTTCTGGAACTTGCCGATGCTCCGGCCGAAGGCCGTGCGGTTGCGGCAGTACTCGATCGTCTGCTCCAGCACCGTCTCCGCGGCGGCCACGGCCGCCACCGCGATCGACAGCCGCTCCTGCGGCAGGTTGTTCATCAGTTGGAAGAAGCCCTGGCCCTCCTCGGCGCCCAGGAGGTTGGCCACCGGCACCCGGACGTTCTCGAAGAACAGCTCGGCGGTGTCCTGCGCGTGCATGCCGACCTTCTCCAGGTTCCGGCCGCGGGTGAAGCCCTCCATGCCGCGCTCCACCACCAGCAGCGAGGTGCCGCGCGCGCCCGCCGCGGGGTCGGTCTTGGTCACGACCACGACGAGGTCGGAGTTGATGCCGTTGGTGATGAAAGTCTTCTGCCCGTTCACCACGTAGTGGTCGCCCTCGCGGACGGCGGTGGTGCGGATGCCCTGCAGGTCGCTGCCGGCTCCCGGCTCGGTCATGCCGATGGCCGTGATCAGCTCGCCGGACGCGAAGCCGGGCAGCCAGCGCTGCTTCTGCTCGTCGTCGGTCAGGTCGACCAGGTACGGCGCCATGATGTCGTTGTGCAGGCCGAATCCGAGGCCGCTGGCGCCGACGCGGATGATCTCTTCGACGATCACGACGTTGTAGCGGAAGTCGGTGATCCCCGAACCGCCGTACTCCTCGGGGACGGCGAAGCCGAACATGCCCAGCTCGCCCGCCTTCTTCCACACCTCGCGGGGGACGATGCCGTCCTTCTCCCACTGCGCGTGGTGGGGCACGACCTCGCGGGCCATGAACTCACGGACGGTCTCGCGGAAGAGGTCGTGCTCCTCGTCGAAGAGGTCTCGCCGCATCGGGTACGCCTTCCGGCTCAGGGTCTGTTGGCGGCACCAGAATACGATTCTGGTGCTCCCCGAGTCAGCGTCGCCTTCTTGTACGGCTGGTCACAACTCCGACACCATCGCGATAACGACCCCTTTGACCACTTCCGTACCCCCTAAGATCTACCTTCGGTTTGCTATAGGCCCGCCCGGACGGACCTGTGATCGGAGTATGCGGTGAAACGGTGGAGAGCTGGTCTCCCTAGGACCATGGCTGCCCTGTCCCTCGGCTTGGCGGGTACGGCGGCGATCGTCGTGCCGTCGGTAACGGCGGAGGCCAACGCCGTCGATCTCGTCGTCGACTATGCCTGTAATCAGGGCATCGCCTCGACGGGTTCTGGGACGGTCTACCTGCGGACGAAGCTCACCGTTCCCACCACGCTGAACGTCCGGGATCCCCTCAACGTCGGCTGGAACCTGGCTTACCGGGACGCAACCCGTTTCGGGGCGCCCACCCTGCTGCCCAACGGCGGCAGGATCTACGTGACCGGAGAGGTCAACCTCAGCGACGGCTGGAAGGGACAGCTGCAGCCGGTTGGGAGCGTCGACCAGGCTGGGCCGATGAAGAAGGGGACTCCCCTCAACCTGCCGGCCACCATCTCCGACTTCGCGTACACCACCCGGGCCGGTACGGTGACGGTCAAGCCGGGGGACCTGTACGTGGACTTCCGGCCGCCCGCCTCCGAGATCATGGTCAATGACGACGACCCCTCGATCACCTACAGCGCGGGTCAGTGGAGGGACGTCAACGACCGGCCGGGCGAGGACGGCGACTACCACCTGGACTACCACCAGACCAAGCAGGCCGGTGCGTGGGCGTCGCTCACCTTCACTGGGACCGGGGTGGAGTACGTCGCGCAGAAGGACCGGCGTGGCGGGCCGGTGGAGATCTGGATCGACGACCAGCTGAGCACGCCGCCGCGGGTGGATCCCTCAAAGAACGACGACGGCACGCTGGTGAACGACTCGAACGTCGGTGGCCAGACCTTGTGGAGCTTCACCGGGCTCGACTACAAACAGCACACGATCACTATCAAGAACGTCGAGGACAAGCGGACGCTGCTCGACGCCTTCCGAGTCATCACGGGTGAGCTGCCCGGCCCGCCGGAGCAGTACCGCGCCAAGTGCACGCTCATCAGCGACCCGGTCGCCGTCCAGGTGAAAATCGGCGGCGGTGACGAGAACCCGGCCAGCCCGTCGCCGGACAGTTCGCCCGACGCGTCTCCCGACACGTCTCCGGACACCTCGGCCAGCCCTTCGGGAAGCGTGTCGCCGAGTGGTTCGCCGAGTCCCTCGGGCAGCCCGTCCGCTTCGGCGTCGCCGGGCGGTCAGTCGCCGTCTCCGTCGCCTTCGCCGAGCAGGAGCCCGAACCTGTCGGCGACGCAGAACTACGTCGTGGCGGTGGTCCCGCAGGGCAGTCCGTCGCCGACGGCGACGAGGACGGTGACGCTGACCGCGACGCCGACCGTGGCCCAGGTGGCGGTCACGCCGAAGGGCGGCGCGCAGACCGGTGAGGCTCCGGAGCGGATGGCCGCTTCGGGAGTGCTGCTGATCGGCTCGGGCGGTGCGCTGTTGGTGATCGGCATGCTCAGCGGCGTGGCGATGCTGCGACGCAGGGCGGCACACGCGGGCGAGCGGAGCTGAGGAGGATGACGATGAACGGGACTCCCGACGGTGGCTCCGCTCCCGTCCCGGACGGGACGGCGAGCGACGCCACGAAGACGCGTAAGCCGCTGCCTCAGCCGGTCCTCGCGACCCTGCTCGTGGCCGGGTCGTTCGGCGGCATCGCGGCCGTGATGGCCGGCGTGCTCGTCGCGCTCAGCCCCTCGGATCCGCAGGAGAGCGGACCGGTCCCGGGCGGGCAGGTGCACGTCCAGGACGCGGGCAGTGTGGCCTTGCTGCCGCCGACCGTGGGCCCGGGCGGGCCGGGCGTGCCGCTGACGGCAGCGGACCCCACCGCGCCGCCGCCGCTTCCCGCGATCAAGCCGATCGCCCCGTTGACCTTCACGAGCGCCGCCTCGTCGTCCTCGACGCCGCTGTCGTCCTCGTCGACCGGCACTAAGACGACGACGACCAAGAAGGTCACCGGCAGGCCGCTCAAGATCAGCATCCCGGCGATCGGCGTGAAGGCCACCGTCGGCTCGGTGGGCGTGGACAAGTCCGGCGTCATCCAGACGCCTCCGCTGAGCAAGCCGAACCTCACCGGCTGGTACCGCCTCGGGCCGGCCCCCGGCGACCAGGGCCCGGCGATCATCCTCGGGCACGTGAACACCCGCAAGGGCGCCGCCGTCTTCAGCCGCCTGCGCGAGCTCAAGCGCGGCAACAAGATCGCGGTCATGCGCGCGGACGGCAAGATGGCGATCTTCACGGTGGACGGGATCGAGCAGGTCAGCAAGTCGACGTTCCCGACCAAGCGGGTCTACGGCAACACGATCTCGTCCTCGCTGCGGCTGATCACCTGCGGCGGGGTCTACAACGCCAAGCAGCACCACTACACCGACAACATCATCGTCTACGCGACGCTGACGGAGACCAAGGGCAAGTGACCCGCGAGGTGGTCGGCTCACGCCGACCACCTCTTTCGTCCTCCCGCGCCTCGCGTCCGGGTGGACCGTGCGGCCTCGCCGTACGGCCGCCGGGGCCCGGCTCACGGCCTGCTCGGCGTGGGAGGGCGATGAACATTCCCTGAGAATTTCCTGACATCATGCTCTGCCGGTTATGTCGGTGGTCAACTACTGGAAGACTGTTGGCCACGTGTACGCGACTGTGGTGGCAGGAGAGACGTCGTGCCCGACCCCAGTGCCCGGCGCAGGAGCGCCCGGCATCGCATCGCGGCCCGGTCGGCGGCGGGAGTGACGGCCGCGCTGGCCCTGATGACCTGGCCGGCGCTCGCGGCGAGCGAACCCACGACCGTGCTGTATTCCTGCACTCCGGCGGGCGGCGCCCCCGCGACCTACCCCGTGAGCGTGGCTCTGGTCGCCCCGGTCGACGCGGTGGTGAACAGCGCGGCGGTCGTGACCTGGCGGATCGCTCCCGCCTCGCCGTCGGACGGACAGAGCGCATTGGTGGCGCCCGCGACGGGCATCGCGGCGAATGACGTCGTGGTCGCCGAAGGCGTGATGGAGGCGACCGGCGCTCCCGTGGTGAGCGAGTCCGGCACTTCCGGCGAATCGCCGACCCCCAGCCCCTCCCTCTCGGCCACGCCGTCGCCCTCCGCCTCGCCCTCCGCCTCGCCCACTCCCTCTCCCTCGCCTTCCCCCGAGGGCGCGGAGTCCGGCGGCGACGCGCAGTCCCAGGTGGCCGCCGACACCTCCGCGACGCCGTCCCCGAGCGCGACGCCGTCCCCGAGCGCGACGCCGTCTCCGAGCGCGACGCCGTCTCCGAGTGGCACGCCGTCTCCGAGCGCGACGCCCGCCACGGACGGCGCGGTAACCGGTACCGAGGACGAGACCCCCTCGGCCATCACGCTGAGCCCGTCCGCGTCCACGGCCGTGCAGACGTCCCTCGCGCCGTCGGCCACGCTGTCGCCGATCCCCGAACTGCTCGTCACGCTCACCCCGACGGCGGAGGGCACGGTGGGAGTCGCGGCCGGGGACTTCACGCTGAGGTTGCTGCCGGCCGGGAGCACCACAGGCGCGGGTGAGGCGCTCTACACGTGCCGGCTGCCGGATCCCGCGACCCGCGCGTCGCTCGCGTTCGTGGTCTCCGCTTCGTCATCCGATCAGTCGGGCACGACGCCCTCCGACGACGACACGAACGCGTCGCCCACCCCCGGCGAGACGACGACGTCCCCGGCCGCCGTCACGGCGACCACCACCGCGACCACCACGGCGACCACCACGGTGTCGGCCACCACCACGGCGACGGCCAGGGCGACCACCACCGTGTCGACCACCGTCACCGCGACGGTCTCCCGTACGACGACCAAGCAGGTCAGGACGACGCCGCTCGGCGGCGCGCAGACCGGTGGCGGGGGCGACGCGGGCCCGGACGCCCGGCTCGTGATGCTCACCGGTGTGGCGCTGATGGCCGCCGCCACGACCGGAGGGTTGCTGCTGCGACGCTTCGGCCCGAACCCCGGCTCGTACGGCCGGAATTAGCGTCCGCCTGACGCGGTCATGGTCCGAACGGGAGAATGTTTAGGCAATTGGAGGCGGTCTTGGGGTTTTTGTCCGTAAGATCTCTACCTGACCGTGACCGTATGCTGGCATGCTGGTACGCCTGTTGACTGCGAGCATCGAAGTGGAGAGAAGTCAGTGCTGAAGTCAAAGGCGCGCGGCCGTGTCGCCGGGAGGGCCGCCGCGGCCGGAGTGGTCAGCGCGGGCCTTCTCCTGGGCCTGACCGCGCTCGGCGCGCAAGCCGACACGAAGACCGTGACGTACACGTGCACTCCGTCGACCAGCGGTGGCACGCCCGTCACACACGATTTCACCGTGGCGCTCACCTCGACGGGAAGCGGCACCCAGTACACCGCGACCCTGAGCATCCAGCCGGCCGCCGGTGCGGCGTTCCCCGCGCCGGTGGAGATCGCGAGCGGTGCGTCGATCCAGTTGCACCCGAGCGTGTCGGCGTCGGCGCTGCCGGCCGGCATGAACGCGGGCGTGTCCACGCCCTCGCCCACGGGTGCGGCCTTGACGTCGGCCATCGCGGCCGCGGGGGCCATGCCGACCCTCCCGACGGCGACGCTGACCGTCACGCCGTCGGCCGGGGCCACCTCCGTCGTGCTCACCGCCAAGGACTTCAAGATCAACATGATCGCGCCCGGCACCACGGGTTCGACCACCACCACGACGCCCACCACGCTCTACAACTGCGTCATCGCGGCGACGGGCACGAACACGACGCCCGCGGCGGCGACCATCGCGGTGGCGAGCCCCTCGGCGTCCCCCAGCGCGAGCCCGAGTGCGAGTCCCAGCGCCAGCCCGTCCGCGAGCGTCTCGCCGTCGCCGCGCAACACGCGGACGGTGTACGAGACGGTCTTCGCGTCGCCCACGCCGTCCAAGACGAAGACGAAGTCCGTCCAGATCGAGAACACGCCCGGGGGTGGCGCGGCTACCGGCGGCGGCGGCGACGCGGGCCCCGACGCCCGTCTCTTCGTCCTCACCGGCACCGCGCTGATGCTGGCGGCGGCGGGCGGCGGCCTCGTCCTGCGGACCCGGCGCCGACCGGTGCGGCACTAGGACGCGCCCATGACGACCCCGCCTCCTGGACAGTACCCGCCGGGCCAGCCGTACGGCATGCCTCCCGGGCCGGGCGGGCAGGGCTACCCGCAGCCGGTTTACGGCCAGCCGGTCTTCCAGCCGGTCATGCTGCCCCAGATGCAGCCCGCGCAGCCGGCGCCCCCGCCGCCGGAGGAGAAGCCTCCCGGCGACGGCGCGCAGGCCATCCGGCGGTTGCTGATCACGGCGGCCGTCGTGGGCCTGGTCGTCGTGATCGTGGGTGTCGTGATCATGGTGAACAACCCCGACGAGTACGCCGCGCCGACCCGTCAGACGCTGAAGCTCGCGGCTCCGCAGAACGGGCTCGCCCCCTCTGTGGGGCCGGGCGGCGGGCAACCGCTGACGCAGGCGGTCGCCGACGCGCCGCCGCCGGTGCCGAACATCCCGGCGGCTCCGGCGATGCAGCCGTCCACGCCCAAGCGCCTGGTCATTCCCAAGATCGGTGTCAACGCGCCGATCAAGTCGCTCGGTCTCGACCGCAGCGGGGCGATCCAGACGCCCCCGATCAGCGACCCGAACCTGGTCGGCTGGTATCGCGGCGGCCCGACGGCGGGGGAGGCGGGCCCGGCCGTCATGCTCGGCCACAAGGACACGGCCACGCGCAGCGCCGTCTTCGCCCGCGTGCCCGAACTGGCGTACGGCGACAAAATCGAGGTGTACCGCCTCGACGGAACCGTGGCCATCTTCACCGTGGGCGGCGTCGAGCAGGCGAACAAGCAGACGTTCCCCACCAACCGGGTGTACGGCCACGCCGACAACGCCGAGCTGCGACTGATCACCTGCGGCGGCAAGTACAACCATTCGACCGGTCACTACTACGACAACGTCATCGTCTACGCCACGATGACCGGCACGCGTCTCGCGAAGTCGAGGTCCTGAATCGGGCACCTCGCCGGAAGGGCTCGTGATCGGCGGCCGTCGGGGCTATGGTCTCTTCGACCGATCATGAGGAGGGCCTGTGGGCTGGTTCTCGAAAGTCCTGCTCCCCGGCCGGCTGCGTACGGGACCCACGGCGCTGCTGCCCGCTCGGCCGGACCAGAAGACACTGCTGGCCGTCGCGCAACTCGCCGATCCCGAGGCGACGACGGACGGCGACGACATCATCGCGGGCGGATCGCGCATCCAGCCGCCCATCGAGCTGACCGGAGACATCCTCGCCAAGCTCGGCGTGTCCGACTCCGACAGGCTCTGGGCCTGCCGGATCGCCGCCGAGGGCCCGTTGCCCGTCGACTTCTTCGACAAGAGCCTGGCCGAGGGCATCGCGTACCGCCTGGGCGGCTGGTCGCTCTGCCAGGGCGAGCCGCTCGATCCCGCGGAGGACGGCGGAGACCCCCTGGTCTACCTGCCGGCCGTACCGGAGCCCGAGGAGGTCCTGGAGGTTCTCGGCGGGCTGCTGGGTCTCGTCGACGCCGTGGACGCCGAGAGGTGGCCCGAGGGAGAACTCGTCGACGGCGTCGTCCACGTCCCCGTCCGCCGCGGCAGGGTGGCCGACGTCTACGCGGGCGACGCGCTCATCCTCACCGTGGAGGAGGGGCACCGCATTCCGCCCGTCGCCCGCACGCGCTGGCCGTACCTCACCGAGATCGCCGTCGCGCGGGTCTCGCCGGTCGACCGCACGGAGGAGACGAACGGCGAGGACGCGGAGAGCACGGAGATCGGGCCGGAGGACGTTCTTGCGGCCGTCGGCGTCGCGGACGCGGACCTGGTGCCCGAGGACGACGCGCGGGCGGATCTGGTCGGGCGGGCGGCCGTCGCGGTGACGCTCGCGAACGGGCTCCGGGGGATCGCGGCCGACAGCCGGGGATTCCTGCTCGCCGAGCCCGCCGACGTGCTACCCGGACGTCACGCCTGAGCCCTGCCCGTATCGTCGCCTGCCCGGACGAAAGTTCTGATGTAACCTCTCACTAACCGAACATTGCTCGGTTTCTTATGGAGGCACTGTGGCAGAGGCGTACATCGTCGGGGCGGTCCGCTCTCCGGTCGGCAAGAAGAAGGGCGGGCTCTCCACGGTCCACCCGGTCGACCTGGCCGCCCACACTCTCTCCGCGCTCGTGGAGCGCACCGGCGTCGACCCCGCCGCCGTGGACGACGTGATCATGGGCTGCGTGATGCAGTTCGGCCCGCAGTCCATGGACATCGCGCGCAACGCGTGGCTCAGCGCGGGCCTCCCGGAGACGGTGGCCGGGGTCACCATCGACCGGCAGTGCGGCTCGTCGCAGCAGGCGATCCACTTCGCCGCGCAGGGAGTGCTGTCGGGCACGCAGGACCTCGTCGTGGCGGCCGGCGTCGAGTCGATGTCCATCGTCCCGATGGGGTCGAGCATCACGGCGGCGCTGGAGAAGGGCATGCCGTTCCCGTTCGGTGACAAGTGGGTCGAGCGGTACGGCAAGCAGGAGATCTCCCAGTTCCGCGGCGCGGAGCTGATGTGTGAGAAGTGGGGATTCTCCCGGCAGGACCTGGAGGTATTCGCCTACGAGAGCCACCAGCGGGCCGCGAAGGCGATCGCCAACGGCCACTTCAAGGAGCAGATCGCCCCCGTCAACGGCGTGAGCGACGACGAGGGCCCGCGGCCCGACACCACGCTCGAGAAGATGGCCGAGCTCAAGACCCTGCGGGAGGGCGGCCGGATCACCGCGGCCACCTCCTCGCAGATCTCCGATGGCTCCGGCGCGCTGCTCATCGCCTCGGAGCAGGCGGTGCGCGACCACGGCCTGATCCCGCGCGCCCGGATCGTCACGCTGACGCTGGTCGGCGACGATCCCGTCTACATGCTGACGGCGCCGATCCCGGCCACGCGGAAGGCGCTGGCCAAGGCCGGGCTCTCGATCGAGGACATCGACGTCATCGAGATCAACGAGGCGTTCGCCCCGGTTCCGCTGGCCTGGCTCAAGGAGCTCGGGGCCGACCCGGCCAGGACCAACCCCAACGGCGGCGCGATCGCGCTGGGACACCCGCTGGGCGGCACCGGCGCGATCCTCATGACCAAGCTGCTGCACGAGCTCGAGCGCACCGGCGGGCGGTACGGCCTGCAGACGATGTGCGAGGGCGGCGGCCAGGCCAACGTCACGATCATCGAGCGCCTCTGACGCTCACGGCGAAGGGCACCCCGGTCGAGCGACGGGGTGCCCTTTCCGTGTCCGGACGGGGTTACTTGGCCCTCGGCAGCCGCCGCGGCTGCCGTACCGGCCGCATGGGCGGGGCCGGGATCTGCCGCGGCGGCGGCGGGAAGGAACGCTGGGGCTGCGGCGTGCGCGGGTTCTGCTGCTTGCCGCCCTTGCTGGACGCGCGAGTACGCATACGGGATCTCCTTGTACGTCGGGAACGCGGCACCGAGGTGCCGACACTCAGCTGCCGCGTCGGATGGACAGGGCCGGAAAGCTGAGCGGATCAGCGGCTCAGAGGCTGATCAGCGGTCGCCGTACAGAATCCACATGCGAGTGACAGTAACAAGCCCGCGCATCGCGGGACAAAGGGTTTTCACGCATCCAAACCGTGCAAGTGGCCTCCAAGTCGCCCACCAGATCTCGCCAAGTGGGTTCCTGTGTACTCGGACTCGTCAAACAAACGTCCCCTGCACAGGAGATACCAGTGAAGTCGCTCAAGCGCGCCGCGGCCGTTCTCGCCACCACCGCCGTCGCCGTCACCACCTTCGGCGTCCTGTCCGCCCCGGCGCACGCCCAGAAGCCCGATGGCTGGTACCGCTGCTACGTCTCGGGCTACGGCTGGATGTACTGCCTCGACGTGTGAGCCTGACCGGCCTCGCGACACGGCCCCGCCCCCGCACGCCGGGGGCGGGGCCGTTCCGTTCCCATCAGCCGATGTGCCGGTGGACGTCCTCGAACATCGACGGCCCGGTGCGCTGCGGGGCGATCCACGGGCCCTCCATCGACGGGTCGACGATGCCCTCCTCCAGGAACGTGTACCGCCCGTCGAGCACCCGGTGGGCCAGCCGCACGTCGCCGGCGTCGGTGTTGTCCCACAGCCGGTCGAACAGCGCCTCGGCCCGCTGCCTGGCCTGGTGGCAGAAGGTGTCCGCGAGCTCGTACGGCTTGCGCCCGAACTCGGCCGACTCCTCCTGGGCGCGCACGCATACCGCGGTGATGGCGAACAGTTCGGCGCCGATGTCGACGATCCGCGACAGGAACCCCTGCCTGTGCTCCAGCCGCGCCTGCCAGCGCGACATGCCGTAGAACGTCGACCTGGCGAGCTTGCGGCTGGTCCGCTCGACGTACCGCAGGTGCGGGGCCAGCGGGCCGAACTCGGCGTACGACGTGGGCACCTGGCCGGGCCCGGTCACCAGGCTCGGCAGCCACCTGGCGTAGAAGGCGCCGGCCCGGGTGGCGGCCCGCCCCTTGGCCCGCAGGCCGGCCTTCGGATCGACGAGCTCGCCCGCGACCGACAGGTGCGCGTCCACCGCCTCGCGGGCGATGAGCAGGTGCATGATCTCGGTCGAGCCCTCGAAGATGCGGTTGATCCGCATGTCGCGCAGCATCTGCTCGACCGGCACGCCGCGCTCGCCGCGGGCGTGCAGCGACTCGGCGGTCTCGTAGCCGCGGCCGCCTCTCATCTGCACGAGCTCGTCCATGAGCCGCCAGGCCATCTCCGAGCCGTACAACTTGGCCAGCGCGGCCTCGATGCGGATGTCGTTGCGCTCGTCGTCGGCCATCCGGCTGGCGAGGTCCACCACCGACTCCAGCGCGTACGTGGTGGCGGCGATGAAGGCGACCTTGCGGGCCACGGCCTCGTGCTGACCGACCGGCCGGCCCCACTGGACCCGCTCGCGGCCCCACTCGCGGGCGATCTTCGTCGCCCACTTCGCCGCGCCGACGCAGGTGGCGGGCAGCGAGAGACGTCCCGTGTTGAGCGTGGTCAAGGCGATCTTCAGGCCCTGGCCCTCGCGGCCGATCAGGTTCTCCACGGGCACGCGTACCTGGTGGAAGCGGGTGACGCCGTTTTCGATCCCCCGCAGGCCCATGAACTGGTTGCGGTGCTCGACGGTGATGCCGGGAGCGTCGGCCTCGACCACGAAGGCCGAGATCTTGGCACCGGTCCTGGCCATCACGACCAGCAGGTCGGCCACCACGCCGTTGGTCGTCCACAGCTTGACCCCGTTGATGACGTACGCGTCGCCGTCGCGGACGGCGATCGTCGACAGCCGGGCGGGGTCGGACCCGACGTCCGGCTCGGTGAGCAGGAACGCCGAGATCTCGCCACGGGCGCAGCGGGGCAGGAACCGGCGCTTCTGCTCGGGGGTGCCGAACAGCCGTAGCGGCTGGGGAACCCCGATGGACTGGTGGGCCGACAGCAGCGCGCTGAGCGCGGGGGAGCAGGACGTCACGAGTTCCAGCGCACGGCAGTAGTACAGGTGGCTCAGGCCCAGCCCGCCGTACTCCTCCTCGATGGTCATGCCGAACGCGCCGATGGCCGCCAGGCCCTTGACCACCTCGTCGGGAATCACGGCGGTGCGCTCGATGAGCGCGGAGTCGACCTTCTCCTGCAGGAACCCTCGCAGGGCGCGCAGGAAGTCGTCCCCCTTCTTGATCTCCTCCTCGGTGAGGCGGGGTGCGGGATGCACGAGGTCCAACCGGAAGTTCCCCAGGAAGAGCTGCCTGCCGAAGCTCGGGCGGGTCCATTCCGTCTCGCGCGCCTGCTCGGCCACCTCCCTGGCCTTGGCGTAATCGGTCGTCATCCTCGACCTCCTCGGCGGTGAAACGAGCTGTACCCGTTACCTACCCGCCAGTAGCCTCTTGCACCGCCGGGAGCTCGATGTGTACGGCGGTGCCTCCGCCGGGAGAGGAGTCGATCCGGCATCGCCCGCCGTGCGCCTCCACGATGGCCTTCACGATCGACAGGCCGAGCCCCGCCCCGCCGGACAGATGGTCCTCCCCCCGCTGGAACCGGTCGAAGGCGCGTTCCGCCTGGTCCGGGCTCATCCCCGGGCCGGTGTCGCGCACCTCGATCGTCACCGCGTCCCGGGCGCGTACCAGCCGTACGGTGGCCTTCGTGCCCTCGGGGGTGTGCGCCCGGACGTTGCCGAGCAGGTTGACGAGCACCTGGCGGACCCTGGCCTCGTCCACCGTCGCGACCAGGGAGATCGGGGCCTCCACCGTCACGGGATAGGCGGGATCGAGAGCGGCCGAGTCGGCGGCCACCTCGCGGGCCATCTCGGCCAGGTCGGTCTCGCTCAGCGCGAGTGCGGCGCCCCGGTCGAGCCGCGCGAGCTCCAGCATCTCGCCCACCAGACGGCCCATGCGGTCGGCCTCGGCCTCGATCCGGCCCATGATCTTGGGCAGGTCCTCGGGCGGGATCGCCCCGGCCCGGTAGAGCTCCGCGTAGCCCGAGATGGTCGACAGCGGAGTGCGCAGCTCGTGGGAGGCGTCGGCGGCGAACCGGCGCACGCGGTCCTCCGACGCCTGGCGGTCGCGGAAGGCGCCGGCGATGCGGTCGAGCATGAGGTTGATCGCCGCGCCGAGCCTGCCGACCTCGGAAGGCCCCTCCGGCATCCGGGCCGACAGGTCGCCTCGCTCGGCCACGAGATGCGCGGTCCGCGCCATCTTGCCCAGGGGCGCCAGGCCGCCGGCGATCAGCAGCCGGCCGCCCGCCGCCAGCAGCAGGATCAGCGCCCCGCCGGTCGCCAGTTCGCTGATCAGGAGGTGACGCACCGGATCGTCGACCGCGTCCAGGGGGACCGCGACGACCACCAGCCGCAGGCCGCTCGGCGACATCGCCGCGGCCGCGATCATGTCGTGGCCGCCGCTCGGGTCGAGGTCGAAGGTGCGGCCCTGCGCCGCGTACGCCAGCAGGTTGTCCTCGCCGAGCCTCTCGGCGAGGTCGGGCACGGCCGCGGCGTCGGCGGCGTCGCCGCTCACCAGGCGGGCCCGGCCGTCCGTGAGGTCGTAGGCGGCGACGGCGTAGGTGGAGCCCGTCAGCGCCTGCGCGAGCGGGTCTCCCACGACCACCCGGCGTGCCGCGGTGACGGTCGCCGCCACCACCTGCCCCTCCAGGCGCGTACGCAGGTGCCCGCGCAGGACGACGACGCTGACGAAGCTGAGCACGACGAGCAGGACCGCGCTCACCCCGAGCAGCCCGGCGAGCAGGCGCGTCCTGAGCGACATCACGGGTCCGTCACATGTCCTGCGGCGGGCGCAGCGCGTATCCGATGCCGCGCTGGGTGTGGATCAGCGGCGGACCGAGCGGATCGAGCTTGCGGCGCAGGTAGGAGATGTAGGTCTCCAGCACCTGGGAACTGCCGCCGTAGCCCCAGACCTCCTCGAGCAGGCGCCGCTTGGTGAGCACCAGACCGGCGTTCGCCATCAGGAAGGCCAGCAGGCGGAACTCGGTCGGCGACAGGTCCACCGGGACGCCGCCGCGCCGCACCTCCCAGCGCGCCTCGTCGAGCTCCAGATCCGCGACCCGCAGGATCGGCCCGTGCGCCCGCTCGGCCGCCTCCGGCACGCTCGTACGGCGCAGCACGGCGCGGATCCGCGCGACCAGCGCCTCGACGGAGAAGGGCTTGGTGACGTAGTCGTCGCCACCGAGGGTCAGCCCGCGTACGGTGTCGGCGACCGCGTCGCGGGCGGTGAGGAAGATCACAGGAGGATGCACGCCGCCGGCCCGGATCCGCCGGCACACCTCGAAGCCGTCGATGTCGGGGAGCATGACGTCGAGGACGACCAGATCGGGCTGGTCCTTCATGACCTCGCCGAGCGCCGCGGCCCCCGTGCCCACGGCCGTCACCCGGAAGCCGTGGAATCTGAGGGCGACTTCCACGATGTCCCGGATGTTCGGCTCGTCCTCGACGACGAGGATCCTGGTTTCACTCATGCGGCACCCATTGTGCAGGCAGGAAGCATATGTCGCACAATTCGGGTCCGCGGCTCCGGCACCGTCACCTGGGCGCCCCGCTACATGGCACCCTGCTACTTGGTGCCCCGCTACCTGGCGCCCCGCTGGTCGGGCGCGGCTACTTGGGGACCCTGGCGACGCAGAACACGGTCTGGCCGAACGGCGGGCGGACGAACCGCTCGATGAGCCGGGTCATCGGCACGACGGTCCGGTCGTAGATCTTCACGAGCCGGGGGTCGGGGTAGCCCACGCCACCCCGCCGCACTGCCGCCCACCAGGCGATTCCGCCGAGGAAGTTGATCGGCTTGAGCACCTGGACGTCGAGGCCCGCGGCGGTGACCGTCTTGCGCAGCGTGGCGGGGGTGTAGCGGGTGACGTGTCCCACCTTGCGGTCGAAGTCCCCGTAGAGCTGCATGTAGCCGGGCACCCAGATGACGATCCGGCCGCCGGGGGCGGTCACCCTGGCCAGCGACCGCAGCGCCTCGGCGTCCTCCTCGATGTGCTCGAGGACGTTCATCATCACGACGGTGTCGACCGGCTCGGCCAGAGGGATGTCGGTCGGCAGGCCGAACTGGAGCACCGACACGTCGTCGCGGTCCGCGAACCTCTTGCGCAGTTGCTCGACGCAGTAGGGATCGAAGTCGCTCACCACGAGCCTGTCCAGGCGCGGCAGGAACTGCTCGGCGAAGTGCCCGAGACCCGAACCGATCTCCAGCAGCGACCGCCCGACGTGCGGCGCGACCATGTCGAACTCGTACTGCCGGTAGTTCTTGGCCTCGTCGCCGCCGAGGTGGTTCTCCAGAGCCTCGTCCCCGGCCGCCGGCTGGACTACTCGGTCATACCCAGACATAGGATCCTCGATCTGCACGCTGACGGTCTTGGAAAGTGTAGTGCCCGCCCCATCGGCGGGTGTCCGCTTCGCCGGAGGGGCCGCCCGCGGGCTGCCGACGACGCTGTGGACGGAATGCCCGGCTGCTCGTAGGCTTCACCTCCGTCCGCCGATCCGCCCCGATTTCCCTCAGATGGACGACGACGAGGCAGTGACCCGTGCCCTGGCCGGCGACCTTGACGCCTACGAGGTGCTGGTCGCCCGGTACAGCGCGGTCGCCCACCGTACGGCGAGCCTGCTGGGCGCGGCCGACGAGGCGGAGGACGTCGTCCAGGAGGCGTTCGTCAAGGCGTTCCGCCACCTGAAGGGCTTCCGCCGGGGCTCGTCCTTCCGCCCCTGGCTGCTGCGCATCGTGGCCAACGAGACCCACGACCTCACCCGGTCGCGTGGCCGCCGCTCCGACCTCGCCGTGCGGCTGGGCCGCGAGCGGGAGCCGTACGGGCCGGAGGACCCGCAGAGCGCGGCCGTGGACGCCGACGGCAGGTCCCGCCTGCTGGAGGCCGTACGCGCGCTGCCCCAGGGGGAACGCGAAGCCGTGGTCTGCCGGTATTTCCTGCAGTTGTCGGAGGCGGAGACGGCCGAGGTCCTCGGCGTACGGCTCGGCACGGTGAAGTCGCGGACGTTCCGGGCCCTGCGGCACCTGCGGGAGGAGGTGGGCGATGAGCGATGACAACCGGCCGGAGTCGATCGAGGAGCGCCTGCGTGCTCTCGGCGCCGACCTGACCGTGCCCGCGCCGCCCCCCGCCGACGTGGCCCGTGCCGTACGTGCCCGGCTGGAGGACGAGGGTGTCGAGGACGAGCGGGCGCGGCGGCTCGGCTGGCGGCGGCTTGGTCGGCGGCCGTCGCCGCGCGTGGCGGCGGCGTCGGTGGCGGTCCTGCTGGCCGTGCTGCTCGGGGCCACCCCGCAGGGCCGGGCCGCGGTGGTGTCGGTGCTGCGCTTCGCGGGCGTGGAGATCCAGGTCGGCGGCGCCGGGCCGCTGCCCACGGGAGTGCCGAGCCCGCTGCCCGGCGAGCGCCGGGTGACGCTGGAGGAGGCGCGGCGGACCGCGCGGTTCCCCCTCGCCGTGCCGTCCGCGCTCGGCGAGCCCGCCGACGTGCGGCTCGCCGACGGCGGCCGGGTGGTGACGCTGCTGTGGCCCGGTGTCCGGCTCGACGAGTTCGACGGGACGCTGAGCGTCGTCTGGCACAAGGAACTCGGCGAGCCGTTTCCCGAGCAGGTGGACGCCGTCCGCGGATGGTGGATCCAGCAGCCCCACGGCGTGTCGTACGTGCCGTTCGGCGGCACGCCGCGTGAGGAGCGGGTGGCAGGGCCGACGCTCGTCTGGCAGCACAGGCTGGTCGGCATGCGGCTGGAGGGACCGGACCGCGCCGAGGCCGTACGGATCGCCTCCTCGGTCCGATGAACCGGAACGTCACTCGGGGGAGGCGAGCCAGCCGTCGACCTCGCTCAGCAACTCCTTCCTGACCGCGTCGGGCGCCCTGGACGACCGGATCGACTGCCTGGCGAGCTCGGCGAGCTCGGCGTCGCTGAAGCCGTACACGTCCCTGGCGAGCTCGTACTGCGGCAGCAGACGGGCGCCGAACAGCAGCGGGTCGTCGGCGCCGAGGGCGATCGGCACCCCGGCCTCGAACAGCCGCCGCAGCGGCACGTCCTCGGGCCGTTCCGCCACGCCGAGGCCCACGTTGGACAGCGGGCACACCTCGCAGGTGATCTGCCGGTCGGCCAGCCGCTCCATCAGGCGGGGCGACTCGGCCGCGCGCACCCCGTGGCCGATCCGGTCGGCGCCCAGGTCGTCGAGGCACTCGGCGACGCTCGCCGCGCCCAGCAGCTCGCCGCCGTGCGGCACCGCGAGCAGCCCGGCGCTCCTGGCGATCCGGAAGGCGTGCTCGAAGTCCCTGGCCCGGCCGCGCCGCTCGTCGTTGGACAGGCCGAAGCCGACCACGCCCCTGCCCTCGTACCGCACCGCCAGGCGGGCCAGCGTCCTGGCGTCGAGAGTGTGCCGGGTGCGGTTGGCGGCCACGATCACCGCCATGCCGATCCCGGCCTGTCTGGCGGCCTTCTCCGTCGCGTCGAGGACGAGTTCGAGGGTCTCGGTCAGCCCGCCGAAACGCTGGGCGTACCCGGACGGGTCGACCTGGATCTCCAGCCAGCGCGACCCCTCCCGGGCCTCGTCCTCGGCGGCCTCACGCAGCAGGCGGTAGACGTCCTGCGGCCGGCGCAGCACCGACCGCGCGATGTCGTACAACCGCTGGAACCGGAACCAGCCGCGTTCGTCGGTGGCCCGCAGTTTGGGCGGCCAGTCCTCGACGAGCGCGTCGGGGAGATGGACGCCCTGCTCCCGGGCGAGCTCGATCAGCGTCGAATGCCGCATCGAGCCGGTGAAGTGCAGGTGCAGGTGTGCTTTGGGGAGCGTGTCGAGTGGACGTGCCATCTCCATATGTTGCCGCATCCCGTTGACAACCCGTCGGCGGGTTGGCGCGTTGGGGAGGGGCGAAAGGGGAGCTCATGACCGAAGAAGACGAGGCGGCCTTCGACGAGTTCCTGGCCGCGCGCAGCACCGCTCTTCTGCGCACCGCGATCCTGGTCTGCGGCGCCTCGGCGACCGACGCCGAGGACATGGTCCAGAGCGCGCTGGAGAAGGTGTACCGGCACTGGCCGCGCATCCGGCACGACAACCCCGAGGCGTACGCGCGCCGGGTCGTGGTGAACGGCGCGATCAGCAGGGCCAGGCGGCGCAGGGTGCTCCAGGAGATCACCTTCGCCCAGCCGCCGGAGACACCCGTGGAGTCGCCGGATCTCGGCCTGCGCGACGTGCTCGTCACCGAGCTCAGGAAGCTGCCGGCCCGGATGCGGGCCGTACTGGTCCTCCGCTACTGGGAGGACATGTCGGAGGCCGAGACCGCCGCGCTGCTCGGCTGCTCGGTCGGCACCGTCAAGAGCCAGGCCGCCCGCGGTCTGGCACGCGTGCGCGCACGCATGGAGAACCTGGAAGGAGCGTCCGCATGAACGTCGAAGAGGCACTGAGAGATGCCATGGCCGCTCAGGTCGCCGGCGTGCACGCGTCGCCGTCCCTGGGCCAGGCCGTCCGGCGGCGCAACCGCCGCCACGTCGTCAGATTTCGTGTGGCGGGGGCGGTCGTGCTCGCCGGGGCGGTCGCCGTGGGCGTGCCGGTGGCGTTGACCGCATGGCCCGGCACCGCCTCCAACGCAGGCGGCCTCGCCGGGAGTGGCGCCACCGGCCAGGAAGGCCCGGTCGCGTCCGCGGCCGCCTCCGGCGACACCGTCGCCACCCCGGAAGTGCTCGTCCCCGACGTGGTCGGCAAGAGCGCCGCGGAGGTCAACGCCATCCTGAAAGAGGCCGGCTACACGGTGAGGATCATGAAGATGCTCAACGACGACGCCCCGGCGGGCACGGTCTTCGCCCAGATGCCGCAGCCGGGGACGGCCGCTCCCCCCGGGGCGGCGGTCACGATCATGATCGCCACAACGGCCGGCCCGGCCTCCGCCCCTTCCGAAGGCGCCGAGGATCCGCGGATGCCCCAGGACCTCGGCGACCTGGGGGACGGCCGGACGCTCGGCGGTGTGCACCTCGGCTACCTGCCCGAAGGGCTCGAATGGGGCAAGTGGTCCGGCAAGGACGGGTTCGGCAAGGAGACCTACACCACGAGCTGGGTGGAGCCCGGCCTGGAACCCGGCATGTACAACGTCCAGATGGTCGTCTATCGGAAGGACGCCGCGAGCGTGCTGGCCAAGCGCATGCAGAGCTTCGCCGCGCAGGGCGCCGAGCCGGTCAAGGTCGGCGGCAGGAAGGCCTACCTGGTCAGCGTGTCGGAGGGCGGCGACCGGATCCTGGACGGCGGCACCCGGACGATCGTGTGGACCCTCGCGCCCGGCGTCGGGGCCGAGGTCATGATCAGCCCTGACTACGCGGCCAAGCTCGGCACGGCGGAGGCCGACAAGGAGCTGAAGAAGATCGCCGCCGGAGCCACCCTCGGCAAGTGACCCCGCCGGTCCCACCGCCTCCGCGCCCCGGCCGGGGCCGGTAGGCGGTGGGTCGTCTTTGTAGTGGCACCTGGGTCATCTTTGTACTCGCGCCCCACGCCACGACGACGCGAAGCACCTGCGCTGGCTGCGGGACGAGCTGGGTGAACGGTTCGTGGCCGGTGTCGTCCTGCACACCGGCCCACGCGTCCACGAGATGGACGAGAGGATCGTCGCCGCCCCCATCGGCGTCCTGTGGTCCTGAGACCCGCACAGCGTGGTGGAACAGGCCGTCCGCGATGTCGGCGGCAGCCGGGTTCCGGCTGGTCGGCGGATTGGCGGAGGCCCGGTCCCGCGTGGCGGGGACCGGGCCTCCGTGCCGGGTTCGTGACGCCGGCGCGCCTCGTCACCTCAGTGCGTCTCGGCTTCTCAGCGCATTTCGGCTTCTCAGTGCGTCTCGGCTTCTCAGTGCGTCTCGGCCAGGAGCTTGGTCACCCGGCTGACGCCCTCGACCAGGTCGTCGTCGCCCAGGGCGTACGACAGACGGAAGTAACCCGGAGTGCCGAACGCCTCGCCGGGCACCAGCGCGACCTCGGCCTCCTCCAGGATGAGCTCGGCCAGCTCGGCCGAGGTCTGCGGGCGCCTGCCGCGAAGCTCCTTGCCGAGCAGGGCCTTCACCGACGGGTACGCGTAGAACGCGCCGAACGGCTCGGGGCAGACCACGCCGGGGATCTCGTTGAGCATCCGGACCATGGTCTGGCGGCGCCGGTCGAAGGCCGTCCGCATCTCGGCGACGGCGGACAGGTCGCCGGAGACGGCGGCGAGCGCCGCGGCCTGGGCGACGTTGGAGACGTTGGAGGTGGCGTGGGACTGCAGGTTCGTCGCCGCCTTGACCACGTCGGCCGGGCCGATCAGCCAGCCCACCCGCCAGCCGGTCATCGCGTACGTCTTGGCCACGCCGTTCAGCACGACGACCCGGTCGCGCAGCTCGGGCACGGCGGTGGCGATGCTGGAGAACTTCGCCTCGCCGTAAACCAGGTGCTCGTAGATCTCGTCGGTGACGACCCACAGGCCCTTGTCGAGCGCCCAGCGGCCGATCTCCTCGACCTGGGCAGGGGTGTAGACGGCCCCTGTCGGGTTCGACGGCGAGACGAACAGCAGCACCTTGGTGCGGTCGGTCAGCTTCTCCTCCAGCTGCTCGACCGAGGCCAGATAGCCGGTCGTCTCGTCGGTGACCACGTCGACCTGGACGCCGCCCGCGAGCTTGATCGCCTCCGGGTACGTCGTCCAGTACGGCGCCACGACCAGGACCTCGTCACCCGGGTCGAGCAGCGTGGCGAAGGCCTCGTAGACCGCCTGCTTGCCGCCGTTGGTCACCAGGACCTGGGCGGCCTCCACCTGGAACCCGCTGTCGCGCAGCGTCTTCTCGGCGATCGCCTGCTTGAGCTCGGGCAGGCCCCCGGCCGGGGTGTACTTGTGGAACCTGGGGTTCCGGCACGCCTCGACGGCCGCCTCGACGATGTAGTCGGGCGTGGGGAAGTCGGGCTCGCCGGCGCCGAAGCCGATGACCGGGCGACCGGCCGCCTTCATCGCCTTGGCCTTGGCGTCCACGGCCAGAGTCGCGGACTCGGAGATCGCGGAAATACGCGCGGAGATGCGAGGTCGGGTCATGGCTCCATCGTTCCAGACGCGCCATGCGGTTTCGTCTCCATATCCAGGATGCGGACGGGTTCTCGCGGTAGCTTTGAACCGCACGAACGGCACTCGGGCCACCTCTCCGGGCGGCGCGGCGACCACGTGGTTCGACGGACTGGTGAAACCCGCGTACACTTCACCGACTAGTGGGCCACGTGAACGACGGGACGGACGCTTCTCCGCGTTTCTCGGGTATCGTGGTGCACGGCATAGGGCACTAGCGCAATTGGTAGCGCACCGGTCTCCAAAACCGGCGGTTGGGGGTTCGAGTCCCTCGTGCCCTGCGGAGTGCGGTCCGCGCAACAATGGCGTGAAAGCGCGCCGCAACTGCGACGGACACGACGGATCAGGTGAGGACTGTGGCGATCGACACCCGCGGCGAGACCGCTGGCAAGCCAGGCAAGCCGACCAATGAGAAGAAGGCAAAGCGCACCTCGCCCGCTCTTTTCTACCGGCAGGTCGTCGCCGAGCTGCGCAAGGTCATCTGGCCCAGGCGCAATGAGCTGATCTCGTACACGGTAGTTGTCCTGGTCTTCGTCGTGATCATGGTTGGGCTCGTGTTCGGGATCGATACGCTGCTGGGTAAGGGTGTGCTCTGGCTCTTCGGCGGATCCTGATCCCGCCCAAGACGTCGCAGCGCGTCAAGACACCAAGCGAAGAAGGAAGAGTCCCGTGTCCGAGTCCCCGATGCCGGCCGACCGCTCCCATGACGAGGATGACGAGTGGGGCACCGAGCAGGACGAGGCCGTAGCAGAGGTCGAGGAGACCACGGTCGCCGACTCAGACGGTGGTGACGGCGGCGAAGACGCGGCTGAGGTCGCCCCGCAGGTCGACGAGGACGGTGACGTCCTCCCGGATGTCGACCCGGTCGAGGAGTTCAAGCGCCAGCTTCGCGGTCAGTTCGGCGAGTGGTACGTCATCCACTCGTACGCCGGTTACGAGAACCGCGTGAAGCAGAACATCGAGAGCCGTATCGGGTCCCTCAACATGGAGGACTTCATCTTCCAGGTCGAGGTGCCGACGCACACGATCACGGAGTTCAAGGGCGGCAAGAAGACTCCGATCAAGGAGCGCGTGCTTCCCGGTTACGTCCTGGTCCGGATGGACCTGACCGACGAATCCTGGGCCGCGGTGCGTAACACGCCCGGTGTGACCGGCTTCGTCGGCCTGTCCAACAAGCCGAGCCCGCTGAACCTCGACGAGGTCGCCAAGCTGCTCGCCCCGGAGCCTTCCGAGGAAGTCAAGAAGGCCACGACCAAGACGACCACCGCGACCGTCGACTTCGAGGTCGGCGAGTCCGTCACGGTCATGGACGGGCCGTTCGCCACGCTGCCGGCCACGGTCAGCGAGATCAGCGCCGAGTCGCAGAAACTCAAGGTCCTCGTGTCGATCTTCGGTCGAGAGACCCCGGTCGAGCTGTCGTTCAACCAGGTCTCGAAGATCTGACCGTCTCGCGTAGACTCGATAGCCGTCCTCACGCACGCCCTGCTTCGGCGTGCCCGTGAGGCTTTTGTAGGACAAAGGACCCGGAGAAGGACAAATGCCTCCAAAGAAGAAAGTCGCGGCCCTGGTGAAGGTCCAGCTTCCCGCTGGACAGGCCACCCCCGCGCCGCCGGTCGGTACCGCGCTCGGTCCGCACGGCGTCAACATCATGGACTTCGTCAAGCAGTACAACGCGGCGACGGAGGCCCAGCGGGGCAACATCATCCCCGTCGAGATCACCATCTTCGAAGACCGCACCTTCACCTTCATCACGAAGACGCCGCCGGCGCCCGAGCTGATCAAGAAGGCCGCCGGTCTGCAGAAGGGCAGCGCGAACCCGCACAAGGACAAGGTGGGCAAGCTGACTCGCGAGCAGCTTCGCCAGATCGCCGAGACCAAGATGCAGGACCTCAACGCCAACGACGTCGAGGCCGCCGAGAAGATCATCGCCGGCACCGCCCGCTCCATGGGCATCACGATCGCCGACTGAGAATCTTCCGCGGGGGCTCGTAAGCGCCCGAGGCGCCGCGCCGCAGGCGCGGCAATCCAACGCTGTGGGAGGGCCGAAGCGCAGGCCCGGACCACGATCTCCACGAGGAGCATGAAGTGAAGCGCAGCAAGAACTGGAAGAACGCGGCGGCCGAGGTCGACCGCGCGGCCCTGTACAACCCGCTCGACGGCGTACGGCTGGCCAAGAAGACCGCGACCACGAAGTTCGACGCGACCGTCGAGGTCGCCCTGCGGCTGGGCGTCGACCCCCGCAAGGCCGACCAGATGGTCCGCGGCACCGTCAACCTCCCGCACGGCACCGGCAAGACCGCCCGGGTCCTGGTCTTCGCGACCGGTGACCGTGCCGAGGAGGCCCGCGCGGCGGGCGCCGACATCGTCGGCTCCGACGAGCTGATCGACGAGGTGTCCAAGGGCCGTCTCGACTTCGACGCGGTCGTCGCCACCCCGGACCTGATGGGCAAGGTCGGTCGCCTGGGCCGCGTGCTCGGCCCCCGCGGCCTCATGCCGAACCCGAAGACCGGCACCGTCACGCCCGACGTGGCCAAGGCCGTCACCGACATCAAGGGCGGAAAGATCGAGTTCCGGGTCGACCGGCACGCGAACCTGCACTTCATCATCGGCAAGGCGTCCTTCGACGACCGTCAGCTCGTGGAGAACTACGCCGCGGCGCTGGACGAGGTCCTGCGTCTCAAGCCGTCGGCGGCCAAGGGCCGTTACCTCAAGAAGGTCACCTTCACCACGTCCATGGGCCCGGGCATCCCGGTCGACCCCAACGTGACGCGGGCGATGACCGCCGAGATCGACGCCTGAGCCGTCGCCCCGGCCCGTACGACGACGGAAGCCCCCGCCCTCACTGGGCGGGGGCTTCCGCGCGTCTTGGACGGATCACGAGCTCCCGCGCGTCTTCCCATGATCAGACGGCGCATAAACTCGGCGCGTGACCGAAGAGCGCAGGGATTCCGTCGATCACATCCTTGACCAGTGGCAACGCGAGCGGCCCGACCTGGACCTGTCGGCCATGGGGGTCTTCGGCCGTCTCGCCCAGGTGACCCGGATGGTCGAGGGCCGGGTCGAGGAGGTCCTCGACCGGCACGGCCTGCGTGCGGGAGACTTCGACGTCCTGGCCGCGCTACGCCGTTCCGGCCCGCCGTACACGCTGATCCCCTCCGAGTTGTCGGACATGGTGATGATGTCGCGTGCCGGCATGACGAGCCGGCTCGACCGGCTGGAGGCCGCCGGGCTGGTCGAGCGCAGCCTCGACCCGGCCGACCGGCGCAGCTTCAAAATCACCTTGTCGGAGAAGGGGCGCGAGGTGATCGACGCGACCCTCACCGACCACGCGGCGAACCTCGCCCGGCTCGCGTCGGGGCTCTCCCGGCGGGAGGCCGACACGCTCGACCGGTTGCTGCGCGACCTGCTCACCTCGCTGGCCTGACACGCTCGCCGGCTCATCGGCGTACGCCGCGGCGCCAGACACCCGCGATGGCACGGGTGGCGGTGATGTCGCGGGTCGGGTCACCGTCCACCAGCAGCAGGTCCGCGCGCATGCCAGGCGCGATCCGCCCCCGGTCGTGAAGCCCGAAATGCCGGGCGGGGACGCTGGTGGCCGCCGCGAGCGCCTCCTCGGGAGTGAGCCCGGCCTCGGTGAGGAGCGGCAGTTCGCGATGCATGCTCGCGCCGTGCAGCGGGGCGAAAAAGTTCGCGTCCGTGCCTGCCAGCAGGGGCACGCCCGCGCGGTGCAGGGCCAGGGCCGCGTGCGCGGCGTTCACCACGCCCTGGGGGTGCACGGGTACGGCACCGGGGTCGTCGCGGACGGCGGCCCGCGCGTGGCCGGGCAGCCGCGACGCGACCCGCTCGTCCCGGACGAGTTCCGCCCCGCCCGTCCCGCCGGTGATCGCCTCGATGTAGCTCAGCGTGCTGATCACGAACACTCCGCGGGCGGCGGCCCGCGCCGCCAGTTCCTCGACGGCGGGATCACCGGGCGGGGCGTCGTGGAAGACGTGCGCCAGGCCGTCGACCCCCGCCTCGATCGCGACAGCGGCGTCCCGCACGGTCGCCACGTGGGCGATGGCCGCCAGGCCCGCGGCGTGCCCGGCCTCGACGAGCGCGGCGACGACGTCCGGGCCGAGAACCGGCAGGTCGAGCCCCGCCGCTGAGCCGTCGTCCACGACGATTTTCAGATAGTCGATGCCCTCCGCCAGCCGGGCCTCGACGAACTCCTTCGCCTGCCCGGCGCCGGCGATCGTGTCGAAGGCGCCCACGGCGTCGCCGAGGTGAGCGACGGCGGCGGCCTCGGCGGCCATGATCTGGCTGGGGTGGCCGTTCGGTGCGGTGGCCAGGACGCCGGCGCTGCGCAGGTCGGCCACGTCGTCCCGCTCGGCGGCGAGCCTCCGCTGCCTGGCGAGGTTGGACGGCAGGCAGAACATGTCGAGCTCCGTCGTCACCCCGAAGGCCAGCGCCTGGGCGAGCATGCCGTCGGAGACATGGGTGTGCGCGTCGATCAGGCCGGGGAGGACCGTCCTGCCCGTTCCGTCGATCTCGGTGTCCACCCGTCGTCCGTCGTACTCGGCGATGAGGCCGTCCTCGACGAGCACGTCCGCCCGGGGGATGGTCCGTTCGCCGTCGAAGACGCGCACGTCCCGAATCAGGGTCCGCATGTCCGCTCTCCCCGTGTAGTTCGATAACCGATAGTACGAAGACTAACTATGGTGCTGCAAACTACCGTGAATGTGCGGGGATTGTGCAGGCCTGGTGGTGGTTCGTCCGGAGCCGACGCGCCCGGCGCGTTAGGCACATAGGGTCAAGGGCAGGTAAAGGGGGAAACCGAAGGGATGGACACAATGCGACGACTACTGGTGGCCGCCGGAGCGGTGGCCGCGATCACGGTCGCGGGATGCGGGACGACCGCGACTCCGTCTCTCCAGAACGCGCAGCTCTCGGCGGCCGAGGTCATTCAGCAGACCGCGCAGAAGGCCGACGAGGTCAACACCTATGCCGCGGACCTCGTGGTCAACGTGACCGACGCCAAGGGCGGTCAGGGCGGGGTCGTCCAGGGGACGATGCTCTACCAGAAGACACCGCAGATCGCCTCTGACATCAACCTCAGCCAGCTGTCGTTCAACGGGCAGAGCGTGCCCGGCGGCGTGCGGGTGATCCTCCAGGGCGACGTGGCGTACGTGAAGCTCGACATGCTCAAGACCCTGGTGGGCGCCACCAAGCCGTGGATCAGGCTCGACCTGAAGCAGCTCGGCTCGCAGGCCGGCGTGAACGTCGACCAGTTCCTCGGCCAGGCCCAGCAGTTCGACCTGAAGACGAGCGCCGCCCTGCTGACCGCGTCCAAGGACGTGAAGTCGGTCGGCAGCGAGCAGGTCGGCGGGGTGGACACCACCCACTACTCGGGCACGTTCCCGGTCGACCAGGCGGTCAAGCAGCTTTCCGAGGAGCAGCGCGGGCGTCTGCAGGGCGAGCTCGCGAGCGCCAAGGACGTCAAGTTCGACGCGTGGATCGACGCCCAGGGCCTGCCCCGCAAGGTCGAGCTGAGCGGCGGCAAGCCGGACGCCGGCACGTTCAAGGCCACCGCGATGTTCAAGTCGTTCAACGAGCCGGTCTCGATCAAGGCGCCGGCCGCCGACCAGGTGGGCGAACTGCCGCAGACGCTGCCGCAGCCGTCCGGCCTCGGCGGCTGATTTGGCGTCCAGCCGGTTGACAACGTAGTCTGTCTCCTGCCGAAGACCGCCGGTCGTCGCTGGGCGTACAGCCCGGCGACCGAAGGATCCACGTTGAGTGGACGGCCCGCGTAGGTGTGGAGACGCTTGAGGACGTTCGACGTCCGTCCAAGCCCCGTGCGCCTGCGCCGGGGCTTGTCTGTTTTCCGAGGGCCTTCGCCGGCGGCACATCTGGAAGGAGGCCCATGGCGAAGGCGGAGAAGAGCGTCGCGATCGCCGAGCTCAAGAGTGAGTTCGAGGGATCCAGCGCCGCCGTTCTGACCGAATACCGCGGTCTCACCGTCGCTCAGCTCAAGCAGCTGCGCGTTTCTCTCGGTGGGAATGCGAAGTTCGCCGTGGCGAAGAACACGCTCACCAAGATCGCGGCCAACAACGCCGGGATCACCGCCCTGGACGACCTGTTCCAGGGCCCGACCGCCATCGCGTTCGTCAAGGGCGACGTCGTGGAGGCGGCCAAGGGTCTGCGTGACTTCGCCAAGGCCAACCCCCTCCTGGTGATCAAGGGCGGCGTCGTCGACGGCAAGTCGATGACCCCCGACGAGATCACGAAGCTTGCCGACCTTGAGTCCCGTGAGGTGCTCCTCGCGAAGCTGGCCGGTGCGCTGAAGGCCAAGCAGTCCCAGGCTGCCGCCACCTTCGCCGCGCTGCCCACCACCATGGCTCGACTGGCCGAGGCTCTGCGCGCCAAGCGCGAAGAGGCCGGTGAGTAGGTCCGCGCAGCGGACGGGGGGAAGCGCGCACCGCGGTCCCTTTTCACTTTTTTGCTAGATCCACTGGAGGAACACATCATGGCGAAGCTCAGCACCGACGAGCTGCTCGAGACCTTCAAGGAGATGACCCTCCTTGAGCTGTCCGAGTTCGTGAAGGTCTTCGAGGAGACCTTCGACGTCAAGGCCGCCGCTCCGGTCGCCGTCGCCGCCGCCCCGGCCGCCGGTGGCGCCGGTGCCGCCGCCGAGGAGGCCGAGGAGCAGGACGAGTTCGACGTCATCCTCGAGGCCGCCGGCGACAAGAAGATCCAGGTCATCAAGGAGATCCGCGCCCTGACGAGCCTGGGCCTCAAGGAGGCCAAGGACCTCGTGGACGGCGCTCCGAAGCCGGTCTTCGACGGCAAGGTCAACAAGGAGCAGGCCGAGAAGGCGAAGGCCGCCCTCGAGGGCGCCGGCGCCACCGTCACCGTCAAGTAAGACGGTCTCGCAACACGCTTCACCGAAGGGGCGGGTCCATCCAGGTGCCGGATGGGACCGCCCCTTTCGCGTGTCCGGAAGTCGAGTGCGATCCAGACCCTTATGAGCAGGCCGGGCCCGTTGATCTATCGTGCGGACATAGGATCCGCGCGACATGATCGGGCCGAGACCACCGGTGCTCAGGAGGTGCGGGGATGCGGCGCGCACTGACCGTCGGGCTCGTCCTCCTGGTGGCCGTGTCGGCCCTGGCGGTCCTGCGCCTCTTCCAGGCCCGTACGGAGGCCCTGGCGGCGGAACAGGACCGCGAGATGGCCGTGAGGGCCGCCGCGGCGCACGCCGTGAGCCTCATGTCCATCGACCACCGCCGCATCGACGACGACATCAAGCGCGCGCTGGCCACCTCCACGGGCCCAGAGCGCGCACGCTACGCGGCCGGGCAGGCGGCGCTGCGGGACGCCACGCTGAAGAACAAGGCCGTCCAGACGGGTGTCCTACGGGCCTCCGCGCTCGCATCCCTCGACGGCGACCGGCGCACGGCGCAGGTGCTGATCGTCGGCGATGCGGTGATCCACTGGGAGGACGGCAGGAAGGCGCCTCCCGAGGAGCGCTTCTTCCGCTGGCGCATGGACGTCACGAACGCCTCGGGCCTGTGGCTGGTCTCCCGCGCGGAGCTGGTGCGGTGAGGCGCCTCCTGGTGTCGGTGACGGCCCTCGTGGCGGCCGGGCTGGCCGTCGCCGCCGTGTGGCTGCTGCTCGACCTGCGCCGCCTCCAGGCGGCCGAGACGGCCTCCCGCGAGGCCCTGGCGGCCGCCCGGTCGTACGCGCCCGACATGCTGTCGTACGACTACCGTACGATCGACCGGGACATGCTGAGGGCGCGCGCGCACGCCACCGGGCAGCTGGCGGAGCACTACCGGACGCTCGCGGCGACACTCGGACCGCGGGCGCGTGAGCGGCGGACGGTTCAGCACGCCGTCGTGGCCGCGGCCGGTGTGGAGTCGGCGACGCCGGAAGAGGTCCGGGTGCTGCTGTTCGTGAACATGGTCACGACGCGTTCGGGCCCGGGTCAGGATCAGCCGAAGCAGCAGGTCAGCCAGGGGAGAGCGCGCCTGGTCATGGTGACGCAGGGCGACGGCTGGAGAGCCTCCCGGCTGTCCACGCTGCTGGGTGACACGCCCGTCCCCTAGGCCCGTGGCTAAATTGTTAGTAAAGAAGACGTTTAGGCCGGGGCTAGGGCTGGGTATTCAGGGCATGGCGGCGTCGACCCACGGTCAGCGTTGGCCCGTTCGTGTGACTGAGCGTTACCCGTCTCCGGTCCCGGGTAGGGACTGGGTCCCGGCGCTCGCTCGGTCCCAAGGGCGGGAAAAACCCAGCGTGACGCCCGCCGGTTAGGCGAAATGTCGGCTCTCGGGCTTGACGTTTCGGCGCTGACGGGTGATGCTGCCACCAACGTGGAGCGCAGAGCGATAGCGGAGTGGACAGGTGTATGCCGATCGGCTACACTGCCCCTTTGCGCTGCCCTTTGACGACCGTCTCTCTGAGTAACTCTTAGTCCTGGTCGTCTGGCGTGCGTGTAGTCAGTCCGCGAGCCCTCGGAAGGACATCTGTTGGCAGCCTCGCGCAACGCCTCCGCCGTACCCGCCGGTCCCCGTACCGTGTCGTTCGCACGTATCGAGGAGCCGCTCGAAGTACCCGACCTTCTCGCCCTGCAGACCGAGTCCTTCGATTGGCTGCTCGGTAACGAGAGATGGAAGGGCCGGGTTGAGGCGGCTCGCCAGGCCGGGCGCAAGGACGTCCCGGCCCAGTCGGGTCTCGAAGAGATCTTCGAGGAGATCAGTCCCATCGAGGACTTCTCCGGAACCATGTCCCTGTCGTTCCGGGACCACAGGTTCGAGCCGCCCAAGTACTCAGTCGATGAGTGCAAAGACAAGGACATGACCTACTCCGCCCCGATGTTCGTCACGGCGGAGTTCATCAATAACACCACAGGTGAGATCAAGAGCCAGACGGTGTTCATGGGCGACTTCCCGCTCATGACGTCGAAGGGCACGTTCATCATCAACGGCACCGAGCGTGTCGTGGTCTCCCAGCTCGTCCGGTCGCCCGGTGTCTACTTCGACCGCTCGGTCGACAAGACCTCCGACAAGGACCTGTTCGGCTGCCGGGTGATCCCGTCGCGCGGCGCGTGGCTCGAGTTCGAGATCGACAAGCGGGACAGCGTCGGCGTGCGCATCGACCGCAAGCGCAAGCAGCCGGTCACCGTGCTGCTCAAGGCGCTCGGCTGGACCAACGACCAGATTCTTGAGCGTTTCGGCCAGTACGAGTCGATGCGGGCGACCCTGGAGAAGGACCACACCTCCGGCCAGGACGACGCGCTGCTGGACATCTACCGCAAGCTGCGTCCGGGTGAGCCGCCGACCAAGGAGTCGGCGCAGGCGTTGCTGGAGAACCTGTACTTCAACCCGAAGCGCTACGACCTGGCCAAGGTCGGCCGCTACAAGATCAACAAGAAGCTGGGCGTCCAGGCCGACATCACCCAGGGCACGCTGACCGACGAGGACATCGTGTCCACCATCGAGTACATCGTCCGGCTGCACGCCGGCGAGGAGACGATGGGCCCGGACAACTCGGTGGTCGTCGAGACCGACGACATCGACCACTTCGGCAACCGCCGTCTGCGCAGCGTCGGCGAGCTGATCCAGAACCAGGTCCGGCTGGGCCTGGCCCGTATGGAGCGCGTCGTGCGCGAGCGCATGACGACGCAGGACGTCGAGGCGATCACGCCGCAGACCCTGATCAACATCCGCCCGGTCGTGGCGTCGATCAAGGAGTTCTTCGGCACCTCGCAGCTGTCGCAGTTCATGGACCAGACCAACCCGCTGGCCGGCCTGACGCACAAGCGGCGTCTGTCGGCCCTCGGCCCGGGTGGTCTGTCGCGTGAGCGCGCGGGCTTCGAGGTCCGCGACGTGCACCCGTCCCACTATGGCCGGATGTGCCCGATCGAGACGCCGGAAGGCCCGAACATCGGCCTGATCGGCTCGCTGTCCTCCTACGGACGGGTCAACTCCTTCGGCTTCGTCGAGACCCCGTACCGTCGCGTCGTCGACGGCCGGGTCACCGACGAGATCGACTACCTGACCGCGGACGAGGAGGACCGGCACGTCGTCGCGCAGGCCAACACGGGCCTGAACGCCGACGGAACCTTCGCCGAGACCCGCGTGCTCGCCCGCCGCAAGGGCGGCGAGTTCGAGGCCGTCCACCCGTCCGAGGTCGACTACATGGACGTCTCGCCGCGCCAGATGGTGTCGGTGGCGACCGCCATGATTCCGTTCCTCGAGCACGACGACGCCAACCGCGCGCTGATGGGTTCGAACATGCAGCGTCAGTCGGTGCCGCTGCTGAAGAGCGAGGCGCCGCTGGTCGGGACCGGCATGGAGTACCGTGCCGCGACCGATGCCGGTGATGTGATCACGGCCGAGAAGGCCGGCGTGGTGGAGGAGGTCTCGGCCGACTACATCACGGTGATGAACGACGACGGCACGCGGACGACCTACCGGGTGGCGAAGTTCAAGCGGTCCAACCAGGGCACGTGTTTCAACCAGAAGCCGATCGTGGCCGAAGGTGACCGGGTCGAGCAGGGTCAGGTCGTCGCCGACGGGCCGTGCACCGACAACGGTGAGATGGCGCTGGGCAAGAACCTGCTGGTGGCGTTCATGCCGTGGGAGGGCCACAACTACGAGGACGCGATCATCCTGTCCCAGCGTCTGGTGCAGGACGACGTGCTGTCGTCGATCCACATCGAAGAGCACGAGGTCGACGCCCGCGACACCAAGCTGGGCCCCGAGGAGATCACCCGCGACATCCCCAACGCCTCCGAGGACGCGCTGGCCGATCTCGACGAGCGCGGCATCATCCGGATCGGCGCCGAGGTTGTGACCGGCGACATCCTGGTGGGCAAGGTGACGCCCAAGGGTGAGACGGAGCTGACGCCCGAGGAGCGGCTGCTGCGTGCGATCTTCGGAGAGAAGGCGCGTGAGGTGCGTGACACCTCGCTGAAGGTGCCGCACGGTGAGTCCGGCAAGGTCATCGGGGTGCGCGTGTTCAGCCGCGAGGAGGGCGACGAGCTTCCTCCGGGCGTCAACGAGCTGGTCCGGGTGTATGTGGCGCAGAAGCGCAAGATCACCGATGGGGACAAGCTCGCCGGCCGTCACGGCAACAAGGGCGTCATCTCCAAGATCCTCCCGGTGGAGGACATGCCGTTCCTCGAGGACGGCACCCCGGTCGACATCGTCCTGAACCCGCTGGGCGTCCCCGGGCGGATGAACGTCGGCCAGGTGCTGGAGACACACCTCGGGTGGATCGCCGCTCGCGGGTGGGACGTCTCCGGTGTCGAGGAGGCCTGGGCCGAGCGCCTGCGTGAGAAGGACATGGACAGGGTCGAGCCCTGGACCAAGGTCGCCACGCCGGTGTTCGACGGCGCTAACGAGGAGGAGATCGTCGGCCTGCTCGACAGCACCCTGGTCAACAGGGACGGCTCCCGCATGGTGGGGGAGAACGGCAAGGCGCGGCTGTTCGACGGCCGTTCCGGCGAGCCGTTCCCGCACCCGATCTCGGTGGGCTACATCTACATCCTGAAGCTGCTGCACCTGGTCGACGACAAGATCCACGCTCGTTCGACCGGCCCGTACTCGATGATCACCCAGCAGCCGCTGGGTGGTAAGGCGCAGTTCGGCGGCCAGCGCTTCGGCGAGATGGAGGTGTGGGCGCTGGAGGCCTACGGCGCGGCGTACGCGCTGCAGGAGCTGCTGACGATCAAGTCCGACGACGTGCTGGGCCGCGTGAAGGTCTACGAGGCCATCGTCAAGGGCGAGAACATCCCCGAGGCGGGCATTCCCGAGTCCTTCAAGGTCCTCATCAAGGAAATGCAGTCGCTCTGCCTGAACGTCGAGGTTCTCTCCAGCGACGGCATGTCGATCGAGATGAGGGATACCGACGAGGACGTCTTCCGCGCGGCGGAGGAGCTCGGCATCGACCTGTCCCGGCGCCCCCACGAGGGCGCGATGACCGTCGACGAGGTCTGATTCAAAAGGGGATTATCTAGTGCTCGACGTCAACTTCTTCGACGAGCTGCGCATCGGCCTCGCGACCGCCGACGACATCAGGCAGTGGTCGCACGGCGAGGTGAAGAAGCCGGAGACCATCAACTACCGGACCCTCAAGCCGGAAAAGGACGGGCTCTTCTGCGAGAAGATCTTCGGTCCGACCCGGGACTGGGAGTGCTACTGCGGCAAGTACAAGCGCGTCCGCTTCAAGGGCATCATCTGTGAGCGTTGTGGCGTCGAGGTCACGCGCGCCAAGGTGCGCCGCGAGCGGATGGGCCACATCGAGCTGGCCGCGCCGGTCACCCACATCTGGTACTTCAAGGGTGTCCCGTCGCGCCTCGGCTACCTGCTCGACCTCGCCCCGAAGGACCTGGAGAAGGTCATCTACTTCGCGGCGTACATGATCACGCATGTCGACAACGAGATGCGTGACCGTGACCTGCCCTCGCTGGAGGCGAAGATCTCCGTCGAGCGGCAGCACATCGAGCAGCGCCGTGACGCCGACATCGAGGCCCGGCAGAAGAAGCTCGAGGCCGACCTGGCCGAGCTGGAGGCCGCCGGCGCCAAGGGCGACGCCCGCCGCAAGGTGCGCGAGGGCGCCGACCGCGAGATGCGCCAGCTCCGCGACCGGGCCCAGCGCGAGCTGGACCGGCTCGAGGAGGTCTGGAGCCGCTTCAAGAACCTCAAGGTCCAGGACCTCGAGGGCGACGAGCTGCTCTACCGCGAGATGCGCGACCGGTTCGGCCGCTACTTCCGCGGCGGCATGGGCGCCCAGGCCATCCAGGAGCGGCTGGCCAGCTTCGACCTGGAGGCCGAGGCGGAGAACCTGCGGGAGACCATCCGCAGCGGCAAGGGCCAGAAGAAGGCCCGCGCCCTCAAGCGGCTCAAGGTCGTCGCGGCGTTCCTCAACACGCGCAACTCGCCGAGCGGCATGGTCCTCGACTGCATCCCGGTGATCCCGCCGGACCTGCGGCCGATGGTCCAGCTCGACGGTGGCCGCTTCGCCACCTCGGACCTGAACGACCTGTACCGCCGGGTCATCAACCGGAACAACCGCCTCAAGCGTCTGCTCGACCTCGGCGCGCCCGAGATCATCGTGAACAACGAGAAGCGGATGCTCCAGGAGGCCGTCGACGCCCTGTTCGACAACGGCCGCCGCGGCCGCCCGGTCACGGGCCCCGGCAACCGTCCGCTGAAGTCCCTCAGCGACATGCTGAAGGGTAAGCAGGGTCGTTTCCGGCAGAACCTGCTCGGCAAGCGTGTCGACTACTCCGGCCGTTCGGTCATCGTCGTCGGCCCGCAGCTCAAGCTCCACCAGTGCGGCCTGCCCAAGCAGATGGCGCTGGAGCTGTTCAAGCCGTTCGTGATGAAGCGTCTGGTCGATCTCAACCACGCGCAGAACATCAAGTCCGCCAAGCGGATGGTCGAGCGGTCCAAGCCGGTCGTGTGGGACGTGCTGGAAGAGGTCATCACCGAGCACCCGGTGCTGCTCAACCGCGCCCCCACCCTGCACCGCCTGGGCATCCAGGCCTTCGAGCCGCAGCTGGTCGAGGGCAAGGCCATCCAGATCCACCCGCTCGTCTGCACCGCGTTCAACGCGGACTTCGACGGCGACCAGATGGCGGTGCACCTGCCGCTGTCGGCCGAGGCACAGGCCGAGGCGCGGATCCTGATGCTGTCCACCAACAACATCCTCAAGCCGGCGGACGGCAAGCCGGTGACGATGCCCACCCAGGACATGGTCATCGGTCTGTACTGGCTGACCACCCAGAAGGAGGGTGGCCTGGGCGAGGGCCGGGTGTTCACCACGGTGTCGGAGGCCCTCATGGCCCACGACCGCCACGAGCTGGACATCCAGGCCAAGATCCAGGTCCGCCTCAAGGACGTCCCGCCGCCGCGCGGCTGGGAGGCCCCCGAGGGCTGGGAGACCGGCGACCCGATCCGGCTGGAGACCACGCTGGGCCGGTGCCTGTTCAACCAGACGCTGCCCGCCAACTACCCCTTCGTGAACTACCAGGTCGGCAAGAAGCAGCTCTCGGCGATCGTCAACGAGCTGGCCGAGCGGTACCCGAAGGTGGAGGTGGCCAACGCGCTCGACTCGCTTAAGGACGCCGGCTTCTACTGGGCGACCCGCGCCGGTGTCACGATCTCCATCGAGGACGTCGTGGCGCCGCCGAACAAGGCCGCCATCATGGAGTCCTACGAGAAGCGCGCCGACAAGGTCCAGCGGGAGTACGACCGCGGTCTGATCACCGACGAGGAGCGCCGTCAGGAGCTCATCGAGATCTGGACCCACGCGACGGCGGACGTCGAGACCGACATGGTCAACGCGTTCCCGGCGACCAACCCGGTCTGGATGATGGTCAACTCCGGCGCCCGCGGTAACCGCATGCAGGTGCGGCAGATCGCCGGCATCCGCGGCCTGGTGTCCAACACCAAGGGTGAGACGATCCCGCGGCCGATCAAGTCCTCGTTCCGCGAGGGCCTGTCGGTGCTGGAGTACTTCATCTCGACCCACGGCCAGCGGAAGGGTCTGGCGGACACCGCTCTGCGGACCGCCGACTCCGGTTACCTGACCCGTCGTCTGGTCGACGTCGCGCAGGACGTCATCGTGCGCGAGATCGACTGCGGCACCGACCGGGCCGTCCCGCTGCACGTCGGCGAGCGCGACCCGCAGGGCAACCTGGTCAAGGCCGAGAACGCCGAGAGCAACGTGCACGGCCGCATCCTGGCCGAGGACGTCGAGGTGGACGGCAAGCTCGTCGCGTCGGCGGGCGTCGACATCAACGACGACGTGGTCACGGCGCTGGTGAACGCCGGCATCGAGACCGTCAGGACCCGCAGCACGCTCGTCTGCGAGGCCAAGATCGGTGTCTGCGCGACCTGCTACGGCCGCTCGCTGGCCACCGGCAAGCTGGTGGACGTCGGTGAGGCCGTCGGCATCATCGCGGCCCAGTCGATCGGTGAGCCCGGCACCCAGCTGACCATGCGTACCTTCCACACCGGTGGTGTGGCGGGTGCGGACATCACCCACGGTCTGCCGCGTGTGCAGGAGCTGTTCGAGGCGCGCATCCCCAAGGGTGTCGCCCCGATCAGCGAGGTCGCCGGCCGCGTCCGGATCGACGAGACCGACAAGACCCGCAAGATCGTCATCACTCCGGACGACGGCTCCGACGAGATCGCCTACCCGGTGTCGATGCGGTCGCGGCTGCTGGTCTCGGAGGGGCAGCGCGTGGACGTCGGTCAGCTCCTGATCGCCGGTGCGCGCAACCCGAACGAGGTCCTGCGCATCCTCGGCCCGCGCGCCGTCCAGCTCCACCTGGTGGACGAGGTGCAGCAGGTCTACCGCTCGCAGGGTGTGTCGATCCACGACAAGCACATCGAGGTCATCGTCCGGCAGATGCTCAAGCGCGTGAACGTGCTGGAGTCCGGCGACACCGAGCTGCTGCCCGGCGAGCTGGTCGAGCGGCCGCGCTTCGAGGCGATCAACCGTCAGACCGTGGCGGAGGGCGGCCAGCCGGCCGCCGGTCGTCCGGTCCTGATGGGCATCACCAAGGCCTCGCTGGCCACCGAGTCGTGGCTGTCGGCGGCGTCCTTCCAGGAGACGACGCGAGTCCTCACCGACGCGGCGATCCACGCCAAGTCGGACTCGCTGCTCGGCCTCAAGGAGAACGTCATCATCGGTAAGCTCATCCCGGCCGGTACGGGCATGCCCCAGTACCGCAACATCCGGGTGGAGCCGACCGAGGAGGCCAAGGCCGCGATGTACACGGTCGGCGGCTACGACGGCTCGGCGGCGGACTACACCTTCGGCTCGGGCAGCGGCGAGGCCGTCCCGCTGGAGGAGTACGACTTCGGCCAGTACGGCCGATGACAGGTCGCCGCGGTGAGCGATCGCCGCGGCGGTGAACATACGGAAGCGGCCCGGGGCATGACGCCCCGGGCCGCTTCCCGTTGTGCGCGGTCCGCGTACGGGCATGGGGATCCGGCGGCACGAGGGCGGGGACGGCGCCGAAACCGTGAGAAGCCCCTCGTGGGGGCGGTATGATAGGGGGCCGAGTCCTTCGACGGTCCGGCTCGGGCCGTCGGCGAAGCGGCACGTCAGGACAGCGGGGCACGTCCCTCCGGGGCGTCCTCCTCTGTTTTGACGTGTTGTACGGGGGCGGGTAGGCTTTACCTTCGTGCCCGTCTGTGGGCTCGCATGCGTGCGCTCAAATGCCGCTTTCCGATAGGGAGGCGCGTGGGGGGCGCCGTGTGACTCCTCCAGATCGACCGGGTCCGCCCGGGAGTGCTGCGACAAGAGCGCGACACGCCCGAGCGCGTGGGTCGAAGGGGAGCGAAAACCAGCAGGTCATGACACCGGCAGTACCTGCAAGCCTGTGAGAGGCGGCATCGCCACCTCGATCGGGTCCTACGTATCACCGGCTAGGCACGAAACGGAGACGCGGTGCCCACCATTCAGCAGTTGGTCCGAAAGGGCCGGCAGGACAAGGTCAGCAAGACCAAGACTCCTGCCCTCAAGGGGAGCCCGCAGCGGCGCGGCGTTTGCACCCGCGTTTACACGACGACCCCCAAGAAGCCCAACTCGGCGCTGCGCAAGGTGGCCCGTGTTCGGCTCACCAACGGCATCGAGGTCACGGCTTACATCCCCGGGGTGGGCCACAACCTCCAGGAGCACTCGATGGTGCTCGTGCGCGGTGGTCGTGTGAAGGACCTGCCGGGTGTTCGCTACAAGATCATCCGTGGTTCGCTGGACACCCAGGCTGTCCGCAACCGCAAGCAGGCCCGCAGCCGCTACGGCGCGAAGAAGGAGAAGAGCTGACATGCCGCGCAAGGGTTCCCCTGGCCGCCGCCAGCTGGTCGCTGACCCGGTGCACAACTCGCCGCTGGTCACCGCGCTGATCAACAAGGTTCTCCTGGACGGCAAGCGCTCCCTCGCGCAGTCGATCGTCTACGGCGCCCTCGAGGGCTGCAAGGAGAAGACCGGCAACGACCCGGTCGTCACCCTCAAGCGCGCTCTCGACAACGTCCGCCCGACGCTTGAGGTGAAGAGCCGCCGCGTCGGTGGCGCCACCTACCAGGTGCCGGTCGAGGTCAAGGCCTCGCGTAGCACCACGCTGGCGCTGCGGTGGATCGTCCAGTACTCCCGGGCGCGCCGCGAGAAGACCATGACCGAGCGGCTCATGAACGAACTGCTCGACGCGAGCAACGGCCTCGGCGCCAGCGTGAAGCGGCGCGAGGACACGCACAAGATGGCCGAGTCCAACAAGGCCTTCGCGCACTACCGCTGGTAGTGAGCACCGACGACGAGTTAAGGACGCGAAGAAGTGGCCACCACGACCGCTCTTGACCTGGCCAGGGTCCGCAACATCGGGATCATGGCCCATATCGACGCGGGCAAGACCACGACGACTGAGCGCATCCTGTTCTACACCGGCATCAACTACAAGCTGGGTGAGGTCCATGAGGGCGCTGCCACCATGGACTGGATGGAGCAGGAGCAGGAGCGCGGCATCACCATCACGTCTGCCGCCACCACCTGCAGCTGGCTTGATCACACGATCAACATCATCGACACGCCCGGACACGTGGACTTCACCATCGAGGTCGAGCGGTCGCTGCGTGTTCTCGACGGCGCGGTCGCGGTGTTCGATGGCGTCGCCGGCGTGGAGCCGCAGTCCGAGACGGTCTGGCGTCAGGCCGACCGTTACGGCGTGCCCCGCATCTGCTTCGTGAACAAGATGGACCGGGTCGGTGCGGAGTTCCACCGCTGCGTCGACATGATGATCAGCCGGCTGGGTTCCACCCCGGCGGTCATCCAGCTTCCCTGGGGCGTCGAGGCCGACTTCAAGGGCGTCATCGACCTGGTGAAGATGAAGGGCCTGCTCTGGAGCGCCGAGGCGGCCAAGGGCGAGATGTACGACACCGTCGACATCCCGGCCGACCACGCCGACGCGGCCCGCGAGTGGCGCGACAAGCTGGTCGAGACGGTCGCCGAGAACGACGACGAGCTCATGGAGCTCTTCCTGGAGGGTGTCGAGCCCACCGAGGAGCAGCTCGTCGCGGCCATCCGCAGGGCGACGGTCGCCGGCGCGATCAACCCGGTCCTGTGCGGCACCGCGTTCAAGAACAAGGGCGTGCAGCCCCTGCTCGACGCGATCGTCGCCTACCTCCCCGCCCCCACCGACATCCCGGCCTTCAAGGGCCACGCGGTGGGCAACGAGGAGGAGATCGTCGAGCGCCACGCGGACCCGAACGAGCCCTTCGCGGCGCTGGCATTCAAGATCATGAGCGACCCGCACCTTGGCAAGCTCACCTACATCCGCGTCTACTCCGGGACGCTCGAGACCGGCACCACCGTGGTGAACTCGGTCAAGGGCAAGAAGGAGCGGATCGGCAAGATCTACCAGATGCACGCGAACAAGCGCGAGGAGCGCCCGTCCGCGACCGCTGGTCAGATCGTGGCCGTCATGGGCCTGAAGGACACCACCACCGGCGACACTCTGTCGGACCCGGTCAAGCAGGTCGTCCTCGAGTCGATGACGTTCCCCGCGCCGGTCATCAACGTCGCCATCGAGCCCAAGACCAAGGGCGACCAGGAGAAGCTGGGCACCGCGATCCAGCGGCTGGCCGAGGAGGACCCGTCCTTCCAGGTCCGCCGTGACGAGGAGACCGGCCAGACGGTCATCTGGGGTATGGGCGAGCTCCACCTGGAGATCCTCGTCGACCGGATGCGCCGCGAGTTCAAGGTCGAGGCGAACGTCGGCCGCCCGCAGGTCGCCTACCGCGAGACCATCCGCCGCAAGGTGGAGAAGGTCGAGTACACGCACAAGAAGCAGACCGGTGGTTCCGGCCAGTTCGCTCGCGTGATCATCAACCTGGAGCCGCTGGGCGAGGGCAACGACGGTTACGAGTTCGAGAACAAGGTCACCGGCGGCCGCATCCCGCGGGAGTACATCCCGTCCGTGGACGCGGGTGCGCAGGAGGCGGCCGAGTTCGGCGTGCTCGCCGGCTACCCGATGGTCGGCGTCAAGGTCACGCTTCAGGACGGTGCCTTCCACGAGGTCGACTCGTCGGAAATGGCCTTCAAGATTGCCGGCTCGATGGCCTTCAAGGAGGCCGCGCGCAAGGCGGACGCCGTACTCCTCGAGCCGATGATGGCCGTTGAGGTCACCACGCCCGAGGACTACATGGGAGATGTCATCGGCGACCTGAACGGTCGTCGCGGGCAGATCCAGGCAATGGACGAACGGTCCGGCGCCCGTGTCATCAGGGCGCTCGTTCCGCTCTCCGAGATGTTCGGCTACGTGGGTGACCTGCGCAGCCGCACTCAGGGGCGGGCGAGCTACAGCATGCAGTTCGACTCCTACGCGGAGGTGCCCCCGGGCATCGCCAAGGAGATCGTCGCGAAGGCTCGGGGCGAATAGTTCCGCACCACTGTGGCGGGGCGCCGAGAGATCGTCGCCCCGTAGCCAGAGGGGCTCGGGACGATCAGTTCCGCTCGCTGTACGGTGGGGCGCTTTCGGGTGCCCCGCTGTACGGAGCCTGAGGTAAAAGACGCAAGTCAAGTCAGAATCTCTAAGGAGACAGACCAGTGGCCAAGGCCAAGTTCGAGCGGAACAAGCCGCACGTGAACATCGGCACCATTGGGCACATCGACCACGGCAAGACCACTCTGACCGCGGCGATCACCAAGGTGCTTCACGACCGTTTCCCGCAGCTCAACGAGGCGACCCCGTTCGACAAGATCGACAAGGCGCCCGAGGAGAAGGCTCGCGGAATCACCATCTCCATCGCGCACGTCGAGTACCAGACCGAGAAGCGCCACTACGCCCACGTGGACTGCCCCGGTCACGCCGACTACGTGAAGAACATGATCACCGGTGCCGCCCAGATGGACGGCGCGATCCTGGTGGTCGCGGCGACCGACGGCCCGATGCCGCAGACGAAGGAGCACGTCCTCCTGGCCCGCCAGGTCGGCGTCCCCTACATCGTCGTGGCCCTCAACAAGGCCGACATGGTCGACGACGAGGAGATCCTGGAGCTCGTCGAGCTCGAGGTCCGCGAGCTGCTGTCCGCCCAGGAGTTCCCGGGCGACGACCTGCCGGTCGTGCGCGTATCGGCGCTCAAGGCGCTCGAGGGCGACGAGAAGTGGGGCGACTCCATCATCGAGCTCATGAACGCCGTGGACGAGAACGTCCCCGAGCCCGTTCGTGACACCGACAAGCCCTTCCTCATGCCGATCGAGGACGTGTTCTCGATCACCGGTCGCGGCACCGTCGTCACCGGCCGTATCGAGCGCGGCATCGTCAAGGTCAACGAGACCGTCGACATCATCGGCATCAAGGAGAAGAGCACCACGACGACGGTCACCGGCGTCGAGATGTTCCGCAAGCTCCTTGACGAGGGCCAGGCCGGCGACAACGTCGGTCTGCTCCTGCGCGGCATCAAGCGTGAGGAGGTCGAGCGCGGTCAGTGTGTCATCAAGCCGGGCACGACCACCCCGCACACCGAGTTCGAGGCGCAGGTCTACATCCTGTCCAAGGACGAGGGCGGCCGCCACACGCCGTTCTTCAACAACTACCGTCCTCAGTTCTACTTCCGTACGACTGACGTGACGGGCGTGGTGAACCTGCCGGAGGGCACCGAGATGGTCATGCCCGGTGACAACACCGAGATGACCGTCCAGCTCATCCAGCCGGTCGCCATGGAGGAGGGCCTGAAGTTCGCGATCCGTGAGGGTGGCCGCACCGTCGGCGCCGGTCGCGTGACGAAGGTCATCAAGTAGCAGCACCGCTGGGCGGCGGTCGGGTCCACAGGGGCCTGACCGCCGCACCGCGCAGGGGCCGGAGACGACCCCCCACGAACGACGAGACCGTGATCTCGCAGTGCTTTCGGCCGCACTTCGACCGAAGCCACTGCCAGATCACGGAACACCGGACGGGATCCGGGCGTCGGCCTCGTGGAAACAGACCTGCGGCAACAGGCCGCGCGAAGCTTTATAGGACGACAGCGAAGGACACCGAGGCCATTATGGCGGGACAGAAGATCCGCATCCGGCTTAAGGCGTATGACCACGAGGTCATCGACAGCTCGGCCAAGAAGATCGTCGAGACGGTGACGCGGACCGGCGCCAAGGTCGCTGGCCCGGTGCCGCTGCCGACCGAGAAGAACGTGTACTGCGTCATCCGGTCGCCGCACAAGTACAAGGACAGCCGCGAGCACTTCGAGATGCGTACGCACAAGCGGCTGATTGACATCATCGACCCGACGCCGAAGACGGTCGACTCGCTCATGCGTCTCGACCTTCCCGCCGGCGTGGACATTTCGATCAAGCTCTAAGGAACGCACTGACATGGCTAAGCAGATCAAGGGCGTCCTGGGCAAGAAGCTCGGCATGACCCAGGTCTTCGATGAGGCGAACCGGGTGATCCCGGTCACCGTCGTCGAGGCCGGTCCGTGCGTGGTGACCCGGGTCCGCACTCCGGAGAAGGACGGCTACTCCGCCATCCAGCTCGGCTACGGGCAGATCGACCCGCGCAAGGTGAACAAGCCCCTGGGCGACTACCTGCGCAAGCACGACATCACCCCGCGCCGCTACTTCACCGAGGTACGCACCGACGACGCCTCCGAGTACACGGTCGGCCAGGAGCTTCTCGCCGACACCTTCGAGGCCGGCCAGTACGTCGACGTCACTGGCAAGAGCAAGGGCAAGGGCTACGCCGGTGTCATGAAGCGCCACAACTTCCGTGGTCTGGGCGCTTCGCACGGTACCCAGCGCAAGCACCGCTCCCCGGGCTCCATCGGCGGTTGCGCCACCCCGGGCCGCGTCTTCAAGGGCCTGCGCATGGCCGGCCGGATGGGCAACGTGCGCACGACGGTCCAGAGCCTCAAGGTGCACGCCGTGGACGCCGAGAAGGGCCTCATCCTGATCAAGGGTGCGATCCCCGGCGCCAACGGCAGCCTGGTTCTCCTCCGCACCGCTGCCAAGAAGGGGGTTGCTGCGAAGTGACCACGACCATTGACGTCCTCGACGCCAGCGGCGCCAAGACGGGGACCGTCGACCTCCCCGAGGAGGTCTTCGGGACCAAGGTCAACGTCCCGCTGATCCACCAGGTGGTCGTCGCCCAGCTCGCCGCTCGCCGGCAGGGCACCCACGCGACCAAGACCCGCGGCGACGTCTCCGGCGGCGGTAAGAAGCCGTACCGGCAGAAGGGCACCGGCCGCGCCCGCCAGGGCTCGACCCGCGCGCCGCAGTTCGCCGGCGGCGGCACCGTCCACGGCCCGCAGCCGCGCTCGTACGAGCAGCGGACGCCCAAGAAGATGAAGGCGGCCGCCCTGAAGGGCGCGCTGTCCGACCGCGCCGGCGGCGGCCGCGTCCACGTGGTGGACAGCCTGGTCACGGGCGACACGCCCAAGACCAAGGCCACCCTGGAGGCGCTGCGCAAGATCACGCAGGCCCGCAGCGTGCTCGTCGTGGTCGACGAGAACGACGAGCTCACCTGGCTCAGCCTGCGCAACGCGCCCGAGGTCCACCTGCTGGACGCGGGACAGCTGAACACCTACGACGTGCTGTGCCACGACGACGTGGTCTTCACCCGTGAGGCCTACGACCAGGTCGTGGCCCGGCTGGCGAAGAGCGGGAAGGAAGAGGCCTGATGCAGAAGATCGCCGACCCGCGTGACATCATCCTCAAGCCGATCGTCTCCGAGAAGAGCTACGGCCTGATCGATGAGCACAACAAGTACACGTTCCTGGTGCGCAAGGGTGCCAACAAGACGCAGGTGAAGATCGCCGTCGAGCAGATCTTCGGCGTCAAGGTGACCGGCGTGAACACGATCAACCGCCAGGGCAAGCGCAAGCGGACCCGGCACGGCTACGGCCAGCGCCCGGACACCAAGCGCGCGATCGTGAGCCTGGCCGAGGGCGAGCGGATCGACATCTTCGGTCAGATCGGCTAGCACCTGCCGCAGCGGGGAGACGGGTCCCTCGCCTCGTGCGAGGGCCCCAACGAGAAAGCGCCGGGGGGACCGCCGTGAGGCGGACCCCGACCGGTACGAACCGACGAAGGATGAACGAAAAAGATGGGCATCCGTAAGTACAAGCCGACGACACCGGGTCGTCGCGGCGCGAGCGTCTCGGACTTCGCCGAGATCACGCGCAGCACTCCGGAGAAGTCGCTGCTTGCCCCCCTGCACAGCAAGGGCGGCCGCAACGTCCACGGCCGGGTGACCGCCCGGCACCAGGGAGGCGGGCACAAGCGCGCCTACCGGATCATCGACTTCCGCCGCCACGACAAGGACGGGATCCCGGCCAAGGTCGCGCACATCGAGTACGACCCCAACCGCACCTCCCGCATCGCGCTGCTGCACTACGCCGACGGCGAGAAGCGCTACATCCTCGCTCCGGCCGGCCTCAAGCAGGGGGACCGGATCGAGAACGGCCCCACGGCCGACATCAAGCCGGGCAACTGCCTGCCGCTGCGCAACATTCCGACCGGTACCTTCATCCACGCGGTGGAGCTGCGTCCCGGTGGCGGGGCCAAGCTCGGCCGCAGCGCCGGCGCGCAGATCCAGCTGCTCGCCAAGGAGGGCATGTACGCGACCCTGCGTATGCCGTCCGGAGAAATGCGTCAGGTCGACGTGCGCTGCCGGGCCTCGGTGGGCCAGGTGGGCAACGCCGAGCAGGCCAACATCAGCATCGGCAAGGCCGGCCGTAACCGCTGGAAGGGCAAGCGCCCCACGGTCCGCGGTGTCGCCATGAACCCGGTCGACCACCCGCACGGCGGTGGTGAGGGCAAGACCTCCGGTGGTCGCCACCCGGTGAACCCGAAGGGTAAGCCCGAGGGTCGTACCCGGCAGCCGAACAAGCCCAGCGACCGGCTGATCATCCGTCGTCGGAGCAAGAGGAAGAAGCGGTAGGAGCAGCCGATATGCCACGTAGTCTTAAGAAGGGTCCCTTCGTGGACGACCACCTTCAGAAGAAGGTGGACGCTCAGAACGAGAAGGGCACCAAGAACGTCATCAAGACGTGGTCGCGGCGCTCCATGATCGTGCCGGACATGATCGGTCACACGATCGCCGTGCACGACGGCCGCAAGCACGTTCCGGTCTTCGTCACCGAGTCGATGATCGGTCACAAGCTCGGTGAGTTCGCTCCCACGCGGACGTTCCGCAGCCACGTCAAGGAAGACCGCCGCAGCCGGCGGTAAGCGCCTTCAAGCAAGCAGTTAGAGGAGAAAGCGATGGAAGCCAGGGCACAGGCGCGGTACGCGCGCCACACGCCCCGGAAGGCCCGCCGTGTGGTGGACCTCATTCGCGGGCTGCCCGCTTCGGAGGCGCAGGCCGTGCTGCAGTTCGCTCCCCAGGCGGCGAGCGAGACCGTTTACAAGGTGCTCTCGAGCGCGATCGCGAACGCTGAGCACAACTTCAAGCTCGACCGGGACACGCTCTTCGTGAGCCGGGCGTGGGTCGACGAGGGCCCGACGCTCAAGCGCTTCCGCCCGCGTGCCCAGGGTCGTGCCTATCGGATCAACAAGCGGACGAGCCACATCACCGTGATCGTGGAGTCCCGCGAGCCGAAGGGAAGGACCCGCTAGTGGGCCAGAAGGTTAACCCGCACGGGTTCCGCCTCGGCATCACGACCGACTTCAAGAGCCGGTGGTACGCCGACAAGCTGTACAAGTCGTACGTCGCTGAGGACGTGGCGATCCGTCGCATGCTGCAGAAGGGCATGGAGCGGGCCGGCATCTCCAAGGTCGAGATCGAGCGCACGACCGACCGCGTCCAGGTCGACATCCACACCGCCCGGCCGGGCATCGTCATCGGCCGTCGCGGCGCCGAGGCCGACCGTATCCGCGGCGACCTGGAGAAGCTGACCAAGAAGCAGGTCCAGCTGAACATCCTCGAGGTGAAGAACCCCGAGATCGACGCGCAGCTCGTCGCGCAGGGCGTGGCCGAGCAGCTGTCCAGCCGCGTCTCGTTCCGCCGGGCCATGCGCAAGGCCATGCAGTCCGCCATGAAGAGCGGGGCCAAGGGCATCCGTGTCCAGTGCTCCGGCCGTCTCGGCGGCGCCGAGATGTCGCGCTCGGAGTTCTACCGCGAGGGCCGCGTGCCCCTGCACACGCTCCGTGCGGACGTGGACTTCGGCTTCTACGAGGCCCGCACCACCTTCGGCCGCATCGGCGTGAAGGTGTGGATCTACAAGGGCGAGGCGCCGACCAGCCGCTCCGAGCGGGAGGCGGCCGCGGCCGGTGCCCGCGCGAGCCAGCGTCGTGAGCGTGACGACCGTCGCGGTGGTGCGGGCGAGCGTCCGCGTCGCGGTGGCGGCGACCGTCCGCGTCGCGGCGGCGCGGGCCGTACCGACCGTGCACCCAGGACTGAGGCGGCCGCGCAGGCCGCCCCCGAGACCGGCCCGGCGGAGCAGCCGGGTGCTGAAGGGAGCTGACCATGCTGATCCCGCGCAGGGTCAAGCACCGCAAGCAGCACCGGCCCGACCGCAGCGGCGCCGCCAAGGGCGGCACCCGGGTCGTCTTCGGCGAGTTCGGCATTCAGGCGCTTGAGCACTCCTACGTGACCAACCGCCAGATCGAGGCCGCACGTATCGCCATGACCCGGCACATCCGCCGTGGCGGCAAGGTGTGGATCAACATCTTCCCGGACCGTCCCCTGACGAAGAAGCCGGCCGAGACCCGCATGGGTTCCGGTAAGGGCTCTCCGGAGTGGTGGATCGCCAATGTCAAGCCCGGCCGTGTCATGTTCGAGCTGTCCGGTGTCGCCGAGCCCGTGGCCCGCGAGGCCATGCGGCGCGCGATGCACAAGCTCCCCATGAAGTGCCGTTTCGTCAAGCGTGAAGTGGGTGAGGCGTGATGGCTAAGGGTCTGACCGCCGCGGAGCTGCGAGTCGAGGACCAGGAGGTCCTGGTCCAGAAGCTGAAGGAAGCCAAGGAGGAGCTGTTCAACCTCCGCTTCCAGTCGGCGACCGGGCAGCTGGAGAGCCACGGGCGGCTGCGCGCCGTCCGCCGCGAGATCGCCCGCATCTACACCGTGATGCGCGAGCGCGAGCTCGGGATCGTCACGGTCGAGAAGGAGCCGAGCGATGTCTGAAGCAACCGAGACCCCGACCACCGAGACGCAGCGGAACTACCGCAAGACCCGTGAGGGCCTGGTCGTCAGCGACAAGATGGACAAGACCGTCGTCGTCGCCGTCGAGGACCGCGTCAAGCACCCGCTGTACGGCAAGGTCATCCGCCGTACTACGAAGTACAAGGCCCACGACGAGCAGAACTCCTGCGGCGTCGGCGACCGCGTCCTCCTGATGGAGACCCGGCCGCTGTCGGCCACCAAGCGGTGGCGAGTCGTCGAGATCCTCGAGAAGGCCAAGTAACCTCACATAGACGCGCCTCGTGGGGGGTGGGAGACCCGCCCCCCACGACGGTGTCCAAGGGGCGGGGCCGGCTGTCGGCCCCGTCCGCCAGCGGCGGCGGTCGTACGGCTGTCGCCGAGGGAAAAAGACCACATCAGTTCGGCCAGGCTCACCACGAGGGTGAGAACCGGCACGACACACAGGAGTAGACGTGATCCAGCAGGAGTCGCGGCTCAAGGTCGCCGACAACACGGGTGCGAAGGAAATCCTTTGCATCCGCGTGCTCGGCGGCTCGGGTCGGCGCTACGCGGGAATCGGCGACATCATCGTTGGCACGGTGAAGGACGCCATTCCCGGCGGAGGCGTTAAAAAAGGCGACGTTGTCAAGGCTGTCGTGGTGCGCACCGTGAAGGAGCGCCGCCGCCCCGACGGCTCCTACATCCGCTTCGACGAGAACGCCGCGGTCATCATCAAGGACAGCGGCGACCCCCGGGGCACCCGCATCTTCGGCCCGGTGGGCCGTGAACTGCGCGACAAGAAGTTCATGCGCATCATCTCGCTCGCGCCGGAGGTGCTGTGATGCCGAAGCTGCACGTGAAGAAGGGCGACCTCGTCCAGGTCATCGCCGGCAAGGACAAGGGCGCCAAGGGCCGGATCATCGCCGCCTACCCGCGCGAGGAGCGCGTGGTGGTCGAGGGCGTCAACATGATCAAGAAGCACTCCAAGGTCACCAACCAGGGACCGCGCGGCGCTCAGGAGGGCGGCGTGCAGACCATGGAGGCTCCCATCCACGTGAGCAACGTCAAGAAGCTCAAGGATGACGAGAAGAAGCCCGAGAAGAAGGCCGCCGCGAAGGGCGACGCCGAGGCGACGGGTGAGGACAACTGATGACCGCGACCACTGAAGAGCGGACCGTTCCGCGCCTCAAGCAGCGCTACCGCGAGGAGATCATCGCGAAGCTGCGCGAGGAGTTCGGCATCGAGAACATCATGCAGGTGCCCACGATCACCAAGATCAAGGTGAACATGGGCGTCGGCGAGGCCGCTCGCGACTCGAAGCTCATCGAGGGCGCCGTGCGCGACCTCACCGCCATCACCGGCCAGAAGCCGGCCGTCGCCCGCGCCCGCAAGTCCATCGCGCAGTTCAAGCTGCGTGAGGGCATGCCGATCGGCGCGCACGTGACACTGCGCGGCGACCGCATGTGGGAGTTCCTCGACCGCCTGCTGTCCCTGGCGCTGCCGCGTATCCGGGACTTCCGCGGCCTGTCGCCGAAGCAGTTCGACGGCAACGGCAACTACACCTTCGGCCTCACCGAGCAGGTCATGTTCCACGAGGTGGACCAGGACAAGGTCGACCGGCAGCGGGGCATGGACATCACGGTCGTGACCACCGCGAAGAACGACGAGCAGGGCCGGGCGCTGCTGAAGCTCCTCGGTTTCCCCTTCAAGGAGGCCTGATCATGGCGAAGACGTCGCTGAAGGTCAAGGCAGCGCGCAAGCAGAAGTTCGAGGTCCGGGCGTACACTCGTTGCTCCCGCTGTGGCCGTCCCCGCGCTGTCTACCGCAAGTTCGGGCTGTGCCGCGTGTGCTTCCGCGAGATGGCTCACCGGGGCGAGCTGCCCGGCATCACCAAGTCGAGCTGGTAAGCCCTCGCGGGGCCAGCCGCAAAGAAGTCTTATCAACCGGGCGCTGACCACAGCGCCCACGACCACACCGAAGGTCCCATCGGGAAACCGCGGTGAGGAAGGCCACCGGCCATGACGATGACCGACCCGATCGCAGACATGCTGACGCGTCTGCGGAACGCGAACTCGGCCTATCACGACACCGTGAGCATGCCTTACTCGAAGATCAAGGCACACATCGCGGAGATCCTCCAGCAGGAGGGCTACATCCAGGGCTGGAGCGTCGAGGACGCGAAGGTCGGCAAGAACCTCGTGATGGAGCTGAAGTTCGGCCCCACCCGCGAGCGCTCCATCGCCGGCCTGCGCCGGGTGTCGAAGCCCGGTCTGCGGGTCTACGCAAAGAAGGACAACCTGCCCCGCGTTCTGGGCGGTCTGGGCGTCGCGATCATCTCGACGTCCGGCGGCCTGATGACGGACCGGCAGGCGAGCAAGCGTGGAGTGGGCGGGGAAGTCCTCGCCTACGTCTGGTAACGAGGGGAGGAACTCAGCATGTCGCGAATCGGACGGCTGCCCATCCCCGTACCGGCGGGTGTCGACATCACGATCGACGGCCGGGCGGTCCAGGTCAAGGGGCCCAAGGGCACGCTCACTCACACGGTCGCCGAGCCCATCGAGGTCTCGCGTGGCGAGGACGGCACCATCGCCGTCACCCGCCCGAACGACGAGAACAAGGTTCGTGCGCTGCACGGCCTGTCGCGCACGCTCATCGCCAACATGGTGGCGGGTGTCACGCAGGGCTACACGAAGACGCTGGAGATCGTCGGCGTCGGTTACCGCGTCGCGGCCAAGGGCCCGACGCAGCTGGAGTTCTCGCTGGGCTTCAGCCACCCGGTGATCGTCGACGCGCCCGAGGGCGTCTCCTTCCGTGTCGAGAAGCCGACCCTGTTCCACGTGGACGGCATCGACAAGCAGAAGGTCGGCGAGGTCGCCGCGAACATCAGGAAGCTGCGCAAGCCGGACCCGTACAAGGGCAAGGGCGTGCGCTACCAGGGCGAGGTTGTCCGCCGCAAGGTCGGAAAGGCTGGTAAGTAGGCATGGCTGGAAAGGCTGCGTTCGGCAAGCACACGGCCGCCCGCACGGTCTCCCGGGCCCGCCGGCACAACCGCGTCCGCAAGAACGTGTTCGGCACGGCCGAGCGTCCGCGTCTGGTCGTCAACCGGTCCACGCGTCACCTGTTCGTGCAGATCGTCGACGACACCCAGGGCCACACGCTGGTGAGCGCCTCCACCATGGACGCCTCCCTGCGCGGCGCCGAGGGTGACAAGACCGAGAAGGCGAAGAAGGTCGGCGAGCTTCTCGCTCAGCGGGCCAAGACCGCCGGGATCACCGCTGTCGTGTTCGACCGCGGTGGCAACCGCTACGCGGGGCGGATCGCCGCTCTCGCGGACAGCGCCCGTGAAGGCGGGCTGGAGTTCTGATGGCTCCGGTCCGAGGGTCGCGCCTCATGACCCGTCCCAAGAGCAACGAGAAGAGGAACCACTGATGGCTGCAGCTCCGCGTCGCGGTGCCGGCGGCGGTGGCGAGCGGCGTGACCGTCGTGATGACCGCCGCGGTGGCGCCGCAGACAAGGGCGTCTCGTACATCGAGCGCGTCGTAAAGATCAACCGAGTGGCCAAGGTCGTCCAGGGCGGCCGGCGCTTCAGCTTCACCGCGCTGGTCATCGTCGGCGACGGCAACGGCCTCGTCGGGGTCGGCTACGGCAAGGCCAAGGAGGTGCCCGCGGCGATCGCCAAGGGCGTCGAGGAGGCCAAGAAGCACTTCTTCAAGGTCCCGCGCATCCAGGGCACCATCCCGCACCCGGTGCAGGGCGAGGACGCCGCCGGCGTCGTCCTTCTGCGTCCGGCCTCGCCCGGTACGGGCGTCATCGCGGGTGGTCCGGTCCGCGCGGTCCTGGAGTGCGCCGGGATCCACGACGTGCTGTCCAAGTCGCTCGGCTCGGACAACCCGATCAACATTGTGCACGCCACCGTGGCGGCTCTGAAGGGCCTCAGCCGGCCCGAGGAGATCGCCGCCCGGCGTGGCCTGCCGATCGAGGACGTCGCTCCCAAGGCCATGCTGAAGGCTCGCGCCGAGGGCCTGGCCGAGGCCGCGGCGGCCGCCAAGGCGGTGAGCTAGCGATGGCTCGCCTGAAGATCACCCAGACCCGGTCCAAGATCGGCGGCCAGCAGAACCAGCGCGACTCGCTGCGTTCGCTGGGCCTGAAGCGAATCGGCGACGTGGTCGTCAAGGAGGACCGTCCCGAGATCCGGGGCATGGTCGCCAAGGTGTCGCACCTCGTCGAGGTTGAGGAGGTCGACTAGTCATGACCGAGAACGCTCCGCTCAAGATCCACGACCTCCGTCCGGCCCCCGGCTCCAACAAGGCCAAGACCCGCAAGGGCCGTGGCGAGGGCTCCAAGGGCAAGACGGCCGGCCGTGGCACCAAGGGCACCCGGGCCCGTACGGCAGTCATGCCGGGCTTTGAAGGCGGCCAGGTCCCGCTCCAGCGGCGGCTGCCGAAGCTGAAGGGCTTCTCCAACGCCCTGTTCAAGACGACCTACCAGGTCGTCAACCTGGACAGGCTCGGGGAGCTGTTCCCCCAGGGCGGCGACGTCACGCTCGACGACCTGGTGGCCAAGGGTGCGGTCCGCAAGAACCAGCCCGTGAAGGTGCTGGGCACCGGCGAGATCTCCGTGGCGGTGAACGTGCAGGCGCACGCCTTCTCCGCCAGCGCGAAGGAGAAGATCGCCGCGGCCGGTGGCTCGGTCTCCGAGCTGTAGGCATGACGCTGCACGAGGCGCGGAGGTTCGTTATGAGCCTCCGCGCCCGTAGTGCGTTAGAGTTCGCCTGGCACGGGGCTCCATCCGTGCCTGACCAAGCACTCTGGCAGGAAGACATGTCGATGGACGCCTTGCGGGCCATCGCCGACCGTTACCGCGTCACTGGCGCGCAGGAGGGACCGTGCTGACCGCGATTACCCGGGCGTTCCGGACGCCGGACCTGCGCAAGAAGCTGCTCTTCACATTGGGCATCATCGTGCTGTTCCGGCTTGGCTCGGTGCTTCCCACGCCGGGCGTCAACGCCCAGAACGTGGCCCTGTGTCTCGAGCAGGCCCAGGCGGGAGACTCCGGCAACATCTACGGGATGGTGCAGCTCTTCAGCGGCGGCGCCCTGTTGAAACTTTCAGTGTTCGCGCTCGGCATCATGCCGTACATCACCGCGAGCATCATCCTGCAGCTGCTGACGGTGGTGATTCCCCGGTTGGAGGCCCTCAAGAAGGAGGGCCAGTCGGGGACGGCGAAGATCACGCAGTACACACGTTATCTGACCATCGGACTGGCGGTGCTGCAGTCGACGGCGTTCGTCGCACTGGCGCGCAGCGGCCAGCTGTTCCCCAACTGTAACGAGCAGATCCTGCTGAGCCAGGAGGTCTTCCCCCTGGTGACCATGGTGGTCACGATGACCGCGGGTACCGCCGTGATCATGTGGCTGGGCGAGCTCGTCACCGACCGCGGCGTCGGCAACGGCATGTCGATCCTGATCTTCACGCAGGTCATCGCGGTGTTCCCGTCCGAGCTGGTGAACATCTTCCGCCAGAGCCCGTTCAAGTTCGTCATCGTCATGATCGTCGGAATCGTGATGATCGGCGTCGTCGTCTTCATCGAGCAGGCGCAGCGCCGTATCCCGGTGCAGTACGCCAAGCGGATGGTCGGCCGCCGGATGTACGGCGGCACCTCGACCTACATCCCGCTCAAGGTGAACCAGGCGGGCATCATCCCGGTCATCTTCGCCTCGTCGCTGCTGTACCTGCCCCAGCTTCTGGTGACGCTGTTCGGCAACAGCCAGAACCCCAACGCGGTGATCGACTGGCTGGCCCGGAACCTGGTTCAGGGCGACAGCGCGGTCTACATGGCCGTGTTCTTCGCGATGATCGTGTTCTTCACGTACTTCTACGTGTCCATCACTTTCAACCCCCCTGAAGTGGCCGACAACATGAAGAAGTACGGTGGGTTCATTCCGGGCATCCGCCCGGGCCGGCCGACCGCTGAGTACCTGAGCTACGTGCTCAACAGGCTCACGGCCACGGGCGCTCCGTATCTGGGCTTCATCTCGCTGATCCCGATCATCGCGCTCGGGGCGGTCGGCGCGAGCCAGAACTTCCCGTTCGGAGGGACCAGCATTCTGATCATGGTTGGTGTTGGTCTGGACACGGTCAAGCAGATCGAGAGCCAGCTTCAGCAGCGCAACTACGAGGGCTTCCTGAGATAGTGCGCGTCGTCCTGGTTGGGCCCCCCGGAGCGGGTAAGGGGACGCAGGCCCAGTTCATCGCATCGCACCTGTCGATCCCGAAAATCTCGACAGGCGACATCTTCCGTGCCAACGTGTCCGGCGGCACGGAGCTCGGCAAACTCGCCAAGGAGTACATGGACCGCGGTGACCTCGTCCCCGACGAGGTGACCGTGGCCATGGTCCGCGACCGGCTGTCGGAGGACGACGCGCAGGAGGGCTTCCTCCTGGACGGCTTTCCCCGCAACGTGCCCCAGGCCGAGGTCCTCAAGAAGATGCTGGCCGAGTTCGGCACGGCGCTCGACGTGGTCCTCAACCTGGTCGTCGAGGACGACGAGGTCGTCCGCCGGCTCGCGGGGCGCCGTACGTGCCGTTCCTGCGGCAAGGTGTGGCATGTGCTGTTCGACCCGCCCGCGGTGGAGGGCGTCTGCGACGCCTGCGGCGGGGAGCTCTTCCAGCGGGACGACGACCGCGAGGAGACCATCAGGCGGCGCCTGGAGGTCTATCAGGAGCAGACGTCGCCGCTCATCTCGTTCTACGCCGACGAGGGCATTCTGCAGGGGGTCGACGCGACCGGGCCGGTCGAGGAGATCACTCAGCGGGCGATGTCGGCGCTGCGACGGTTCGCCGACTGAACCATTACCGCGGCCGGGAACGCCACTCCACTCCATGGGGTGGCGTTCAGGCTTATATGGGAGAATTTCGGCAGGGGGTGTGACTACGTGTTCAAAAAGAACCGGCACGGAATTCAGATCAAGAGCGCGGAGCAACTGGAGAAGATGCGCGCGGCCGGCCTGGTCGTCGGCCGGACGCTGGAGTTGCTCCGGACGTCGGTCCGGCCCGGGATGACGCCGCTGGACCTCGACGCCATCGCCGAGGAGGCGATCCGGAGCGAGGGCGCGATCCCGTCGTTCAAGGGCTACCAGGGCTTCCCCGCCACGATCTGCGCTTCCGTGAACGACGAGGTCGTCCACGGCATCCCCACCGACCGCCGCGCGCTGCGCGAGGGCGACATCATCTCCATCGATTGCGGCGCGATCCTCGACGGGTGGCACGGGGACTCCGCGATCACCGTGGGGATCGGAGAGGTGGACCCGAAGCTGACCGAGCTCATGCGGGTGACCGAGGAGGCCATGTGGCGGGGCATCGCGGCCCTGCGGGTCGGCGGGCACCTGAGCGACATCGGCCACCGGATCGAGCAGTACGTGCGCTCTCAGGGCCGCTACGGCATCCCCCAGGAGTACGGCGGGCACGGCATCGGCACCGAGATGCACATGGACCCCTGGGTGGCCAACCACGGCCGTCCGGGGCGGGGCCCCCGCTTCGAGGTGGGCATGTGCTTCGCGGTCGAGCCGATGGTGAACCTCGGCACCGACCGGACCAAGGTGCTGGCCGACGACTGGACCGTCGTCACCCTCGACGGCCGCGCGTCCGCCCACTTCGAGCACAGCGTCGCGGTGACGGAGAACGGCCCGCTGGTCCTCACCGCGCTCGACGGAGGCGCCTCCCGCTTCTCGGGCGCCGGGGCCGAGGCGGGGGAGACCTCCTGACGGCTCCGCCCGTCCTGGCGGCACCTGCACCATAATGGTCATATCGCTCGAACAGCCGGGAGATGGTGATGGCGGCAGCGCCGGAGATGCGGGCCTCGGACGGCGACCGTGACCGGGTCGCCGCGGCGCTGCGCGAGCACGTGGCCGAGGGCAGGCTCACGCTCGACGAGTTCAACGAGCGGCTGGAGCAGGTCTACCAGAGCCGCACGTACGGGGAACTGGCCAGGCTCACCTCCGACCTGCCCGGCATCGACCTGAACCGCCTGCCGGCCGCCGTCGAGCCCGCGCAAGGGTCCCGGCCGGCCCGGCGTGACGACGACAAGGCGCGGGCGGGTCTGCGGGCCGCCTGGTCCACCTGGGCGGGCGCCAGCGGCGTGAACTGGGTGGTCTGGCTCATCGTCGGCCTGTCCTCCGGCCACTTCGTCTATCCGTGGCCGCTGTGGGTGATGGGCCCCTGGGGCGTCATCCTCCTCGTCAGCACGATCGCCGGTACGGCCGGGCAGTCCCGGCGGCGCGGCGCCTGAGCGTTCTTCAGGCGCCTGAGCGTTTTTTACCGGAGGGCCGCCGTCGCGGGAGCCGCGGGCGGGTAGATGTCCGGTGTCGCGACGCACGGCACCACTCGGGCCGTGCCCCCGCGGTGATCAGGCCGCACCCGCCCCGTCCCGGCATTTCGGCGGTGCCGGGCGGGCGGGTGCGGTGGTTTCCCCTCCACCACGCGATGCGCGCGCGTGGGATTGGCCGTCGGCCTTCGCCGGGGGTACCCTGTGATCTGGTTGTGTAGGGACCCCTGCCGTCGTTTCGCAATTCGGCCCGGGTTGTCGTACACTCCTTTGTCGGTTCACTATGACCTTTGCGCCTAGGCGGCCTGGCTGGTCGCCGCTCTCTGCAAGCGCCCGAAGGTCGCGGCTGCTTAGTGTTCCGAAGCCTCTGACGATCCGATCTGTGAAACGCGAGGGCCATGGCCAAGAAAGACGGCGCCATCGAGATTGAGGGCACTGTTATTGAGTCGCTCCCGAACGCGATGTTCCGGGTGCAACTCGACAACGGTCACAAGGTCCTGGCCCACATCAGCGGGCGAATGCGGATGCACTACATCAGGATCCTGCCCGATGACCGGGTGGTCGTGGAGCTGAGCCCCTACGACCTGAGTCGCGGACGGATCGTCTACCGGTACAAGTAGCCCGCCCGCCAGCGGGACGGGCCGTATGCGGAACGAATAAGGACTATGAAGGTCAAGCCGAGCGTCAAGAAGATCTGCGACAAGTGCAAGGTGATTCGCCGGCACGGTCGTGTCATGGTGATCTGCGACAACCTGCGCCACAAGCAGCGCCAGGGCTGAGCCCAGCTCTCAGTACGTCGCCACCAGGCCCCTGCTGAGTCCGCCCATGTGGCGGGCTCGAGCCGCGTGAGGGCCGGAACAACGAAATCGCGTCACACACCCGCGCAGGCGGCGCAAGCCGTACCACGCGGGAGACCCCCGGTCGGAGGCCGGGGCCCTCGCCCGGGCATGGGAGGGGAAGTGCGGCGCAAGACCTCCGCCACATTGAAGGAGAATGCCCGACCATGGCCCGCCTGGTTGGCGTCGACCTCCCCCGCGACAAGCGGCTGGAGATCGCTCTCACCTACGTTTTCGGAATCGGCCGCACCCGCGCCAAGGAGATCCTTGACGCGACCGGCATCAGCCCCGACCTGCGCGTCCACCAGCTCACGGACGCCGAGCTCGTCCCGATGCGTGACTTCATCGAGGCGAACTACAAGATCGAGGGCGACCTCCGCCGCGAGATTCAGGCCGACATCCGACGCAAGATCGAGATCGGCTGTTACCAGGGCATCCGGCACCGCAAGGGGCTGCCTGTCCACGGTCAGCGGACGCAGACGAACGCGCGTACCCGCAAGGGTAAGAAGAAGACCGTTGCCGGCAAGAAGAAGCCGGGCAAGAAGTAGTCCTTAGCAGCCACTGCCAGGAGATAGCGCTTAAATGCCGCCGAAGAGCCGCCAGGGCGCACCGAAGAAGGTGCGCCGCAAGGAAAAGAAGAACGTCGCTCACGGGCACGCCCACATCAAGAGCACGTTCAACAACACCATCGTTTCGATCACCGACCCGAACGGGAACGTGATCTCCTGGGCCAGCGCCGGCCACGTCGGGTTCAAGGGCTCCCGCAAGTCCACCCCGTTCGCCGCCCAGATGGCTGCCGAGAACGCCGCCCGCCGCGCCATGGAGCACGGCATGCGGAAGGTCGACGTCTTCGTCAAGGGCCCCGGCTCCGGCCGTGAGACCGCGATCCGTTCGCTGCAGGCGACCGGCCTCGAGGTCGGGTCCATCCAGGACGTGACCCCGGTTCCGCACAACGGCTGCCGTCCGCCCAAGCGCCGTCGCGTCTGAGCTCAGGAGAGTAGAGAGAAATGGCTCGTTACACGGGTCCGGACTGCAAGCTCTGCCGCCGTGAGAAGACCAAGCTCTTCCTCAAGGGCAAGAAGTGCGAGTCCGCCAAGTGCCCCATCGAGATCCGCCCGTACCCGCCGGGTGAGCACGGCCGCGGCCGTCCGAAGGAGTCGGAGTACCAGCTCCAGCTCCGTGAGAAGCAGAAGACCCGCCGCATCTACGGCGTCCTCGAGAAGCAGTTCCACAACTACTACGAGGAAGCCAACCGCAAGGCCGGCAAGACGGGTGAGAACCTCCTCCAGATCCTGGAGAGCCGTCTCGACAACGTGGTCTACCGCGCCGGCTTCGCCGAGTCGCGTGACGCGGCCCGCCAGCAGGTGCGCCACGGCCACTTCCTCGTGAACGGCAAGAAGGTCGACATCCCGTCGTACCGCGTCCGCGAGCACGACATCATCGAGGTCCGCGAGAAGTCGCGCAACCTGCTCCCGTACGAGGTGGCCCGCGCGACCGCCGGCGACAAGACCGTCCCGGCCTGGCTGGGCGTCTCCGCCGAGAACATGCGCATCCTCGTGCACCAGCTTCCGGTCCGCCAGCAGATCGACACGCTGGTCCAGGAGCAGCTCATCGTCGAGCTCTACTCCAAGTAGTAGGGCCCCGGCATTTAATGACGCCGTACGGCCGGTACACTCCCGGCCGTACGGCATCATGGTTGTAGGCGAGCGGCGTCAAATAGCGGGCGTCGCCGTAACCCAGGGACCCCTCGTCCACGGTGGCGGGGCCGTCCCGGATCCAGGAGATCCAGATGCTCATCGCACAGCGCCCGAGCCTCCAGGAGGAGTCGCTCGAGGAGCACCGGTCCAGGTTCATCATCGAGCCGCTCGAGCCGGGCTTCGGCTACACCATCGGCAACTCGCTGCGGCGCACGCTGCTGTCCTCCATTCCGGGGGCGGCGGTCACCAGCATCCGCATCGAGGGCGTGCTCCACGAGTTCTCGACCGTGCCCGGGGTCAAGGAAGACGTCACCGACATCATCCTGAACCTCAAGTCGCTGGTCGTCTCCTCCGAGCACGACGAGCCCGTGGTCATGTACCTGCGCAAGCAGGGCCCCGGTGAGGTCACCGCCGCCGACATCGCGCCTCCGGCCGGTGTCGAGGTGCACAACCCCGACCTGCACATCGCCACGCTGAACGGCAAGGCGAAGCTGGAGATGGAGCTGACCGTCGAGCGCGGCCGCGGCTACGTCTCCGCCGCGCAGAACAAGCAGCCGGGTCAGGAGATCGGCCGGATTCCGATCGACTCGATCTACTCCCCGGTGCTCAAGGTCACCTACAAGGTCGAGGCCACCCGTGTCGAGCAGCGCACGGACTTCGACCGCCTCATCCTCGACGTCGAGACCAAGCCGTCCATGAAGCCCCGCGACGCGGTGGCCTCGGCCGGCAAGACCCTGGTCGAGCTGTTCGGCCTGGCCCGCGAGCTCAACGTGGAGGCCGAGGGCATCGACATCGGCCCGTCGCCGACGGACGCGGCTCTCGCGGCCGACCTGGCACTGCCGATCGAGGAGCTCAACCTCACCGTCCGTTCGTACAACTGCCTCAAGCGCGAGGGCATCCACACCGTGGGTGAGCTCGTCGCCCGCAGCGAGCAGGACCTGCTGGACATCCGCAACTTCGGCGCCAAGTCGATCGAAGAGGTCAAGCAGAAGCTGCACGAGATGGGCCTGGCTCTCAAGGACTCCCCGCCCGGGTTCGACCCCTCCGCCGTCGCCGGCGGCGGGTACGACGACGAGGACGGCGGGTTCATCGAGACCGAGCAGTACTGAGCGTCCGTCTCACCAGTAGTGCCACCTCCGTCTCGTGCCGCCCTTCCGGGGCGGCATGAGACGGCGATGACAAGTCACGACCGGTACGCCGGTCGGCCCGACCCCGGTACCTGACACGGCCGGAGCGGGTTATCCATGAGGAGCATCACATGCCCAAGCCCACCAAGGGCGCCCGCCTCGGCGGCAGCCCCTCCCACGAGCGGCTGATCCTGGCGAACCTCGCCACCGCGCTGTTCCAGAACGGCCGGATCACCACCACCGAGGCCAAGGCCAGGCGTCTCCGCCCGCTCGCGGAGAAGCTGATCACCAAGGCGAAGAAGGGCGACATCCACAACCGTCGCCAGGTGCTGACGGTCGTCCGCGACAAGGGCGTCGTCCACCACCTCTTCACCGAGATCGCCCCGACGTACGCCGAGCGTCCCGGTGGCTACACCCGGATCACCAAGCTCGGCCCGCGTAAGGGCGACGCTGCCCCCATGGCGGTCATCGAGCTGGTGACCGAGCAGCTGAACCCGGTCCGGGTCTCCCGCACGGCTCCCGCCGCCGAGGCCGCTCCGGCCCCCGCGGAGGTCGAGGAGACGCCGGCGGCGCAGGACGAGGCCGCGGAGAGCACCACCGCCGAGGCCGCCGAGGCCGCCCCGGCGGAGGGCGACAAGAAGGACGAGGCCTGATCCCAGGCTCCGTGAGCGGGCTCAGCTTCCCTTCGGGGGACGCTGGGCCCGCTCTTCTTTTGTGGTGCACCGTACGAGGGATGTCGTGAGGCGAGAACTGCGGCTGAGGCTGGACCTGGGCTACGACGGCACGGACTTCTCGGGCTGGGCGCGCCAGCCCGGGCGGCGGACCGTGCAGGGGGAGATCGAGGACGCGCTCGGCCGGATCCTGCGCCTGGACGCCCCGCCGCCGCTCACGGTCGCGGGCCGCACCGACGCCGGCGTCCACGCGAGGGGACAGGTGGCGCACGCCGACGTTCCGCTCGCCGCACTGGCCGCCGCCGCCTCCGGGCGCGCCCCCGTCCCGGCGGAGCCGGAGGAGGCGTGGGAGGAGCGCGGCGCTGAGTGGCTCGCTGCGCTGACGAGGCGGCTCGCCGGTCTGCTGCCCCCCGACGTGCGGGTGCACGCCGTCAGCGTGGCCCCAGAGGGCTTCGACGCCCGGTTCTCCGCGCTGTCGAGGCGGTACGGCTACCGGGTCGCCGACGCCCCCGGCGGGGTCGACCCGCTGCGGCGACGCGAGGTGCTGTGGTATGCCCGGCCGCTGGACGTGGACCTGCTGAACGCGGCGGCAGCCCGGCTTCTGGGCGAGCACGACTTCGCCGCCTTCTGCCGCAGGCGCGAGGGCGCCACCACGATCCGCGAGTTGCAGCGGCTCGACTGGGTCAGGGGCGAGGACGGGATCCTCCTCGCGACGGTGGTCGCCGACGCGTTCTGCCATTCGATGGTCCGGGCGCTGGTCGGGTCGCTGCTGACCGTGGGGGAGGGCAGGCGGCCCGTCGAGTGGCCGGTTGAGGTGCTGGCGCGAGCCGTACGGGATTCGGGCGTGCACGTCGCGCCCGCGCACGGCCTCACGCTGGAGGAGGTGCGCTACCCCGAGCCGGAGGAACTGGCGCGGCGGGCCGCCGCCACCCGCCGCGTGCGCACGTTGAACCGCTGACCGTCGGCCGAGGGGCGTCGGGTCGCCGCGGCACGGTGGAACCCGCACCCCACAGCGCCGCCGCCCCCGGCCTGCCGTTGCC